>JAICGN010000001.1 GCA_025923075.1 Chitinophagaceae bacterium
AAAAAGCTTGGAACAGAAGCAAGGAAATCAATTGAAGATTTTTTACAGCAAAAGATTTTTTTAGAGCTTTTTGTAAAAGTAAGAGATAAATGGAGGGATAATGAAAATTGGTTAAAGGAATATGGGTATCATTAACCTCCTGTACCCCTAATGGAGGAACTTAGGGCTGAAGAAATCTTTTTATTGATTCAAAAGACAAGTATAAGCAAATATATTATTAACAATTAAATTTAAGTTCCCCTTTAGGGGACAGGGGTATGGGATTTACATTAGCAATAACAGGAAGGCCTAACGTAGGCAAGAGCACACTCTTTAATCGCTTATTAGAGCAACGCAAAGCTATTGTAGATGACATAAGTGGCGTAACTCGTGACAGGCAGTATGGTGTAACCGATTGGAATGGGAAAAGCTTTAACGTCATAGACACGGGAGGATTTGTCCCTAACAGCGATGATGTGTTCGAAATAGAAATAAGAAAGCAGGTGACGATCGCAATCGAAGAAGCCAATGCAATTATTTTTATGACTGACGCAGCTACGGGCATTACCCATCTCGATGATGCGATGGCGCAGTTGCTTCGCCGAAGCTCAAAACCGGTGTTCCTGGTAGTGAATAAAGTCGATAACAATGAAAGGATGCTGGCGGCTTCAGAATTTTACAGTCTTGGATTTGACAAAATATTTTTCATTTCTTCAGTCAGCGGGAGTGGTACGGGTGAATTGCTGGATGCAGTAGCCGAATTGATTCCCGTGGCGGACGATGATCTGTTTGATGTTGCTGAATCGTTGCCAAAATTTGCCATTATTGGTCAACCAAATGTTGGTAAATCTTCCTTACTAAATTCTTTGATAGGGCAGGAGCGTACGATTGTAAGCGAAATTGCAGGTACTACAAGAGATTCTATTCATACACACTATAAACTCTTTCAAAAAGAATTCGTATTGATCGATACCGCCGGAATTCGTAAAAAAACCAAAGTGCATGAGGACCTTGAATTTTATTCTGTCATCCGCGCTATCAAAGCGATGGATGAAGCCGATGTTTGTTTATTACTTATCGATGCAACAAAAGGAATCTCCGCACAGGATGTCAGCATATTCAGTCTTGCAACAAGAAAAGGCAAGGGTATCGTTGTTCTTGTTAACAAATGGGATCTTGCAGAAAAAGAAACAAATACCGCCCGTGATTATGAAATAAAGCTCAAACAAAAGCTGGCGCCATTTACAGACGTTCCAATACTGTTTATTTCTGCAAAAGAGAAAACAAGAATTTTTAAGGCGATAGAAATTGCATTGGAAGTGGCGGAAAGCAAGAAAAGAAAAATACCTACTTCAGAGTTAAATGAAACGATTTTAAAGGCGATTGAATCATACCATCCGCCGGTAGTAAGAGGTAACCCGGTCAAGATCAAATATGTTACGCAATTGCCAACGGCTGTTCCTTCGTTTGCCTTCTTTTGTAATTTTCCTGATGATGTAAAACAGCCCTATAAAAACTACCTTGAAAACCAACTCCGGGAAAATTTTAATCTCAAAGGCGTTCCGATCAGGCTATTCTTCAGAAAAAAATAGATCGGGAAAATTGATCAGAGCTTCAACTTTTTTATGAGAACTTTTGTTTTTTCCCGGTAATCTTTCATCTCCGCCATTCTGTTATTTATAAAGCTATTTTCATCAAGTTTACCGATCACCTTTTCCATTTGTCTGCGATTATCATAGACCATTTTACGAAATGGATTATGATAATCTTTTGCTCTTGACTCAACTATACCTTTGACCATCCATTCACGGGTAGCCAGCGCTTGCTGAACGAGTTCCCTAAATATTTTTTTATCAAGGTCCGAAGGTTTCAGCTCCAGAATTTCAAGTAGCGAAGCAAAGGAGTGCTGCAGTTTTTGTTCCTGATAAATTTGTGCATTGAGGCGGTAAAACCCATGCACATCATCCCAGTTTTTTATTATACCTGAATAAATCTCTTTTTTAAATGTATTGACTGCGGGCTGGGGGAATAACTGGCCGCCAATATTTAACCAACTACTTCTTCTTGCTCTCAGGGGCAGTGCCACATAAAAGTTTTCCCAATCATTGATCTTATGGTTCCAGGCAAAATGCAGCAATTGATTAACCCCATAATAGACCACCAGTTCTTTAAAAATTGTATACGATTGCAGCACTTTAGTAAGCTGCACCTTTCTGCCTGCATTTTCAAATTCATTCGCTAAGATCTCCAGCTCCTCAACTATTGGTTCTCTTGCTTCCAATAATTTCCCGCCTAAAGAAACCAATTGGCTTTCGTCGAGTTTTTTATTTTGTTTTTTGGCAAGAGCCTGGCCCGTAAATTTTTTCAGCAAATAAATGGAATCAAAGATCTCATTCACACTGTCAGGCGCAAGAAAATCATACTCAATATGGTGAAGTTTATTTCCCCGCTTATCTCTTGCTTCATATTTTTCTTCATTTCTTGCTAAGGCATACATGTTATACATAAACCAGTAAGCCGGCATTATAACCAGTTTGTCATTACTTACATCATTGCTTACTAATGAAAACGGGATGGGGATATTTAGCTCGGCAGGATAATCACCTTTTGCAATGATGGTAAATGATGCAAACTTCGAGTTGTGCTTTAGACTCACACAGAGTCCCGGCCAAAATCCCCTGCCAGCAATGATTTCTCCGTCTGCACCGCGACTATTATGATTTGAACCAATTGTAGCACCGGCAGCCATATTGCTTTGTCCTAATACCAACGCAGCGCAGAGAAAAGAATTGTTATGATGCTGTTCATGTGCAGGAAAAATAAGTGAGTTCAAAACTTCGCAGCAGGAAATAGTTGAATTATAACCAAGATAAGAGTTGATAAGTCTTGCGCCATACTTTAATTGAGAATGATCAGAGAGGATGAAGCGAACAGCCTTTACACCATAAAAGATCCGGCAACCAAAGCCAATGATACCATTTACTAATTCACATCCTTCGCCGATCTGTGTTTTGCCTTCATCGCCGGAATTGATAGTAAGGTTTTTTAACTTGTTTGCCCCTTTTATATAAGCTTCCTTCCCGATCCAGGTGTCTTTAATGATCTGGCAATTTTTTATAACTGTTCCATCACCGATCTTACCATAATAACCTCTTTTCTTATCAAATTGCTTTTCAGTAAACTGTTTGAATTTTTTCATCAGTGTCTCATCATCCCGGTAGCGGCTCCAAAGCCATGCATCGCCGGGCAACATACCATTAAAAGGCATAATGGCCCGGCCGGCATTTTCATTGCAGATTTCCAGCCAAATGCGAATATTTTCTTTCTCACCTTCCCTGATAATTCCATTTCCAAATTTTGAATGGTCGGAAACAGAAAGTTCATTTACATTGACAATAATCACTTCATTGCCGGCAATGTAATGGCTCATATAATTAACATTATTCACAACCACATTATCACCAAAATCACAACTGACAATGGTGCTGTCATAAAGGCCAACCTGTAAGCGGATATCATGATATTCAAGGAAGAGGTTTTCGAGTTTACCGATACGGTTCAAACCAAAAAAATTACAGTTCTTAATGAGGTTTGAGTTAAAAGGTTCAGCCACCAGCAATTTGCTCCAATCGTCAGCAGTATTGTTATGCTGTTGCAGTGCTTTAATCTCTGATTTTGTTAATTGGCGGTAAACAATGCCGCTCCGGTTTTGAAGATTGCGGAGATAATATTCATCTTTCCCTTTTGGAATAAATTCTTTTGAAACAAAATTGTAACCGAGGGAGCTAACCGGTTTTTTCTTTATATCACTCATGTTGCTGGTTCAGATTATGGTTTTTATTCAACCGTTACACTTTTTGCCAAATTCCTCGGTTTATCAACATCGCAGCCTTTCATTACGCCAATATAATAAGCAAGTAATTGTAAAGGAACAACGCTCAGCATTGGGGCAACAATTTCATCGGCCGCAGGCACCGACATTATCGATTCGGAAAGTGAAGAAGAATGTTCGTCGCCTTCTGTTATCACCGAGATCACTCTTCCTTTTCTGGCTTTTATCTCCTGCATATTGCTGACCACCTTCTCATGATAGCTATCTCGTGTTGCTACGAACACCACAGGAAGATTTTCATCAACCAAGGCTATCGGCCCGTGTTTCATTTCAGCAGCCGGATAACCTTCAGCATGTATGTACGAGATTTCTTTTAGTTTCAAGGCTCCTTCAAGAGCAACCGGAAAATTATAACCGCGACCGAGATAAAGAAAATCTCGTGCATCTTTATATTTTGCTGCCAGTTTCCTGACCTGGTCCGCATTTTTTAAAACCTCGGCGATTTTATGAGGCACATCATGAAGTTCCTGTAACAGGTGCATATACCTTTCTTCATCAATAGTACCTTTTTGTTTTGCAATCTTTAATGCCACCATTGTCAACACGGCAAGCTGTGCTGTAAATGCTTTTGTACTTGCCACGCCAATTTCGGGCCCGGCATGCGTGTAAGCACCGGCATGTGAGGTACGGGCAATGGAAGAACCAACAACGTTTACGATGCCAAAAATAAATGCGCCTTGTTGTTTTGCCTTTTCAATTGCCACAAGGGTGTCCGCCGTTTCTCCGCTTTGCGAAATAGCAAAGATCACATCACCCCGGTGAATGACAGGATTGCGATACCTGAATTCAGATGCATACTCCACCTCAACCGGTATCCGGCAGAGTTCTTCAAAAATATATTCAGCAACAAGTCCCGCATGCCAGCTGGTACCACAAGCAATAATGATGATGCGCTTTGCATCGACAAGCTTATCCATATTATTTTCTACACCTGCCATTATGATCGTTCCTTTCTCTGCATCCAGTCTTCCACGTAAACAATCAAACACCGTGTCCGCCTGTTCATTGATCTCTTTGAGCATGAAGTGGTCATAACCGCCCTTTTCAATTGCCGCTAATTCGATATCCAGCTTTTGTACAAATGGCGTCAGCTTTTCATTGCCGAGATTTTTTAAAATGAGCTCATTAGGCTTCACTATTGCAAGTTCATAATCGTTTACATACACAACTTCTTTTGTGTACTCAAGCATCGGTGATGCATCAGAACCTAGAAAATGTTCGCCTTTTCCTATACCGATAACTAATGGACTTCCCTTTCTTGCTGCAATGATTGTTTCGGGATCGTCCTCATCGATCAATAAAATAACATAGGCACCGGTTACCCGTTTCAAGGCTACTCGGATCGCTTCTTCCAGATTGCACTGGTTATTCTTTTTTATTTCCTCAACAAAATTCAGCAATACCTCAGTATCGGTGTCACTTTTAAAGTGGTATCCTTTGTTTGTCAGCTCTTGTTTTAGTTGCGCATAATTTTCAATTATACCATTATGGATCATTGCAAGTTTACCGCTCGCAGATGTATGAGGATGTGCGTTGCGATCACTGGGTTCACCATGTGTGGCCCATCGGGTATGCCCAATACCAATATTTGCATGAAGATTTTCACCTACTAGCGTATCGGCCAATTCTGCGACTTTCCCTTTTTTCTTATAAACATTAAGGCCGCCATTTAGTAAGGCGACACCAGTGCTGTCGTAACCGCGGTATTCAAGTCGTTGGAGTCCTTTTATAATAATGGGATATGCTTCTCTTGGGCCGGTATAACCAACTATTCCACACATAAGATTAGGTTAGATTTTATCATTTATTGGAGAATGTGCAAACGATTGAGCGGTTGCAAAAAACGAAATTGCACAAAAATGCTCAGACGACAAAAAGCGGTGGCGATCCTGGATCTCCACTATGAGTGTTATAAAAGAACACCTTTAAGGAGAAGAAATGCTGTACCGAAATAAATCAATAAACCTGTTACATCAACTAATGTTGCAATAAAGGGAGTTGACGATGCCGCAGGATCAGCGCCAAGTTTTTTCAATAATAGCGGCAGCATGGATCCCATTATTGTTCCCCATATGACTACTCCAACGACAGCAAACCCGATTGCAAAGCCGATACGGATAAAATGTTCGCCAAATAATCCGAATATCCGGTAACCTCCAAAGACGATAAAGAAGCCAAGGATGCCAAGGGTTGTCCCCATTAACAATCCAGAGATAATTTCTCTGCTTGCAATCCGCCACCAGTCTTTTATTTCTACTTCACCCAGTGCCATTGCCTGTATGATCAGTGTTGCCGCCTGTGATCCACTGTTGCCCCCGCTTGAAATGATCAATGGAATAAAAGTAGAAAGTACTAGGACCTGCTCAAGTGTTTCCTGAAAATTCGACATAGCCGCTATCGTTAATGTTTCGCCGACGAATAAGATCAATAGCCAGATAATTCTTTTTCTATAAAGTTTATGTAACGGTACTTCAAGATAGGGTTGCTCCAATGCTTCAGTTCCCCCCATTTTTTGCATATCCTCACTGAATTCTTCTTCAGCAACCCACAGTATATCATCAATTGTTACAATACCCAGTAACTTGTTACTGTTGCTTACTACCGGCAACGCTACGCGATTTTCTCTTTTAAAAATTTCACTGGCTTTTTCCTGGTCATCATACGCGTTAAGTGAGGTCACACGATTGTCGACGAGGTCAGCAACTTTTTTATTTGGCTGGCTTAAGATAAAATCCCTGATACGGATATCATCGATCAACTCACCTTTTTCATTGATAACATAGATTACATTGATCGTTTCGCTATCCTTACCATGTTTACGAATAGTTGTGAAGACTTCTTCTACAGTATTGTGTGGATATACATAAACATAGTCCGGGGTCATCAAACGACCAATACTGTCTTCGGGGTAACCCAATAATGAGAGCGTGGTCTTTCTTTCTTCTGGTTCAAGTAGCTTTATCAATTCACGTACTGCATTGCTGGGAAGTTCTTCTAAAAAATCTGTACGATCATCAGGTGAAAGTACATTTAACAGTTCGGCTGTTTTATAGGGAGGCAATTCCCGAATGATCTGTTTTTGCGCGGAAAGATCAAGGATCTTGAACACACTTGCTGCCCGATGAACACTCATGTGAGTGATGATATACCCCTCCTGTTCAGGGAATTCATTTATCAGATCAGCCACATCGCTTATATTCTGATGATCGAGAAACTGACGTGCAGCCGTTTCATTCCCGCTTTCAAGCAGGTAATTAAAATGCTGTTGTATATTTCCACCAAGATAGTCTGACATAAAAATCCGGGTGGCAAAATTAAGTTGTGATTCTGAAAGCGGGATTTATATTTTTGCCATTGATGATCCATCCTTCAATATATATTGATAAATCTGATGGAATAGGGAGAGGTGTTTTTACAAAGGAGTCAATTCCGGCGAATACTATAATAGAAGCATCCCCGGTGATCGTGATGTCGTCTGAAGAAAGAAAATTACTCGATCAGACTCTCCTTCATGATTATATTTTTGAATGGGGAGCAGATAGCAAACAATGCTGCATGGCGCTGGGATTTGTTCCTGTCTACAATCATTCATATAAATCGAACTGTGAATATGAAATGAATTTTGAAAGTGAAACGATCAAAATAAAAACTGTTCGTAATATTGAAGCAGGCGAAGAACTTTTCATTAATTACAACGGCGATTGGAATAATGATAAAAAGCTTTGGTTTGATGCGAAATAAAAAGCCCCCTTGCCATAGGGAAGGGGGTTTGTATCTGGAAGTTTTGGCTTTACTGTTTGTTAAGAATCAACTGGCCCCTGATTTCTCCTCCTGCATGTGTTTTTGAATGGATATTTATATAATATCGTTGGGCAAGCAGATCTGATTCAGTGAATTTTATTCCGTCAATAAACAAAGAACCAGTGTATGTGCCTGCCTTTCTTCTGGGAAAATTGTTAAACGTTTGCATCACAGGGGCCAAAATTCCTACTTCACCCAACCCATGAATATGCGCAGCAACTGCACTGTCAGAAAGGCCACTGAATGTTACGGTATAATTGAGTGTTTTTGAAAGCCGGTTATAATTCGCATCAATAGTGCCGGTGGCACTGGTTGTTACGGGCGGTGTTTCCTGGGCCCCGGTCATGGTGATGGTGCCATAGTAAATGTTCTCTTTTTCAACTTCGTCACTACTCTTGCAAGAGGTCATAAATACAGTTGAGAGGCATAGAAAAAAAGCAGTTAGTTTTGGAAGCTTCATACTTTTAGTATTTGTGATAAAAGTAAGAAGTTTTTGCATTTGAAAAGCACGGTGCTGCCTTTTTGGAAAAACCTACTGGATTTTGTGGATAAACCTGATGACACCTCTCTATTTCAATTTGTTTTTTATCTCCTGCAGCTTTAAAAGTGCCTCCACCGGCGTCAGTCTGTTAATATCTATATCAGCAAGCAATTTCCTAATCTCATCAAACGTTTCGCTGTGCGCATCAAAAATTGAAAGTTGCATTTGAGGCAACGATAGATTCTTTACTTTTTTATCAAGACTCAGAACTTCTGACTCCTGACCCTTGACTCCTGGCTCATCAACATGCTTAGTTTCCAGCTGTTTTAAAATATCATTTGCTCTTTCGATCAAAGAGGGCGGCATGCCCGCCATTCTTGCAACATGAATTCCAAAACTGTGGGTGCTTCCGCCTCTTGCCAGCTTTCTTAAAAAAATAATTTTGTTACCAACTTCTTTATTGGTGATGTGATAATTCTTAATACCGGAAAACTTTTCTTCTAATTCATTGAGTTCATGGTAGTGCGTAGCAAAAAGTGTTTTTGGTTTTTGCATACAGTTGTGTAAATGCTCTGCAATGCTCCATGCAATTGAAATGCCATCATAAGTTGAAGTGCCACGACCGATCTCATCAAGTAATATCAGGCTGCGATTCGTTACATTATTGATGATGCTTGCTGTTTCGTTCATCTCAACCATAAAAGTGGATTCGCCCCCGCTCAAATTATCAGAAGCACCTACACGGGTAAAGATTTTATCTGTCAAAGAGATGAACGTTTCATCAGCAGGTACAAAACTTCCGACATGAGCCATTAATGTGATCAGGGCGGTTTGACGAAGCAACGCTGATTTGCCACTCATATTTGGACCGGTAAGAATGATGATCTGTTGCTCAGTTTTATTTAATTCAAGATCATTGGTAATATAAGTTTCGCCAAATGGTAAATTTCTTTCGATCACAGGATGACGTCCCTTCTTAATCACCAATTCATCACCGTCATGCAGGGTTGGTTTTTTATAATGATACTGTATCGTATTGTTGGCAAAACAGCTGATGCAATCAAGAACAGCAATAATATTTCCATTCGTTTGTACCGGTGCCAGGTAGTCCATCAGTTCATTCAGCAGGGCCTCATATACTTCCAGCTCGATTTTTAAAATTTTTTCTTCGGCGCCGGTGATCTTTTCTTCATACTCTTTTAATTCAGGAGTGATATAGCGTTCGGCATTGGTTAGTGTTTGTTTTCGCATCCATTCAGCCGGCACCTTGTGTTTATGCGAATGTGTCACTTCGAGATAATAGCCGAAAACATTAGTAAAACCAATTTTTAATGAAGAGATACCGGTTACCTCGGCTTCTTTTTGCTGCAATTGGGTTAAATAAGATTTACCATCATAGGCAATACGTCTTAATTCATCCAGCTCGTTATTCACACCACTATTGATCATCCCGCCTTTAATGGCAAGTGCCGGAGGGTTGTCAACGATCTCTTTGAAAATTTTATCGGCAATATAAACACATGGATTCAGCGCATCACCTAATCGCTTTAAATATGCGTTGCTGGCTGTGGTACAAACCATTTTTATTTCGGCCACCTGTCTTAATCCCCGGGCCATGTGTAAAAGTTCCCGAGGATTAATTTTTTTCAAAGGGATTTTCGAAACCAGTCTTTCGATATCACCACAAAGTTTGATGGCATGAATGATCTTATTTCTTATGTCAGTGTTGAGAATAAAAAACTCAACGAGCTCAAGACGTTCATTTATTTTCTGAATATCTTTTAAGGGAAAAACGATCCACCGCTTTAGTAATCTTGCGCCCATGGGAGAAACTGTGTTATCCAGGACATCCAATAAGGTATGTCCTGCTTCCGAATTCCTGGATACTAATTCTAAGTTTCTTATGGTAAACCGGTCCATCCATAAAAAATCATCCCGGTTGATACGTTGCAAATTCGTAATATGCTGCAGGTTCGGATGCTCGGTGTCTTTCAGGTAGTGCATGACGGCGCCGGCTGCAGTGATACCTTTGCGGAGATCATCAATGCCAAAGCCTTTTAATGAAATGGTCTGAAAATGTTTCAGTAATGTTTCTTCTGCATAGGATTCAGTAAAGATCCACGCATCAAGTGTGTAAGAATATGTTTTTGCGCCAAAATATTCTTTAAATTTTTTTTGCTGGTGGCGTTGGAAAATAACTTCAGCCGGTTTAAAACTCTGCAATAATTTATCTGCATATTCACGATCGCCTTCAGAAATAAAGAATTCACCCGTGCTGATATCGAGGAAAGCAAGTCCATATTCGTCATTTTCGGCAAAATGAATTCCTGCTAAGAAATTATTGCTATGGTGTTCGAGAAGCTTGTCATTTACCGCGGTGCCTGGTGTCACCATTTCAGTCACACCTCGTTTTACAATTCCTTTCGCAAGTTTTGGATCTTCCAGTTGGTCGCAGATGGCAACCCGGTAACCGGCTTTTACCAGCTTATGCAAATAAGTGTCCAGTGCATGATGTGGAAAACCGGCAAGATCAGAAGAAGCCGCTGCTCCGTTATTTCTTTTTGTAAGTGTAATACCCAGCACCTGTGAGGCAATAACAGCGTCCTGTCCAAATGTTTCATAAAAATCCCCCACGCGGAAAAGCAATATGGCATCCGGGTATTTTTGTTTTATAACCCGGTGTTGCTGCATTAAGGGGGTTTCATCTGTCTTCGTTTTTGCCATGCTGCCCCGGTTTATTCGGGAGAGGCAAATATACTCAACGGTAAGGGTTTGTATCCCTGTGAAATCCTTATGTGTATAAATACGAATTAGAACTATGGTTCTGAATATTCATGATAGAAATTTTCCTGCCATTACCTTTGCGCCATGCGAAAATTGAGCATGGAAGAGTTAGGCCGTAAGTCAGTGGATGAGTTCAAAGGGTCCGATAAATTTCCCATTATTGTTGTATTGGAAAATATCCGCAGTGCCTATAATGTGGGCAGTGTCTTCCGCACGAGCGATGCTTTTTTGATCGAAGCAATTTATATAATAGGCTATTCTGCAAAACCACCGCATAAGGAAATAAAAAAGACGGCGCTTGGAGCCGAGGAGACCGTTTTTTGGAAATATTTTAAAACTTCAGCTGAAGCAATCGATGAATTAAAAATCAAAAAATATAAAGTATATGCCGTGGAGCAGGCTGAAGGAAGCTACAAGCTGCATGCTGCAAACTTCAGGCAAAATGAAAAGATTGCGGTGGTTTTTGGTAATGAAGTGACCGGTATCGAGCAATCAACGATTCATTTATGTAACGGTTGTATAGAAATTCCTCAATTCGGGATGAAACATTCGCTGAATATTGCAACGGCTGCAGGGGTTGTGTTGTGGGAATTGGTAAAAAGCAAAATGCGTCCGGCAGTGAAAGGAAGAACTGAACATTAGGCCCCCTGTCCCCCCAAGGGGGAACTTAGTTTGAAAAACAGTTTTTGATGACGATTAGGAAAGCAAAAAGCACCTGGCCATTGATATTTGAATATTGAACATTGAATATTTAAGAAATGAGCACAGTAAAAAGTTATTTAAGTCTTATAAAATTTTCTCATACAGGCCCCCCTGTCCCCCAAAGGGGGAACTTAGCCAAGATGTTTCGATTAATTTTGCCAAATGCCTAAACTAAAGAGCTACCTATCTCTTATAAAGTTCTCTCACACCATTTTCGCAATGCCGTTTGCGTTGATTGGATTTGTTTTGGGATTAAATTCTGGCCATACAGATTTCGGAGTGGGTGCATGGATTCTTAGTGGAACCGATAATTATAGTTATTCGTTACAACGAAAAATGGATATTGCTATATTACAGCAAATAGGGTTTAGGTTTTTACTTGTTATCCTCTGCATGATCTTTGCCCGAAGCGCGGCAATGGCATTCAATCGTTATCTCGATAGAAGTTTTGATGCAAAAAATCCAAGAACTGCTATTAGAGAAATTCCTGCTGGAATTTTAAAAGCGAACAATGTTTTATTTTTCACGATTGTCAGTTGCATATTGTTTATTGTCTGTACCTTCTTCATTAATAAATTGTGTTTTTATCTTTCACCGGTTGCCTTACTTGTTGTACTTGGTTACAGCTATACAAAAAGATTTACCCCGCTTTGTCATTTGATACTTGGGTTGGGATTAAGCCTGGCACCAATTGGTGCATATCTTGCGGTCACTGGTCGGTTTGATCTCTTACCAATTCTTTTCTCACTAACAGTTTTATTTTGGGTTAGCGGTTTCGATATCATTTATGCGTTACAAGATGAAGAGTTCGATAAAGAGAACAAACTCTATTCTATCCCGGCATGGCTAGGCAAAGCAAAAGCATTAAGAGTGTCGGAATTATTGCATGTATTTAGTGCTGCTTGTGTATTGTATGCTGGTTGGTCTGGAAATTTTGGCTGGCTTTATTGGGTTGGAGCCGCTATTTTTATTGGCATGCTTACTTACCAGCATTCCATTGTTAAGCCAAATGATCTGAAACGAGTGAATCTCGCTTTTATGACCGCAAACGGGCTTGCATCGGTTGTTTTTGCCATCTTTGTAATCGCTGACTTGTTTTTGTATTCTTAATTTTAATTCTTAATTTTTAATTGCCAAGAATCATTTCAATAGACTACGGTGCAAAACGGACAGGTCTCGCAGTCACAGATCCGTTACAAATAATTGCTACGGGATTAACAACAGTTGAATCAAAGCAACTGATCCCTTTTCTTAAAGATTATTTTGCAAGAGAAGAAGTAGAACTGATCATCATTGGCGAACCAAAAAACTGGGATGATAGTGACACACATGCTACGCCATTGGTTGAGAAATTCATTAAACAATTGCAAAAGAACTTTCCGAACATCCCGGTCAAAAAAGTAGATGAACGTTACACTTCCAAAATGGCAAAAGATGCAATGCTTGAAATGGGATTAAAAAAAATCCAGCGCAGGAATAAAAAGCTCGTTGATGAGATTGCTGCCACCATTATGTTGCAGGAATACATGAGAACCCCCTAACCCCGTAAAGGGGGAATTATTGAAAGCATCAATTAAATTTGCATCTTAATTATTAAACAATTTTTACACTCCCTTTAGGGAGATGGAGGGTTTTATGATTTTACCAATTGTAGCATATGGCAACCCGGTTTTGAGGAAAATTAGCAAGGATATCAACCCTGATTATCCTGGCCTGCCCAAACTTATTGAAGATATGTGGGAAACGCTGTATGCCAGTACTGGTGTAGGTTTGGCGGCTCCGCAGGTCAATAAAGAGATTCGTCTTTTCGTCGTTGATTCCGAGCAAATTTTCCGGCAAATGAAAGAGGATAAGGACCAGGAAAATTACCCCGATGCTCCCGGCATAAAACAGGTATTTATTAATGCACATATCAAGGAACTTGATGGTTTTGAATGGAATTATAACGAAGGCTGTCTAAGCATCCCGAAAATCCGGGAAGATATTAAAAGGCAATCCGTCGTAACGATAGAATACCTGGATGAAGACTTCCAACATCACATGCGGACCTACCAGGGGCTCACAGCAAGAATCATTCTTCATGAATATGATCATATTGAAGGAAAACTCTTTATTGATCACATTTCGCCTTTAAAAAGAAAATTGTTGAAAGGAAAGCTAAAAGATATTTCAAAAGGGAAAGTAAAAGTGGATTACAAAATGTTATTCCCTGCTTAGATCTTTTCACGTTACAATAGTCCGTATGAAAAGATTTCTTTTTATCGCCATCCTATTTTTTACACAAACTGTTTTTTCTCAAAATGAAGATTCTCTTGATAATGCCCGGTTATCAAAGATGATCGAGCTGACTGAAGTCGTCGTTCGCAATAAACTGGATGTAGAATCCTTTATAAAACATGTTAAGAATGACACTACATTTTATAAAGCGTTTAGAAATTTAAGGGTGATTAGTTTCACTGCGCTGAATGATATCCGCATGCAGGATAAAAAAGCCAGAATTAAAGCAACGCTGCAAAGCAAAACAAGACAGCGTGTGTCAAAAGGCTGTCGCACAATGGAAGTGATAAATGAATCCGTGACGGGGAATTTTTATGAGAAAGATGGCGGCTATAATTATTATACCGCAGAATTATATGCCGGACTTTTTTTTACCAACGGTGAAATATGCGGTGAGACGAATATAGTGAGTGGATTGCAACGCGATGTTAGGTCAAAAAAAGGAATTGAAAAACATAAGGAGCAGCTCAAGATGCTTTTTTTTGATCCCGGGAAAAAAATTCCCGGCATTCCTTTAATGGGTGATAAGACAGCAATTTTTGATAAAGACAATGCGGAGAAATATAATTTTTCACTCGACTACGTTGATTACAACGGGCAAAGTTGTTACCTGTTTACTATTAAAGCAAAAAGCGGAAGTGGTGTTGTGATCGATAATATGACAACATGGTTCAACAGCAGATCAATGGAAATCGTTGCCCGCAATTATGATCTGAGTTATAATGCCGGTGTTTACGATTTTGATGTACACATGGAAGTGCAAATGACGCAATTCGGAAACCTTACCGTTCCTTCAACACTTCGTTATTCGGGTACGTGGGATGTGGCATTAAAGAAAAGGGAGAGAGGAGTTTTCACTGCGACACTTTTTGATTTCAGTAGGCAGTAGGCAGTAGGCAGTGGGCAGTAGGCAGCGGACAGTTGCAGTTTGAAAATAGCTATTCTCATTTTATTTAACCAATAAATTTTACTATGGCATCGTATAAAGACATGATTGTTTATAAAAAGGCTTTCGAACTTGCGATGGATATTTTTGAAATATCCAAACGGTTCCCAAGAGAGGAAACTTATAGTCTTACTGACCAAATAAGAAAAAGTTCAAGATCAGTTTGTGCCAATTTTGCTGAACATATAGGAGAAGAAAATATGTTGCTCATTTTGTAAGTAAGCTAACTGATTCGGACAGTGAAAATTCTGAAACACAAGTTTGGATTGATTTTGCCTTTGCCTGCAAGTACATCAGCTCTGAAGAACATTTATCCCTATCTGCTAAAAATGCTGAAGTAGGTAAAATATTGGGTAGTATGATTCAGAATCCTGAGAAATTTATGAACTGATGGTCTTTTCCGACTGCCTACTGCCTACTGCCTACTGAACTAATATACCCTCTCCACTTTTCAATCACCTCCTTCATATCATTTGGCAATTCAGTATCGAAAAACATTTCTTGCCTCGTTGAGGGATGAATAAAGCCAAGCGTTTTTGCATGCAGTGCCTGCCTTGGACAAATGGAAAAACAATTGTCAACAAACTGGCGATATTTAGCAAATACAGTTCCCTTTACAATTTTATCGCCACCATAGGTATCATCATTGAATAATGGATGGCCAATATATTTCATATGCACCCGTATCTGGTGCGTACGGCCGGTTTCCAAAACGCATTCGACTAATGTTACATAATTGAACCGTTCGAGGACCTTATAATGTGTAATTGCTTCTTTGCCATGGTCACCTTCGGGATAGGCTTCAAATAATTTTCTGAATCGAAGATTGCGGCCAACATGGGCCACAATCGTTCCGGTATCATTTTTCAGATCTCCCCATACCAGCGCAATATATTTTCTTTTTACACTATGGTCGTAAAATTGTTTAGCAAGATGCGTCATGGCTTTACTGTTTTTGGCCATTAGTAACAGCCCGCTTGTATTTTTATCGATTCGATGAACCAAGCCGAATCTCGGGAGTGTTTCTTCAGTGATTAACGGATCTTTTTGTTGCAGATACCATGCAACTCCGTTCAATAATGTGCCCGTATAATTTCCGCTTCCAGGGTGTACAACCATGCCGGCGGCTTTATTTATTATCATTACATCATCATCCTCATAAAAAATATCGAGATCAAGTTTTTCGGGCAAAACTTCGGTGTCTTCGGGGCTCATGTCGCTGTACACAATTATCTCGTCAAGCCCCTTCACTTTATAATTTTGTTTCACAGTGTTCTTATTCACTGTTACCATTCCGGCATTTATCGCTTGCTGAATTTTGTTTCTTGTACCCTTTTCAATTCGTCGCATTAGGAATTTATCAATGCGCAGCGGCTCCTGGCCTTTATCAATTTTTATGACTAATCTTTCGTACAGCTCGTCGCTGCCGTCCTGTTGGTCATCTTTCTGTTGGCCATCTCCGGTCATAAGTTACTTGCGAGGCGAAGCCGTAGCCTGCCTGCCGACAGGCAGGCAATCTCCTCTTTTTTTTTACCGGCGTCAGTTCCTTGATTCATCGTCCCTTGCAACGCAAAGCCTGCACTGAGCGAAGCGAATTGTTCAAATGCACGACTCCGGTTTTGCCTGATTGAAGATGCAAAAGTACATTTGCAGAATGGATAAACAGCAGGTCATATTCCGGGATTTGGGAAATATGGATTATAAGGAGGCATGGGACTACCAGGAAAGCCTTTTAAAAGAAAACACAAGAAGAAAGTCTTTAGTCTATAGTCGGGAGCCCGCAGTAAACGAAAATACGCTCCCGGCGCCCGACTCCGAACTTCCGACTCAGCATTATCTTTTATTTGTGGAGCATCCACCGGTTTATACACTGGGCAAAAGCGGTAACATTGAGAATGTTTTAATGAGCGAAAAGCAGCTCGAAGAAAACGGTATTCAATTTTTCAGAACCAACCGCGGCGGTGATATTACCTTTCATGGCGATCAGCAGATCGTTGGATATCCGATTCTCGACCTGGAAAAATTTTACACAGATATTGGGAAATACCTCCGCAATCTTGAAGAAGTGATCATAACAAGTCTTGCTGATTATGGATTAAAAGGAGCGAGGTCTGCAGGCGAAACCGGGGTCTGGCTCGATCCGGATGTTCCGGGAAGAGAGAGGAAGATATGTGCGATGGGTGTACGAACGAGCCGCTGGATCACTATGCATGGTTTTGCTTTTAATGTAAATACGGACCTTTCTTATTTTAATAATATCATTCCCTGCGGTATCCAAAACAAGCAGGTCACATCACTTGAAAAAGAATTAGGAAAAAAGATTGATTTTGAAGCAGCCAAAGAAGTGGTGAAAAAGAATTTTGAAAAAGTATTTGAAGTGGAGTTGTTGAGTAGCCAGTAGCCAGTAGCAAAGAAAATAAAATGATAAAGCTACTATTTACCATGCACCGCTGACCACTCACCATCAGAAATCTTTGGGAATAAAAAACCTGTTTTTCTCAACCAGTTTTTCATTTTCATATAACTCAGATTTGAACCAGCCTGAGTGATAAAAATTTGATTTCTCCAGCATCAACGAAGCTTCTTTAATATCCTTTAGTTCAAAAAGAAACGTGTCGTCGTCTTCATAAAACTTTATTGAATATTTTCTATTGGCAGCGTCTGCCAGTGAAATTCTTACCAGCCCATCCTTATTGGCGACAATTCGATACATAGGTATCGCAACATCACCATTTCTTTTATTTTTTACGACCGCATCTAACTTTCTTGATATCGAATCGGGCAGCACAGCCTGTCTGCCGTTTCTATATCTTCTAAGAATGATCAGTTCTTCGGATGTTAATGCACTATCTGGCAAATTTTGGTTAATGATCTTTTCAACTATTTTCAAATAAACACTATCCGTAATTTTTTGTGAAGCTGTATCGGACAGCAAAGCTGTCCGGATGCTGTCATTTGCCGGTCTTTTTGATTTTGAAAAAACAAAATTGGTGCCATCAACAAGAATATATAGCCGGTAAAACATCCTGTCGTTTGGCGCTTTTGAATCAAGATAACCGTTTTGTTTGTTATTGGGATCAGGAACCGTGAGCAGTGTTTTGAAATTAGAAAGACTATCGGGTGATCGCTGGATACTTATCTGTTTCAGATGTGGATATTTATTATTCCAGCTGATAACAACACGATTGTTCCCTTTATTTACGACTGAAAAAGCAGGCAATGAATCCTGTGCATGTGCAAAGGCAGCAATACATATCAAGAGGGACAGGATGATTTTTCGCATGGATATAGAACGTTAAGACAAAAAATTTCGTTTGGTCTACAAAGACAAAGATAGGAATGCAGGGCGCAAACTTAAAAGATTAACGAACCTTTTTGCAATGATGCATTTCCCTGCAATCCTCCGCTATGGATAATTAGGATCTTACTTGCCGGATAGAAATGATTGTTTTTGATCATATCGAAAATCGCATAGGCGAGTTTGCCGGTATACACTATATCCGTAGGAATGCCGGTTGAACTAAAAAGATCATTCATAAAATCCAAAAGAACCGCATTAAATTTTGCATACCCGCCAAAATGATAATCACAGATCAACTTGGCGCCATTTGTTTTCTTTTCATCTTTCCACCCTTTTAACACCACAATGCCAGTTAACTGCTGATCCGGCGAAAGGGCATTTTGAATGCCATTGAACATAGTTCCGGTACCGACAGCACAAGCAATATGGGTATAATTCTTCCGATCAATGTGTTGAAGAATTTCGCCTGCTCCTTTTTCTCCTTCGGGGCCTGCACCTCCTTCGGGAATAATATAATAAAGCGGGAATTCTTTTTTGACTGACTCAAGAAATTCATCAGTTTTTCGACGGCTATAGTCTTGGCGGGGTATAAACTTTAGTTCCATTCCATATTTGATCGCCTCATATAATGTCGCAGAAGGGGATCCTGGGCTTTCTCCACGGATTATACCGATACAATTTATCCTTTGCAAATAACAGGCACAGGCAGTCGCCAAAACATGGTTTGACCAGGCTCCGCCGAACGTGACAATGCCTTCATAATTACCGGCATTAAAATTGTCAAGGTGATATTTTAGTTTAAACCATTTATTACCTGAAATGACCGGGTGGATTTTGTCAAGACGCAATACATCTAATTCAACTTTTTTATCTTGTAAAAAGTACCCATGTATTTTATCAGTCGTAATGTTTTTCAGATCCGGAGTTTGCATGTAATAAATATGAATGGAAAGTAGCTAATTTATTTATTTTCGCATCTTGATTAAAATTATTTGATGAAACCAACATTGGTGATACTCGCAGCAGGCATGGCTTCACGTTATGGAAGCATGAAACAGGTGGAAGGTTTTGGCCCATCAGCTGAAACAATTATGGATTATTCAATTTATGATGCTATACGGGCAGGCTTTGGGAAAGTGGTGTTTATTATCCGCAAAGAATTTGAAAAGAATTTCCGGGAGATAATAGGAAAGGACATCGTGGGACGAATCGACGTGGAATATGTTTTCCAGGAGTTACATAAATATGCAGAAGGAGTTGAAATTCCTGGTCAGAGAACAAAGCCCTGGGGCACAGCACATGCTGTTCTTTGTGCTGACGAAAAAGTAAACGAACCTTTCGCTGTCATCAATGCCGATGACTTTTATGGAAGAGACGGATTTGAGAAGGCTTACCGCTTTCTTTTGAATGACTGCAAAAAGGATGTATATGCCATTATCGGGTATGAGTTATTGAAAACACTTTCGGAGCATGGCACTGTAAACCGCGGCGTTTGCGAAGTAGATAAGAAGGGCAACCTGGTTTCGGTAGTTGAAAGACTAAATGTTTCGAAGGTTGGAGCCAAGATTGTTTGTAATGATGACCATTTCCCTAAAGAACTTCCGCTGGATACACATGTATCCATGAATTTTTGGTGTTTCCATCCGGAGGTTTTTGATTATACCAGAAAGGTATTTAAGGAATTTCTTTCCCAAAACGCATCCAATCCAAAGGCTGAATTTTTTATACCAATTGTTGCGGATAAATACATTAAGGATGGGGAAGGAGTAATAAAAGTAATTCCTACTTCCTCAAAATGGTTTGGCGTTACGTATAAAGAAGATGCACCCATGGTGAGAGAAAGCTTACAAAAACTCGTTGATGCGGGTGAATATCCACAGAACCTTTGGGCAAAACAAAAGCTGCCGAAGCAGCTTTGAATAATAACATAAGATCGGGTATTTCTAATTTACTTTAACCATAAAGACATAATCTTCGATCTTTTTTACCTGATGCGTACGATCCATCCCTTTCAACGAGGAAGCCGCAGGGGTTTTTAATTTTACGTAAGATGTATCCGATTTTTTTAATTCAGTTAATACACTATGAATATATTTCGATTGTATTGCAAAAACAACTCCTTCAGCTGAGACCTGCCGGGTGCTGAGTATTCCAATCACTTCCCCATTATTATTCAGAACGGGTCCTCCACTATTTCCGGGATTTGCCGCAATAGCTATCTGGCAACTCAACGTATCTCCTTTGTAGCCAGTGTTTGCACTTAAGTACCCCTGGCCATAGACAATAGAATCACGGGGATAACCAAGTGTAAAAATAGGTTCAGCCAAATCAGCAGATGTTTTACTGATATTATAAGGAATAGCAGTCAGCGATTTGAAATTATCATCATCTACTTTTAGGATCGCAATATCTTTTTGAACGTCAGTAAAAACAACTTTTGCATTGAAGATTGCGCCTTTCCTGTTTTGAATTGCAATATTTCTTGCATTTCTTACAACATGGAGATTTGTTATCAATAAGCCTTTGCCATCAATTAAAAATCCAGAGCCGCCGGATTTATAGTCAATACTGGGATTGTATTGCGTCTTAATGTCATTCTGTAAATTATTTACCGCAGCTTTTGTAACGATTTGATCTTTCTTTACTTTATCCAAATCACGGCTAAGATCCTTGATTATCTTGGCATCAGGATTTGGGGAAAGTGACCATACCAACAAACTGATAGTAACGGTGGTAATACCTGCAATGGTTGCCGCAATAGCAGCCACTCTCTTATAACGTTTCCAGAGATAAACCACTTTTGCTTTGCCTTTTAACCTGTCCGAGTTTATCAATCCTCTTTCAGCAAGATCAGTATGTATTTCATTTAAGGCAGACTTAAACTTACGCAATTCACCCACCTCATTCATTTGATGAATGAAAAGGGTATGTTCCACCACCATTTGATCTACATCGGGATTCGTTTTACGCAATTGTTCAAAATGGACCCTTTCATCCGGTCTCATTTCGCCGCGAATGTATCGTTCAACAGCTTCCAGCATTTGAATGTCTTCCATCACTTACCGTTTTTATATTGAGCGAAAAATAATTTCTTTAATCGCATAAGACACTTGTACTTTTGGTTTTTTGCATTGTCTGCATTGGTATATCCAAACTGGCTGGCGATGTCCTGCATGTTCCGCTTTTGGATGTAAAAGGCTTCAATAAGGCTCTTACAAGGTTCACCAAGACTGCCTATCGCCTTTTCCATCATCACAAATTCCTGGTCCCGCTTTTCGTATTCTTCCACATCTTCCTCGACCGGCACCGTACTCACCATGCTTTCCACTTCATTTGAATACCGGTTATACTGCTGCAATTTCTTTAACCAAATCCGCCGGCAAACTGAATAAACGTAGGTTTTGATCTGGCAATTCAACTCAAAATTACCTGAACGGGCCTTTTCCAGCAGTACGATCATCGCTTCCTGGAAAATATCTTTTGCTTCCTGAGCAGAGCCGTTGTTATTGATAACCAGGCTTTGAACCATATTATAGTTGTCTTTGTAGATGGTTTCAACCGCCTTTTTATCCCCGAGCGCCAATCCTTTCAGCAACTCTTTTTCTTTCAAATCAGGGTTCAATCTGCAAGTTTTAATACAATTATTGACAAATAGTAACCCAAAGAAAACCAAAAAAAACTATTTAACACCGGGTTACCTTTTTTTAAAACGGGTATAAATGCCGAATTCTATTTGTTTAAACAAACTCTAAAAAACAGAAAACATGAAAAAGCTTTTTTTTGTATTCGTAATTGCAGCAGCTTTCGCAGCTTGCAACGGTAACGAGGAAACAACAACTTCAACTGAAACAACAGCTCCAGCACCTGATACAACAATTGTAACTCCGGCTCCGACTGATACAACAGTTGTCGCTCCGTCTACAACAGATGCAGCGCCTTCAACTACAGCGAAGTAAGATTTTTTTCAATATGGCAAGCAATCGTTAGAGGCCACCCCGGTTATTCGGGGTGGCTGTTTTTTTGGTACAAACAGTTGTTTTCAATTATAGTTTTTTGTGTCAAAATCTTGCTTGTTAAAAATGAATACTTATTTTTGAAATGAAATGACTATCGCAAAAGCATACCGTTGGTTTTATTTTTATTACTTCTTTAGCCAGAAGCCGGGATTGCTTTTGTTGAAAACTTATTAAGTTCAAGAAATTAAATCAACATAGGTCCCGGCAAAAAGCCGGGATTTTTTTTTATGAGGGTCTCAATACAAGGTTATGAAGGGAGCTTTCACCAGGTGGCAGCGCAGCAGTTTTTTGGAAAAGATGTCCACGTGCTGCCTTGCGCTACTTTCCGTGATGTGATAAAGATTGCTTCCAATAAAAAAGAAAGTGATGGTGGCGTGATGGCTATTGAGAATTCAATTGCCGGAAGCATTCTTGCTAACTATAATCTTCTTCAAAAATCCAACCTTGTAATTATTGGTGAGATCTATCTCCAGATCAGACAAAATCTTCTTGTGAACCCGGGAGTTAAGTTGGAGGACATTCGCGAGGTACACTCACATACCATGGCATTACAACAATGCTATGATTTTCTTGATAAGTACAAATGGAAATTGGTAGAGACAGATGATACAGCTTTAAGTGCTAAGCATGTTCATCAGCATAAGAGCAAACATATTGCTGCAATTGCAAGCAAGCTTGCAGCGGAATTATTTCAATTGGAAGTTTTAGCTCCAAATATCCAAACATTGAAAAATAATTACACCAGGTTTCTAGTATTGCAAAAACAAGATGTCGCTCAACCGGTGAATGACGCCAATAAAGCCTCGGTGAATTTTCATACTGATCACTCAAGAGGCAGCCTGGCAAAGGTGCTGACTAAAATTGCCGAGGGCGGTATTAACCTTAGCAAACTCCAAAGCTTTCCGATACCGGGCAGCGATTTCAAATATAGTTTTCATGCGGATATGGAATTTGACACAGTCGATCAGTTTGATAAAGTGATTGATCAGATAAAACCGCTAACAGCAGAGGTGAAGATATATGGTGTGTATCGTCGTGGATTATGGAAATAACTTAAATAAATTTCAAATGACAAATAACAAGATCCAAATAAATCTCAACTTTCAAATTAAAATAGCGGCGAATTTGAATTTTTTGATTTGGATTTTATTTGATGCTTGGAATTTGGTTCTTGAGATTTTTAAATAAAACGTATGCAACTAGCAAAACGACTTGATGGAATTGGCGAGTATTATTTTTCTCAGAAACTGAGGGAGATAGATGAGTTGAACAAACAGGGAAAAAATATTATCAATCTTGGTATTGGCAGTCCGGATATGCCACCCCATCCGGATGTGATAAAAACGCTACAGGATGAAAGTGCAAAACCCAACGTGCATGCATATCAATCTTACAAAGGCTCCCCGGTTTTAAGAAAGGCAATAAGCGAATGGTATAAGGAATGGTATGGAGTTGAGCTGGATCCTGGCACAGAAATTTTGCCATTGATAGGAAGTAAAGAAGGCATCATGCATATCTGCATGACGTATTTAAACAAAGGAGATGAAGCATTGGTACCAAACCCGGGTTATCCAACTTACAGAAGTGCGATCATGCTGGCCGGCGGAAAATGCAAGGAATATAAACTGCGAGAGAAAAACAATTATCAACCAGACTTTGATAAGCTGTCCAAAAAAAGCCTGAAAAAAGTGAAACTGATGTTTGTGAATTATCCGCAAATGCCAACCGGGCAACTCCCATCAAAAGAGTTATTTGAAAGGCTGGTTGTATTTGGTAAGGAGAATGAAATTCTCATTGTTCATGATAACCCTTACAGTTTTATTTTGAATGAGAATCCCACGAGTTTGTTGAGCATTGAGAGGGCAAAAGATTGTGTACTCGAATTAAATTCATTAAGCAAGTCGCAGAATATGGCTGGATGGAGAGTAGGGATGCTTTGCGGAGCAAAAGAAAGAATTGATGAAGTATTGCGATTCAAAAGTAACATGGATAGTGGAATGTTTTTACCGGTTCAATTGGCCGCTGCAAAGGCATTGACTCTTGGAAAAGAATGGTATGATGAAGTAAATAAGGTATATAAAGTAAGAAGGGAAAAAGTATTTGATTTACTTGATCTGTTAGAATGTAAGTATTCAAAAGACCAGGCTGGCATGTTTGTCTGGGCAAAAGTCCCTGAAAAATATTTAAAGTATGCAGACACTTCCAAAATCCCCTCCTTGGGGGGTGGGGGGGCTTTAAGTGATGATGTATTGTATAATTCAAATGTATTTATCACTCCCGGGGGAATATTTGGTGACGCAGGCGAAAAATATGTAAGAGTGAGCTTATGTGCGCCGGCCGAAAAGTTTGAAGAAGCAATTAGCAGGATTAAGAATTAATAATTATGAATTAAGAATTGTTTTATGGAACGAAAACGTATTGCAATAGTTGGTATCGGGCTGATTGGCGGTTCCTTGGCTCTGCAGTTGAATGAAAAGGGGCTGGCTAGCAAACTCACCGGGGTTGATTCGAACAGGGACCATCAAAAAAAAGCATTGGAATTGGGATTAGTAGATGAGATAATGGAATTGGATGATGCTATTGAAAGTTCCGAGGTGATCATTCTTGCTATTCCCGTGGACAGCATGGTAAAAATATTGCCGGCAATTCTTGATAAAATAGACAAGCAGATCGTCGTTGATCTTGGATCTACAAAAGAACAATTAATTGCTATCACAAAAGATCATCAAAAAAGGGGAAGACTGGTAGCTACTCACCCGATGTGGGGAACGGAGTATAGCGGCCCGCAGGCGGCGGTGCACGGTGCCTTTGAAAATACAGCCGTAATCATATGCAATCCCAATGAAAGCGATGCTGATGCATTAGAATGGACAAAGAATATGTATAAAAAGATCGGGATGCATTTATTGGAAATGGATGCAGTATCGCATGATCTGCATGCCGCGTATGTAAGTCATATTTCTCACATCACATCATTTGCCTTGGCGAATACGGTTTTGGAGAAAGAAAAGGAAGATGAAGCCATTTTTGAACTAGCCTCTGCCGGCTTTGCGAGTACTGTTCGGTTGGCAAAGAGCAATCCTTCTATGTGGGTACCCATTTTTATGCAGAACAGGGAAAACGTTTTGGATGTCTTGAATGAACATATTTCGCAATTAAGAAAGTTTAAGAGTTGTTTGGAAAAAGAAAATTATGAGTATTTGCAGGAGCTGATTGAAAATGCGAATAAGATCAGGAGGATAATAAAGTAAAACCCCCTGTGCCCTGTACCCCTAAAGGGGCAACTTAGGACGAAAGGTATGCTATGAATTGCCTCGGGCTTTAGCCGGGGCATCGAAAGAAAAAATGAGGAATCGAAAGCGAAGTAAAATAGTCCCATAGAATTGTTGAAGTACAAGTGTTCGACGCAACGAAAGCTTAATAATATTGGAAAAGATGGGTACATAAAAAATATAAATAAATAAAAAACACTTCCTTACACCCCTTTAGGGGAAGGGGGTATAAATTTGTAACAATGCAAACAATCGAACAGGCAAAGAATGAAGCAGGACAAAAAGCATGGACCAAGCGACCGCTGATCATCAGCGGGCCATGCAGCGCCGAAACAGAAGAGCAAGTGGTACAGACGGCGCAACGACTTGCGGCTACTGGCAAAGTAGATATGTTGCGTGCCGGCATCTGGAAACCGAGAACAAAACCCGGTATGTTTGAAGGCATAGGTGTAAAAGGTTTGCCCTGGTTGTTGCAGGCAAAAAAACTGACGGGTATACCGACTACGGTTGAAGTAGCGACTGGCAAACAAGTGCAGGATGCATTGCACTTTGATGTGGATGTGTTGTGGATCGGGGCGAGAACAACTGTGAATCCTTTCAGTGTGCAGGAAGTGGCCGATGCGTTGCGTGGAGTGGATGTGCCGGTGCTAATAAAGAACCCGATCAATCCTGATCTTGAATTGTGGAGCGGCGCCGTGGAAAGGGTTGCCCGTTCGGGAATTAAACAGATCGGTCTTATTCATCGCGGGTTTTCTTCTTATGGGAATACCGAATATCGTAATGCGCCGATGTGGCACCTGGCCATCGAGATGAAGCGTCGTAATCCTGAGTTGTTACTCATCAATGATCCTTCACATATTTGTGGCCGTCGTGATATACTGATGGATGTGGCGCAAAAAGCAATTGATCTTGACTTTGATGGACTAATGATCGAAAGCCATATCGATCCTGATAATGCATGGAGTGATGCAAAGCAACAAGTGACGCCTGAGAAACTTGCCGAGATGCTTGGGGAGATCAAATGGCGTCATGAATCAGCGGAAGAAATTGAATTCATCACCGCGTTGGAAAAATTGCGCGAGCAAATCAATCATCTGGATGATGAATTGATACAGTTGCTTGGCCAGCGAATGAAGATTGCGGATAAGATCGGTGAATACAAGAAGAATAATAACGTTACGATTTTGCAAACGAGTCGCTGGAACCAGATACTGGAAAGAGCATTTGCAAAAGGTGACGCACTTGGATTAAGCCGTGAGTTTATCACCAAGTATTTTGATGCGGTGCACATGGAAAGTATCAATCATCAGAATAAGATCATGAATAGTTAACCCCCTGTCCCCCTAAAGGGGGAACGTAGGTTGGACATCCATTACTTATTTGGTGTGTTCTTTAATTTATTGATTGTTGTTTTTATGATAATAACAAAAGTAATACGTTGAGCTTTCGTTGTATCACTCAATTGTGCGGATTGTAATTCTATTCGACATTAAATAATTTTCCAAATTCCCCCTTTAGGGGGTTAGGGGGCATGAAGAAACTGACATATAAATTTTCTAACAGTTCTGTTGACTATTACTTCGCAGGAGGCATTTCTCATTTAAAAGAGATTGTCGATAAGAACAATGCAATCATCATAACAGATGAAAATGTTTACAATGCCCATGTAAAAAGATTTAAGAACTGGAATTGCATCGTAATAAAACCAGGGGAAGAATTTAAGGTGCAATCAACTGTCGATGACCTGATCAACCAACTGATAGAAATGGAAGCCGACCGGAAAACAATTTTAGTCGGCGTTGGGGGAGGCGTCATTACAGATCTTACCGGTTACGTTGCATCGGTTTATATGCGGGGAATAAGTTTTGGATTTATTCCAACCTCGTTGCTTGCCATGGTTGATGCGTCTATTGGTGGTAAGAATGGAATTGATGTTGGAGTTTACAAAAACATGGTTGGCGTTATCCGTCAACCCAGGTTTATTCTGCATGATATGGTTTTCCTGAATTCGTTGCCTGAAAATGAGTGGAACAATGGGTTTGCAGAAATGGTTAAGCATGCTGCTATAAAAGATGCAACCATGTTCAAAGAATTAGAATCAGGCACATTAAAAAAATATCAAAGGAGTCAAACCGCAATTTGCGAGTTGGTAAGGCGCAATGCAATCATAAAAACCAAAGTTGTGCAGAATGATGAATTTGAAAAAGGCGAGAGAAGATTGTTGAATTTTGGTCATACACTCGGGCATGCTTTAGAAAATCAGTATGAATTATCACATGGCCAGGCAATTTCAATAGGCATGACCTATGCTTCAGTGATCTCACAAAGGATATTAGGGTTTAAAGAACCTGGCAGGGTCGCAACTCTCTTGTTGAAATATGGGCTGCCAACATTTGCCGACTTTGATAAGGGAAAAGTATTTGAAGTGCTGAAAATGGATAAGAAGCGGGAAAGAAAAGAAATGAATTATGTGATGCTGGAGAAAATAGGGAAAGGAGTTGTAAAGTCTATTCAACTTGATGAACTGGAACAAATAATTAAAAATCTTTAAAAAGCCCACTTAGGGGTTTGGAACATGAAAGTGACAATACATCCGTCGGAATTAAAAGGCATTATTCAGGCGCCGGCTTCCAAGAGTTCCATGCAAAGAGCTTGTGCAGCGGCATTATTATCAAAAGGAACGAGCACTATTAATAATCCGGGGCATAGCAATGATGATAAAGCGGCTTTGGATATAATCCAAAAACTTGGAGCTATCATTGAAGTTGATAGTTCAGAATTAAGAGTTCAGAGTCAGGGAATCAATCCGATTTCAAATGAGATTGATTGCGGGGAAAGTGGACTAAGCATTCGAATGTTCACTCCAATCGTTGCTTTAAGCGATAAAGAAATTACAATTAATGGCTCAGGTAGTTTGACCACAAGACCCATGGATTTCTTTGATGAGATACTACCAAAACTTGGAGTGAAAATAAAAAGCAATGAGGGCAAACTGCCAATGGTCGTGCAGGGTCCTTTAGTTCCGGCAACTATTGAAGTTGATGGCTCATTAAGTTCTCAATTTCTTACGGGGTTATTAATGGCATATTCGGCCGCTGGCGCAAAAAATGTTTCGATCAGGGTTAATGATCTTAAAAGCAAACCTTACATCGATCTTACATTGGATGTGATGAAGCAATTCGGAATGAATGTGCCGGAGAATAAGAATTATGAAGAATTTATCTTTCACGGTATACCGACTCTGCACGCTGAGCTCGTGACTCGTAAGTACACCGTGGAAGGCGATTGGAGCGGTGGAGCTTTCCTTCTTGTGGCTGGCGCAATTGCCGGTCCGCTAACAGTCAGAGGTCTTGATCTTTCTTCAACACAGGCTGATAAGGCAATAGTAGATGCGCTGATGGATGCGAACGCTTCCATCGCCATGGAAGCAAAAGGTATTAAAATTCATCCGGGTGGGTTAAAAGGGTTTCAATTTGATGCAAATGATTGTCCTGACCTTTTTCCCCCGCTTGTAGCATTGGCTGCTTATTGTAAAGGAAGAACAACGATCAAAGGAGTAAATAGATTGCTGCATAAAGAAAGCAATCGTGCCCTGACACTCCAGGACGAATTCGATAAGATGGGAGTCCTGGTCAAACTGGAACGAGACGAAATGCTTATCCAGGGGAATGGTTTCGTTAAAGGAGCAGATGTTCATTCACATCATGATCATCGGATTGCCATGGCCTGTGCGGTGGCCGGCTTAAAGGCAAATAGTGAAATGGTAATTGAAGAAGCAATGGCTGTAAAAAAATCTTATCCTGATTTTTATAATGATCTTAAATCATTGGGTGCATCAGTATCTTTACCCTTTCAACATTTAAATTTATAAAGTGAATTCATTCGGCCGCCTATTTCGTGTTTCCATTTTTGGTGAATCGCATGGCGAATGTGTAGGAATAACTATCGACGGTTGTCCGGCAGGATTATCATTATCACCCGAAGACCTGGCTGCCGATCTTGAAAGAAGAAAAGGCGGTAAACAAAAAGGAACTACACCCAGGCAGGAAGAAGATTTTCCAATTTTCAAAAGCGGAATATTTAATGGAAAGACAACGGGCTTCCCTATTACAATACTTTTTGAAAATAAAAATATCCGCAGCGAAGACTATACAAAACAGAGAAGTATTCCACGTCCCGGTCATGCAGATTGGGTGGCACATCAAAAGTTTGGCGGCTATGAAGATTATCGCGGTGGCGGACATTTTAGTGCAAGATTGACCGCAGGAATCGTTGCCGCAGCAGCCATTGCTAAAAAGCTAATGAAGGATGTCAGCATTCATGCAGAGGTCGTCGAGATCGGCGGTGAAAAAGATCTTGAAAAAGGATTGCAAAATGCCATTGATGCAAAAGATTCAGTTGGCGGAATTGTTGAATGCCGTGTAAATGGGTTACCCGTTGGTTTAGGCGAACCATGGTTTGATTCAGTGGAATCGGTTTTGGCTCATCTTGTTTTTGCAATCCCGGCAGTAAGAGGTGTTGAGTTTGGAACTGGTTTTGCAGCGGCAAGGATGTTTGGCAGCGAACACAATGATGCTATTGTGGAAATGAGTGGTAAAACAAAAACAAACCATGCGGGTGGTGTAGTGGGAGGAATTACTAATGGAAATGAATTGGTATTTCGGTTAGCAATAAAACCAACTTCATCTACTCCTAAAGAGCAGGAAAGTTTGAACTGGGATACAGAACAAGTAGAAAAATTTTCGATCAAGGGGCGTCATGATCTTTGCGTGGCATTAAGGGCGCCGGTGATTGTTGAGGCGGTAGCTGCATTGGTGCTTGTTGATTTTATGATGCTGGAGCAGAAAATTCCCACCGTGCTTTCCTAATCACTTATATATTTCTCATATGCTCTTTCTCCGAAATAGGTAAAGTATTCTCTTTCATCAAATTTGGTATTTGAAAGCAGGCTATAAATAAATCCATTCTTTTCAACCTGGATGGTATGATAAATTAATCCACCGGGATTCTCTTTTAAAATGATTCGTACTCTTCCATTTAGAGCCTGATGAGTAATAAAACCCGTATCGGCAACAGTTCTAAATGGAAATGTTTCTGCTAGTTTTCTTTGCATCAAACGACTTCTGTACCAGGTGCCGCCGGTTGGACTTACCAATGGCCTCCCGTTATAAATAACCAGGCTGTCATTATAAGCGAGTACAAATAATTTATGCTTGTCATTTTGCAACCAATCGACAATTTTTCTTGTGTGCAAATTGTCTTCATAGCCATAGTTACTATCAAGAAATGCGATGCGTTCGACATTCTCCGGAATCTTTTCAACCGCATCCAGGTAGCCGAAGAGAAAACTGCCCCCGCCGCTATGTCCATTTAATACGATTTTCGTCTGGTGCTCTTTAAAAAGATCAGACAAACTATCAACAATATTCTTTATTAGCTGCAATGAACCAGGATTCGCTCTCTTCCATGCGGGCCAACTCTTTTGTTCAGCCATTAAATAAGCAACGATATAATTATTCCTTTTATCAAGATTTCTTATAAATCTTGTTTGCGCACCGATATGCTGTATATCAAAATGCCAATCGTCACCTGCCTTCATTTTCTTTCCTTTTGTCCATTCAATACTATTGCCATTTGGTAAAGCAAATAAAATAAGATAGGTATTTCCTTTTTTGTTGAAATGCAACGGTGCGTTAATACAAATCGTCACATCTTTAGGCTCGTTTTTAATCCATAATTCCTGCTCATGAAAACGTTCTGTTGCAGTAAAACCGTTGCGTAACTGGGCACAAGTTGGTAATACACAGTTTGTTGAAAAAATAACGGTCAGGATGATTTTAAAACAAGAACGATTCCTTATTTTGTTTTTCATATCACAATTGCTGCCGGGGAAATTAGTATAAAAAATTCTATGAACAGCCCAGTCAAAGTTTTTTTTGTATCAGGAAAATATTATTGGATTTTTTTCGCAGGATTGATTTTTTGCGGGATGAATTTTACTTCCTGCAAAGAGCGAAAATCGCCTGAAGAAAAAGTAATTGTGGAAGTGCCGGAAAAAATGGATGATAAAGTAAAAGAGCTTCTTAAAAGCTTTCTTGCTTATTCGGCCTCAGAAAATGGGAAGATCGATGATTCAACAGTCCTGCACCAGTTGCCGTTGCTGATCGATCTATATAAACAAAAGACATTTTCTGCCCAGTGGAGCAGTTCCCAAAAATGGCTGCCGCAGGGGGATTCCCTTTTATTATTTATTGAGAAAGCAAGACGCTATGGACTCTTTCCAGCAGATTATCACTGGCCTCAATTGCTTAAGTTAAAAAGCTCATTTGCTGCTGACGCTTTTAAAGATAAAGAAACGAAGGATGCTGCAAGCTGGGCCCGGGCTGACCTGATGTTAAGCGATGCATTGATTAGTATTTTCCATGACATCAAATTGGGCCGCTTGCCTAATGACAGTATTACGATGCGTAAAGATTCGGTCTTGACACAGGATTTTGTCTCTTCTAAATTCAATGCAGCTGCATCAGGGCTTTCACTGGATATGATCATTCCAACACTTGAACCCAAACACGAGGGCTACCGTGAATTAAAGGAAGCGGTAAGAAATTTTCTTGACAGTGCTGACTTTAGACCGATTATTCCGATTGTCTTTCCAAATAAGGATCCTCACGAACTAAAGACCGCAGTTATAAAAAGACTTTTTGAGTCAGGTTATATTGATTCACTAACTATTCAACCCGACTCGTTAAAGTTTGTCGCGATCCTGAAAAAGTACCAACGGGACAAAAAACTTACAGCAGATGGCAAAATTGGTGCACAGACAATACGCATGTTGAATTTATCTGACCAGGAAAAATTCAATCGTATTGCGATTACAATGGATCGGTATAAAATGTTGCCCGAAAAGATGCCCGAGAAGTACATATGGGTAAACATTCCTTCATTTTCATTAAAGCTGCTGAGTAATGATACGTTAATAGTAAGCAGCAAGGTCGTTGTGGGTAAACCACAGACAAGGACTCCGGTACTGACCAGCGCTGTGTCAGAAATGATCACTTATCCGCAATGGACAATTCCGGAAAGTATTATTGAAAAAGAAATCTTACCGGGAATAAAAAAAGACACCGCATATCTTACAAAAAAAGGATACAGTTTGTTGAATAGTAAAAACGAAGAAGTAGATCCGGATTCTGTCGATTGGTCAAAGTATAAAAAACGGATCCCGTATAAAGTTATCCAGGGCAGCGGGGATGACAATGCACTTGGCGTTTTGAAATTCAATTTTTACAATAAATATTCCGTCTATCTGCATGATACAAATCAACGCTCTTTTTTTGGTTCGGATTCACGGGCACTAAGTCATGGTTGCGTTCGCGTGCAGGAATGGGAAAAAATGGCATACTACATAATGGAAAATGAAAACAGCGTCACGGTTGCGAACAAATCAAAGCAAATTCCAGTAGATTCACTTACTCATTGGCTGGCAATAAAAGAAAAACACAGCATACCAATACGTTCCAAAGTGCCGGTTTTTATCAGGTATTTTACCTGTGAAGCAACTAGTGGACAAATCAGTTTTTTTGAAGATATTTATGGCGAGGATAAGAAAATCAGTGAGCTGCTTTTTGCTAACAAAAAGAATGGCCAATGAGATTAATCTTAGCTATTACTCTGTTATTTATTGGTGTCAATCTTGTTGCTACTGATACTACAAAAACTGTAGCGTCAAAGCCAAAAATCATATACGGAACTGCAAGCTTTTATGCAAACAGCTTTAATGGAAAGAAAACTGCAAACGGCGAGACTTTCTCTCAGAAAAAAATGACGGCCGCCTGTAATGTATTGCCGCTCGGCACATGGATAAGAGTTACAAACCTTCGCAATGGCCGCACTGTTTTGGTCAGAACAAATGACAGACTCCACGCAAGGATGAAAAGAGTTGTTGATCTTTCAAGAAGCGCTGCCGAAAAATTGAATTATGTAAAATCCGGTCTTACCCAGGTAAAGGTTGAAGTGCTTGGTAAGAAAAAGCCTGAAGAATAGGTGGAAATCAAAGTAATATTTTATTTCCGGATGTACTATAGAGCAGTTATTTTTGTTAAAACCAAACTACTCTTTATGAAGCATGTATTTGTTTCACTGCTTGCCACAATACTTATCACACCTGTAGCTCTGGGACAGAATGGAGACGAGATTAGGGGTACGGACATAGGCGTAAGCTTCAACCTTTATGATTTTAAAACGGCAGAATTGATACGCTCAAATTCCTTAAGTGTCGTACTAAGGGATAAACAATTTGGCAACATAAGCGACATGTCTCCTGGTATTGGTTTGCATTATTTCAGGGGATTAAAAAAACACATTGATTTTGGCGGTTCATTGAATGCATCATTCCTCAATCACCCATTTCCTGATAAACCTGATAATGGCATTGATCGTCTTTTGCTTCAGTTGGAGGCTACCGCACAATTTAAAATGGTTTCTGATAAATATTGGGTTCAACCATTTCTAATTGGCGGTCTTGGTGGTCAGAAATATTATATTCACTACGGTGCATATGTTCCGCTTGGTGTAGGATTGAATGTAAACTTCTTCGATGAAGGCAGGTTATTTATTAACTCAACTTACAGAGTTCCAATCACTACTGCTACCGCAAATTATCATTTTATGCATGCACTGGGAATTGCAGGCCGTATTAGCAAAAAGAAAGAACCTGTAGTAATTACTCCGCCACCTCCGCCGCCTCCACCGCCAAAAGACAGCGATAATGATGGCATTATCGACGATAACGATAAATGTCCTACCGTTCCCGGTGTGGCTAAGTATGAAGGATGTCCCGTCCCTGATACTGATAAAGATGGTATCAATGATGAGAACGATAAATGTCCTACTGTTGCAGGTCTGGCAAAATACGAGGGCTGTCCCATACCTGACACTGACAAAGACGGTATAAACGATGAAGAAGATAAATGTATATCTGTACCAGGGGTTGCTCGTTATGGCGGCTGCCCGGTACCGGATAGTGATGGTGACACAGTAAATGATGAAGAAGACAAATGTCCTAGAGTGGCAGGTCCGGTTGATAACTTCGGATGCCCGATAATCGGGATTAAATCGTTTGAAATTGTCTTTAGGACGGGAAGCGCCGTTTTGCTTCCCAGGGGAAAATCTGTTTTAGACACTGTTGCTGCTTATTTGAATAGAAATCCTGATGTTAGCGTAACCATTGACGGGCACACCGACAATACCGGTTCTGATAAAGTCAATAATCCATTGTCGGTCAGGAGAGCCGAGGCCAGTAAAGCCTATCTTGTAAAAAAAGGAATTAGTGCCGATAGAATGACGACAGCTGGATTTGGATCTACGCAACCTGTTGCTGACAACAAAACCGCAGAGGGAAGACAAAAGAACCGCCGGATTGAGGTTAAGATAAAAGGGTAGTATCAATTTTGCTTAGCTGCAAAAATGAAAATATTCTGCTAAAACCAACTGCTCTGAGATAAGGAAGCGTTTTGCGATAATGCATGACGCTTTTTTATTGAGGTATAAGTATAAATTCGTTAAATAAGTTTATCTAATTCTTCTTTTGATAAGATAGTTTCTAAGCCTGCACCAATAGCTAGGCTTAATTCAGATTCCTTTTCAGAATCCTTGTGGACCCAGGCAAAGGATCCATCCCGTTTTATCCGTTTTATTTCCTGGTCGGGCAACATGGAATGATGGCTTCGATCATTCTTATTATCTGCCAGGTAAAAATTGTGAACAACAAAATAGGGTTCAGAGTGGTGAAGTTTCGCAGTGGCGTTAAGAGAAATTTTTAAGTTTGAAGAGGCCACAGGGAAATCAAATTTGACTTCAAAAGGTCTCATAGCTTTAAATTTTCTTTTGTAATTCCGGTTTTACTAAATCTGTGCCAATGCTTTTTTTTGAAGACAGTTAGCTTAAAAGAAGACGAATGCTGACAGAAGTTAATACGCCGACTGACAATTTTTCTTTTTGCGCTAAATAAAAAGAGCTCCATTGGAGCTCTGGTGACAAACAAGTTAGTATGATTGCGACTCAGATCTTGAAGCCAACTGTAAGGATCACATTGCCACCGTTTTCTTTCAGATCGGCAAATGTATTGGCTCTTGGAGGATTAACGCGATACGGAAAGCTTACATCTTTATTCAACCGTTGTACATAAGTCAGATCAACAAACACACCTTTATTCCTGTAGCCCACGCCACCGCTTGCAAACATTTTCCTGGCTTTTAACTCTTTGTCTTTGTAGGGACTGGTGTAATAAGCAAAACCTGCACGAGCCATAATAGTTTTGAATTTCAATTCGCCGCCTAAGCGGAAATTAAATGTGCCCTTATACAAGGCATCGATGGCTTCATTATAAGGTTCGTAAGGCGCTTTAGTAAAGTCATTCACATCGCCATCGTATGGACCATAATTCAACCATTTGTAATTAGTATATTCAATATCTGCAGTAATAAATCCTTTCTGGTTTCTGATATCTTCCACCTCCCTGAAAACATAAGATCCACTGATCATGATTTTTGTCGGGGAGCTCAATGTATATTCAGTCTCCGTTTGCTGACCACCTCCTGTTATGGTAGCCATACCCACGCTATCATAACCATTCCCGGGGCCAAACAGGTTTTCAAGGTCGGCTGCAAAGCCAGAGCTTAGTGTTTCTTTTAATGGCATCCATGTTGGTGAATGGACTGCGAATCCCAGACGGATATATTCTTTTGGCCGGTAAATCAATCCGCCGCGAAGGTTCAATCCATAACCTTTTACTGTAAATTGTTCATCGTATGTCAGAAAACTAAAATCGTTGTCTGTATCTTCAGTCGCATCTGACTCATGGAAGTAAGTTCTTCTCTCTTGTTTAATAATATTCACTCCCAAACTAATACCTCCCATAAATTTTTTGCTAAACTCAGAACCCCATCCAAAATTTATTTCCGTGATCCCACCACTTGATTCTACGCGGTTCTCCTGTTCACGAACCGATGGGTTTTCAGAACGAGCTATTACCTGCAAATTACCATTTACACTTGCCGTGTCAACCACGTACGTATACAACGCCATTCTCGTGGGTATTGAAATACTTGAAGTGTATGCCAATGCCTGATCAATTGTAAGGTTGGACGCTGCAAATTCATCAGCTAATGGTTCTGCAAAACTGCTGTAATCATTCAGGCCTTTGTAGTACGTATTATAATTAAAGTCGGCTTGTTGTGTAACCGTAAGGGCAAAAGAATTTTGTGCCCTGCGTCCAAAACCACCGAATACTAAACCCGATGTTCCAAGACCAAACTGAGTTTGACCTGTTCCTGTAGTTTTTGTTTCTCTGAAAGTACTTTTAGCTTTTCCAAATTGTATCCCCGGGGTAAGAATAAAATCAGATGTTTTAAAAAACGCAAGTCCTGCAGGGTTAATATGATTTGCAGTTGCATCACCCCCGAGAGACGCCATTGCGCCGCCTATCGCCTGGTTTCTTGCGGTTCCTCTTAGTTGGAACCATGATAACCGTAAGGCATCTTCAGGTGATTGGGAAAAAGATATATACGAAGAAAGTAGAAAAATGAGAGTGTATATTTTTCTTTTCATAAAGAAGTGTATAAGAGTTTAGACAATATAAAGGAGGAAACATTGAAAAAAATGCTTCGATTTTTAATCCTCCTTCATTGTTATGATTTAATTGCCCCTGCTTGGCCGACTTGCTCCACTACTGCTGCCGGAAGAACCTGAACTGCCACTGCTTCCTGATGAGCTGGGACTGGTCGAAGGGGTATAGCTCCTTGTCGGGGAGCCGGATGAACTATTGTTACCGACGTTAATATTGCTCCCGCTAAAGATCTGCTTTATCGTATTGCTAAAACCATTATTGGAATTTGAATTATTGTATACCGGTTTGACAACAACGCCGGATTTATACGAATTCATTCGAAAGTTGTTATTGGCATTATTATAATTTGTATTCGTATATGCTGTCAGGTTAAAATTCCTTGGTTTCTGAACATTCGCAACTGTGGCTGTTTGCTTAGGATTATATATAATAACATTATTGTTATGGCAATAAGGATTATTATAATAGTTCCATGAAGTATACGGATTGTAATAAGATCCGTAATAATAATTGGCGCGGTAACTGTAGCGATCATAAGCATACCAGTCATCAAGCGCATACCACTGAGTGCGGTTTTGAACTTTCATTCGCAGGTAGCGGTCATCATAGTATGTATCATCGTACCTGTAATCATCCTTTTCTTCTACACGCACATATTCATCTTGCGGGCGGGTAGGAGAAAAATAAACATCGTCAGGTGTTTGACCGGTTTTGTATGCGGTAGTACAACTGCTTAATGCTGCTGCGGTAATTGCCAAAAGTAAAATTTGACGTTTCATGGCAGGGAGTTTAAGTGGTTTATAAAATTGAAGTTACTACATTTGCGCCGGATTTCCGACACATATATTTGAGCATCAAATATTTTGCCGCTCGATGTAAAATTGTGAAATCCGTTGTTAATTAAAACGTAAGATTCAACCGTTCGTTATTTTGACGATGTTAAAGTTTTCATTGGCAAATACAGGTATTGTGACCGATTCTTTGTTCCGATGCGTCAATGATCTCTACAAACCCGGTTGATCCATTTGTAATAAAAAAATTTCCGCCTGAGCGGATCGTTTATTTATGAGTAAAGGGATTACAACAAGAGCTGAAGACTATTCACAATGGTATAATGACCTGGTATTAAAAGGTGGATTAGCTGATTATTCGGCTGTCAGGGGATGTATGGTAATAAAACCATACGGATTTGCACTATGGGAAAATATGCAGGCCGCATTAGACAAAATGTTTAAAGATACCGGGCATCAGAACGCTTATTTCCCCTTGTTCGTGCCTAAAAGTTTTTTAGAAAAAGAAGAAGGCCATGCCGAAGGATTTGCAAAAGAATGCGCGGTTGTGACCCATTACCGGTTAAAAGCAAATCCTGATAAGAAAGGAACCTTAATGGTCGATCCGGAGTCCAAGTTGGACGAAGAACTTATCATTCGTCCCACCAGCGAAGCAATAATCTGGAATACGTATAAAGACTGGATCCAATCATATCGTGACCTTCCTTTATTGATAAATCAATGGGCGAATGTGGTGCGTTGGGAAATGAGAACAAGATTGTTTTTACGTACTGCAGAATTTCTTTGGCAGGAAGGTCATACCGCACATGCAACTGCCGAAGAAGCAACCGAAGAAGCAAAAAGAATGCTTGAGGTGTACGCAACCTTTGCAGAAGAGTTTATGGCTTTGCCGGTAATACGAGGCATAAAATCGGCAAGTGAAAGATTTGCCGGCGCGGTCGATACTTATTGCATTGAAGCATTGATGCAGGATGGAAAAGCATTGCAATCAGGTACGTCACATTTTCTAGGACAAAATTTTGCCAAAGCATTTGATGTAAAATTTTTAACCAAAGAAAATCAGCAGGAATATGTTTGGGCTACAAGCTGGGGACTCAGCACAAGAATGATCGGCGCACTCGTGATGGCGCATGGCGATGACCAGGGGCTTATAATGCCTCCGAAGCTTGCACCTATCCAGGTTGTTATCGTACCGATCTATAAAGGTGAAGAATCAAAGCCTGTCATTGATGCGAAAGCTGACGAAATAATAAAAGAACTCAAAGCAGCTGGTATTAGAGTTAAGTATGATAATAATGATAATGCAAGACCAGGATGGAAGTTTGCGGAATACGAACTAAAGGGTGTCCCCGTACGACTTGCCTTGGGTCTTCGTGATCTTGAAAACAATGTGGTCGAATTGGCGAGGAGAGACACAAGAGAAAAACAACCGGTAAGCATTGCGGGGTTATCCGGCTATATCGAAAAATTGTTGAAGGAAATTCAGCAGCAACTTTTCAATAATGCTTTGAAGTACAGGGAGGATCATATTACCCCTGTAAATAGTTGGCATGAATTTGTAAAAACTCTCAATGAAAAAGGCGGGTTTGTTTCAGCACACTGGGATGGTACATCGGAAACGGAAGCGGAGATAAAAGAAAAAACAAAAGCAACCATACGGTGCATACCGTTGAATAATGCTCCCGAAGAAGGAAAGTGTATTTTAAGTGGAAAGCCAAGTAAAGAAAGAGTTTTATTCGCCCTTGCATATTAGAATTTGCTTTTTATATTTAGGACTCATTAATTAAACCAAACTAACATTATGGAAAATTTAAACCTGGTTCCTCCCGGACCTAAGGGGCCATTTACCGAAAATTGGCTTGCTGAAGCCATATTAGTAACGATACTTTGTTGTCTGCCTTTCGGCGTGGTTGGAATTATTTACGCGGCACAGGTAAACACTAAATTAACGGCGGGCGATACTGATGGCGCGGAAAAAGCAAGAACAGAAGCCGCAAAATGGACAAAAATTGGTTTCTGGATTGGCATTGGATGGATTATTTTAATGTGCTTGTTTTATTTTGTTTTAGGTGTCAGCCTTTTTGGCGTCGCAACCCGTATGGATTAAGATATGCATGAACATAAATTTCTGAGAATTTCAATTTTTATAATGGCAGCAGGGTGCATCCTGCTGCTTTATTTTTTTGTCGAGCCAAAGAATGGGAATTTACCAACATGTTTTTTTCACCAGATCACAGGTCTTTTTTGTCCAGGTTGTGGTGTTCAACGATCCTTTCATGCACTTTTGCATGGATATATCTCCGCAGCTATGGGTTATAATTTATTGTTTGTATTGTGCCTGCCGCTTATTATTTATTTTGTGCTTGGCTATGTCCTGGGAAAAAAACATTCGTCGTCGTCTTTTATTTACAGACCAGGTTTTTCATTAATGGTTTTAATTGTAGTTATTTCTTTCTGGGTGTTACGAAATCTTCCATTTACACCATTCTCGTGGCTGGCACCATGAGGAATTTAATTATCCTCCTATCGTTATCATTAATCAAATTGTTTTTTACTTTTATTAAACATTAAAACGAATAGACATGGACCAGAACCAGGAAACCACTTTATTTGGGTTTGGAATTGATACTGCATCAAGAGCACATCTCGCTGAGGCTGCAAAATGGGCAAGGTTCCTTGCCATTGTAGGGTTTGTTGTATGTGGTTTAATAGTCATCATCGGAATTTTTGCAGGGTCTTTTCTCTCAATGATGTCCGGTGCATACAGCGATGAGTATCGTGGGTCAACAGCTTTGGCCAGTGGCATGGGGGCCTTTATGGCAGTCTTATATATTGCCATGGCTATCTTGTTTTTTTTTCCTTACTTATTTCTTTTTCGATTTGCCAATCACATGAAGTCAGCTTTGAATACAAATGATCAACATACCCTGAACAATTCATTCCAAAACTTAAAGATCATGTTCAGGTATGTTGGAATTCTTACAATTGTTTTGCTTTCATTTTATGCCCTGGTTATTCTGATGATAATTGTAACGGCAGCATCGGGAAATTATCAGTAATTTTTTTGGGTAAAAATTATCCGCTATACCCGTTATTACTTAGTAGAGATATAATTGTAATCCATCAGGACTTTTTCGAGGAAATCAAATGGGTACAACGAACTTTGTATTTTTAAATGCATCTTAATTTTTTCTGCAGCAGATGTAGCAAGCTTAAAATCTCCTTTTCGCGAAGCCACATCCAAAATACTTTTAATTGTATTGATATCGCGGTCTGTGAGTTTCATTACCTCTGGAAATTGCACAATGTAATCTTTCGCGGAGACATCGAGAAAGATCGTTTCATGTAAGTAAGTTTTGCTTTTGACATCAACCACTACGGTTCCGGCGCCGAGATCGCCGAGTCGCTGGTTTGCTTTTGAAATGGCAATAATAATAACGACGAAGACGCCAAAAAAACCAACAAAAAATAACTGAACAAGGATGCCGAAACCGGGCATTACTGTACTAAAAACCAGTGGCCATTCAAAAAACCGGGTAGCCCAGCGAAGCAGGTACTGGCTCATCGTGGGTTCGCCGCCTTCGAGGCTCATCACACGAATACCCAACATCTTTTTTCCGAGCGACTGTCCATGCAACGATATTTCGCAAACAAAAGAATAAAGCAGCATTGGTATTGATACCAACAAGATATCAATCCCATATTTATTATTTTCAACATTAACTACGTCAGCCAAAAATGCTTTCATGCCCCAGGAGTAGATCACAAGAATGAAGAGATCGATGAAGTAAGCGAGGATTCTTTTGTGCAAACCCGCCACTTCAAAATCAAGCGCCAGGTTAAAAGGAGTATTTATTTGAATTGACGGCATACTATAAATGCAAAATAACAAAAAACCGCGGGACGGATATGCCAGCCCCTTTAAAATAAAAAAGAAGAATTACAAGACGTCTTTAAGAAATTACTTCTTAATATTGAAGAACCATTTTATTGATTATGCGTGAAGCCTTATTCATTAAAAAGAATGCACAAAAATGGCAGGAATACGAGCATTTTGAAACCGATGATCCTGATGAAATGGCCAACCGGTTCACTACACTTGTTGATGACCTGGCTTATGCCAAAACCTTTTATCCTCACAGCAAAGTAACCCAGCTAATTAACGGCCACGCCGTTGCTATTTATCAGTCTATTTACCAAAATAAAAAAGAGAAGTACACCCGGCTTATGAGTTTTTGGAAAACTGAACTGCCACTGGTTATACGGAAGAATCACAAAACATTTCTTTTCACATTTATCGTATTTGCTGTTTGTTTTTTAATGGCGGTGATTTCATCCATGCGGGATTTTGAATTTGTAAAAGGAGTGATGGGAGAAGACTACGTTTCGCTCACAGAAGAAAACATTGCCAATGGCGATCCGTTCGGTATTTATAAAAATACAAGCGAAGGAGGTTATTTTTCCAATTTTATCAAGCTGTTTTATCATAATGTCCGTATCGACTTTCTCATGTTTATCTGTGGCTTGTTCTTCGGGGTTTTTACCTTGCACCTTTTATTTCAGAATAGCGTGATGGTTGGATGTTTTCAATACATGTTTTTTGCAAAGGGTCTTGGTATCAAATCGGTAATGGTGATCTGGATCCACGGCACACTTGAGATTTCTGCAATGATCATTTCTGCAACGGCCGGGTTTATCATTGCAAAAGGAATTTTATTTCCTGGTTCATACAAACGTCTTGCGTCTTTTAAAAAAGGATTAAAGGATGCCCTTAAGATCATGATCATTTTTGTGCCGATGACCTTATGTGCCGCCTTTCTTGAAAGTTATGTTACTCACCTTATGTCAGAATCTTTTGATAAAGATGGAAAAGGGGGCATTCCTGTTTGGGCGAGCATATCGATACTTGGTGGTTCACTTGGTTTTATTATTTGGTATTTTGTTCTCTACCCTATTTTGGTGGAAAGAAGATTGAAACGCCGGTATATTGCTGCATCTAATTCACTTATTAGTTGAAAAAAATATCATCATATCGGTTTCTATTATTATTTGCAGTGGCAATTTTATTTGCGATCAATTCTTATAATCAGGAAACAGAAACCGTTGATTCGTTAACTGAAGCCATACCAGCTGATGATGAATCTGTGGACGAAGAGGACGCTTATTATCCTGATACCTTGAAACAGGATTATCGTTCTATTGATTACGACAGTGTGCGGGCAATTAATAATGACAAAGGGTTTTATTACAAAAAGTATATGGATAGCTTATTGAGGGCTATAGAAGCAAGGCTGAAAAACATGGAGGAGAGAAGAAACCGGGATAGCATCCGGAGGTCGGGTCAATCAGGAAAAGGTCAATTACGAAGAGAAACTTATATTGATGACGGTATTTTTTCAGGTTCCGGGTTAGGAATCATTTTTTGGATCTTGGCGATTGCTTTATTCGGTTATATTGTTTTCAAATTGTTTTTAAGTAACGCTTCATTTTTTTCAGGAAACAGGAAGAATATTGCTGCCAGTATCAAAGCAGACGCTGAAGAAAACACCAGTGACCCTGACGCTATGATTCGAAATGCGATAAGAAATGGAAACTACCGAATTGCTGTTCGTTACCTGTACCTGCAAACCCTGATCCGGCTGTCTGAAAAAAAGTTTATCCGTGTAAATAGCAATAAAACGAACTATGAATATGTAACGGAAGTAAAGAATCAGAAGTTCGCCAATGAATTTGCGTCGTTGACGCTTAAGTATGAATATGTGTGGTATGGCGAATATCCGGTTGATGAAAAATTATTTGAGCAGATCCATGGAAGCTTCACGCAGTTCAATAAAAGTTTTTTAAAGTAATTGAAAAATAAATTAAAATATTATAATACTGTGCTTGCGATATTAGCATGCATTATTTTTTTGGTTGGATGCGACAACGAAAAAGGAGGAATTAAGATCCCGAGGCTGGATCCGAAGTATGGTTATAAGGATAAAGAACCCATGGGCGGCTATATCGCTTATCACTATATTAATTCACTATTTAATTACGGAGTAACCGAGATCATTAATAAATCATTTTCAGATCTCCGGTACGAGATCAATTATAGTAATTCACTTTATATCATTATTGCCAAATCGGTTTTTATGAGGGATGATGATATGGAAAGCATGATGAATTATGTCAGCAGCGGAAATACTCTCTTTATAAGCGCCGATTTTATTGATCAACGACTGTTGGATACACTGGGTGCAAAGACAAGCTTTGACCTTACTTCTTTTTTTTCGATAAACGAGTACCAGATGGATAAAAAAGATACATGGCTTTCGCTTGCACATGAAACATCTATCAATGCAAAAAAGTATGGATTCTTTTTTGTCCCATTTGACAATAAAGTTGTTTCTTTTGATACGTCCGCTACACAGGTGCTGGGCTATAATGAAAACAAAGAACCAAACTTTATTGCCGTAGATTATGGACAGGGTAAATTTATTTTCCATACTGCACCCGCTGCATTCAGTAATTACTTTCTGCTTACCAACGGGAATAAAGAATACCTGGAAAAGGTTTTTTCCTACTTTAGTTCCGAGATCAACTCCGTTTACTGGGATAATTATTACAGGCTACGCAGAAGCGCTGACAACAATTTCTCTATTGTCGGGTTTTTCAAAAAACATCTGCCTTTGTACTATGCGTTTTTACTTGTGTTGGCCTTGTTGTTACTTTTTATTGCATTTGGTGGGAAGCGAAGACAACGATTTGTTCCGGAAAAGATCCCACCCGCAAATTCTACGGTGTCTTATACAGAGACAATTGGTCGCCTTTATCTTCAAAAAAAAGATAACAGGAACATTGCATTGAAAATGTTTACTTACTTTCTGGAGCAGGTTAGAAATAGTTATTACCTGAATACACAAAATCTGGATAATGAATTTGTGGAAGCGTTATCAAGAAAAAGCGGCGTACCCGAAACAAAAGTCAATCACCTGTTGCACCTGATGACGCAAACCGAGCAGGCAGATAAGATCAGCGATTTGCGGTTACTGGAATTGCATAACCTTATACAAGAGTATTTTAAAAAATAAAGCATGGAAGAAACAGTTTTTCAGCAAAGAACAGATCTTACAAAACTAAATGAAGCCGTCAGCTTAATCCGTGACACTGTAGGAAAGGTGATCGTTGGTCAGCATAAAATGGTTGACCTGATGATCGCGGGACTTTTATCTGACGGTCATATTTTAATTGAAGGAGTGCCTGGTGTTGCCAAAACACTCAGTGCAAAATTGCTTGCAAAAATCATTGATGTAAACTTTTCGCGTATACAATTTACCCCCGACCTGATGCCGTCTGATGTATTGGGAACATCAGTTTTTAATCCCGGCGATGCGAAGTTCCATTTCAAAGCTGGTCCGGTTTTCAGCAATATTGTTTTGATCGATGAAATAAACAGGGCCCCCGCAAAAACACAAGCCGCTTTATTTGAGGTAATGGAAGAAAGACAAGTGACTATTGATGGCCACACTTATATGATGAAGCCCCCATTTCTTGTATTAGCTACGCAAAATCCTATTGAGCAGGAGGGAACCTATCGTTTGCCTGAAGCACAGCTGGATCGCTTTCTTTTCAAGATCGATGTAGGTTATCCATCGTTGCAGGAGGAAGTGACTATTCTTGAACGGCAACACCACGTTAATCAAAAAGACCTGTTAAAGGACATCCCTAGTGTTTTGTCGGCGGCTGATATTGAGGCGTACAGGAATACGGTAATGCAGATAAACGTGGAGACAAAGCTGCTTGAATTCATTGCAACGATCGTAAACGAGACACGCAATAATCCTTCCTTATATCTTGGTGCATCACCACGGGCTTCACTTAATATTTTGAAAGCAGCTAAATCAATGGGAGCGATCAACGGCCGGGATTTTATAACTCCTGAAGATATCATTGAAGTTGCGCCTCACGTTATGCGGCATCGTATTATATTGTCACCTGAAAAGGAAATGGAAGGAATAACTGCAGATGAGTTGATTGAAAAAATTATTAAATCAATTGAAATTCCCCGATAAGCATGATCTTTCTTTTGATTCTTGCGGGTGTTGCATTGTGGGTGATCGCCAATTACTGGTTGAAGGACGTTTTTGTGAGTAATCGTCTGTTTTGGGTGAGTGGAACAATTGTTATTCTATTTCTTACCTCGTTTTTTTATCCCGTCCTTTTTCAGCCGGTTAAAATAATTCTTGTTATTTTTCTATTGCTGCTTGTTACTGATGCGCTATTCTTATTTGCATACAATGGAAATCCTGGCGCAAAACGAATAATTGCTGAACGGATGAGCAACGGTGATAATAACCCCGTTGTGCTACAGGTTAAAAATTCTTATCCGTTTGCAATCAGGATGCGGATAATTGATGAATTGCCCGAACAGTTTCAATCAAGAAGTAATTTTTTTGATGCAACGTTTAAATCGGGCGAAGAAAAGAACTTCAGGTTTTCACTCAGGCCCGTAGAAAGAGGAGAGTATCATTTTGGAGACATACTTATTTATGCAAAGTCATTGCTCGGGTTTCTCAGCAGGCGATTTGCTGCAAATGCGGCTCAAATGGTTCCTGTATACCCTTCTTTTTTCCAGATGCGGAAACATGACCTGATTGCAAGAGATGCCGAAACAAATGAGACGGGGACAAAAAAACTAAGAAAACTCGGGCTCAGTCTTGAATTTGAACACGTAAAAGAATATACAAGGGGCGATGATATACGGATCATTAATTGGAAGGCTACTGCCCGGAAAGGTGGGCTGATGGTAAACAATTATTTGGATGAAAGATCACAACAGGTGTTCTGTATTATTGATAAAGGTCGGCTGATGAAAATGCCTTTTAATAAACTCTCGTTACTCGATTATGCTGTTAATTCCTCGCTGGTCATGTGCAATGTGAGTTTGCGTCGCCACGATCGCTTCGGTCTCATCACTTTTGCCGAGAAGATCGGGACAATCTTACCTGCTGATAAAAAAGCCACACAATTACAGAATGTATTACAGATCCTCTACAATCAGCGTACGAGATTTTTAGAGAGTGATTTTGAAATGCTCTACAAACAAATAAGGACAAATGTTCGTCATCGCAGCCTTTTAATCCTGTTTACAAATTTTGAATCGTTTGGGGGAATGCAGCGACAATTGCCCTACTTGCGTATGATCGCCAGGCATCATCTGTTGATGGTCGTATTTTTTGAAAACACAGAACTAAAGGATCTATCGGCAAAAAGAGCAAAAGATATCGAAGGAGTCTATATAAAAACCGTGGCTGAGAAATTCATGCATGAAAAAAGGCTGATAGTAAAAGAGCTTCAGAATTACGGTATACTCTCCATGCTGACCACACCGGAAAACCTAACGGTGAATACTGTGAATAAATACCTTGAATTAAAAGCACGACAGGCAATATAGTGTGATGTACAAAGTTTGGAGTTTGAGGTTTTTAAAATTGGAGGTTGATCCTGTAACGTCGAACTTCGAACCTCAAACCTTAAAACCACTAATAGTGAATGTTTTTGAAGAAGGAAAAGTCATGTTGGTTAACAAGCCAATTGAATGGACTTCATTTGATGTAGTAAGAAAGATCAGGAATTTGATTCGGATAAAAAAAGTTGGTCATGCCGGTACGCTTGATCCGTTGGCAACGGGACTTCTGATAGTTTGCACAGGAAAGTTCACTAAAAAGATAAATGAATATATGACCCAGGAAAAGGAGTACACCGGTACGTTTACGCTGGGCGCCACCACTCCAACATATGATCTTGAAAGTGATCCTGAAAATTTCAAAGACATTGGGTCAATAACAAAAGAAAAAATTTTAAATGCTACTGAACAATTTGTTGGCGAAATAATGCAGGTGCCACCTGCACATTCAGCAATAAAAATTGATGGCAAAAGGGTTTATGAATTGGCCCGGCAGGGGAAAGAAGTAAAAATTGAGCCAAGAAAAATTATAATAAATGAGTTTGAAATCACAGCCATTGAAATGCCTGTGGTTTCTTTTCGTGTCGTGTGCGGTACGGGAACTTATATCCGGAGTCTTGCCAATGATTTTGGAGCTGCGCTTGGTTGTGGCGCTTATCTTAGCAGTCTTTGCCGTACCCGGATTGGTGATTCAAAACTTGAAGATGCCTTGTCAATGCAGGAGTGGGAAGAAGAAATAAAGAAAGGTCAAAATGTAAATGGATAGTTGATGCCGAGCTGTACAATACCACCCCAGGGATTGAAATTATAAAACCATTTATTTTGTCCGGCAGCATTCACAGGTTCGGGAGTAGGGTTCTTTACTTTTAAGCCATAGTCCAGTCGAACTTTCAGGAAGTCGAAATCAACGCGAACACCGGTTCCTATGCCAACCGCAAGATCTTTCAAAAATTTATCCGCCGTAAGATGTCCATCAGGAAAGTCAGCATTCTTTCTGATGAACCAAACATTACCAATGTCAGTAAAAAGACAACTGCTCACGTGATAGCCCCATAATTTTACCAAAGGAAAACGATATTCAGCATTTGTTTCAAATTGAAAATCACCGAATCGAAACGGCACCGAATCTCTGTATTGCAAGGTAGATCCGGGCCCAAGTAATCTTATTCCCCATGCCCGCATACTATAAGGCCCGCCTGCCGTAAATTGTTTAAAAAATGGAAGTTGCGGATTGGTAGGTTTTTCCCTGGTAGTCATCGCAAACCCTGCACCCATATAACCACGAACCAAAAGTGATTTTTTTCCAAATTGCATGTTCCTGATAAATTCAGCATCGATTTTGACGAATTTCCAAAGACTGTCAAACACTTTGATGTCAATCAAACTGGCAAGCATACCAGATGATTCGATATTGGTTCGGAATATTTGTGTAACATTTCCCTTTCCACCACGAACAGCAAAGCCAGCTTGTATTGATAGAACCAATCCGTTCTCAGGGAACACGTTTTTTAATGTTGGGTTTTCCTCCAGAAATTTGCGAAGGCTATCTCTTTTTATAATATGCGCATATTCTATATTGGGTAATTTTATTGATGCGGATTTATTTTGCCATTGAAAGTTATAACCCCATGAGGCATTTAATGAAGTCGTATTAAAAAGATCTTTACGGTCGGTGTTTGCCAGGGTAAATGTCAGGTTGGTTCTAAAATTATCTCTGAATTTTTCGGGTATCCATTTTGAATTTGGTATTGGCTTGGGAAAAATAATTGTATGGCTGACGGCTGTTTGAATTGTTTTTACAAATTCTCCTTTTGTATCTAATTCGGTTGCATACCGTGCCGTGGTGGCAGACCTGTTAGCAGACCTTCCAAAATTATTGTTTATTACCTGCACATTTGCCCCGACACCTAACAGGTTTTCTGTAAAATTAATGCTGTTACTGTTATTGTAACTTCCTTCAATATTTGCAGTAAAAGAATATTTATTGGCAGGAGTCAGATATATCTCAACATCTACGGTATCGACTAAGCCTCTGGGTATTTGTTCAATATTCACTACGCGCCATGCGCCCAGCCCGTTAAACCTATTGATTGTTTTTACAAACCTTCTCTCGTTATAAAGATCGCCTCGTTTAAAATATATGTTTTGGGTGATAAATTTTTGCTTGAATAAATTCCGGTAACTCAGGAAGGTGAAATTACTGTCATATACAAACCTGGTTGGGTTTTTCCCGGAGGTATCGATAATTGTGTAATCAGGATAAATTGTTGTATTGCCAACAAAGTATTTTTTCAACTTCTCGACATCATATCCTGGTCGCAATCTTATTTCAACATCTGCTGTTGGCGAATCTCTTCTTTTTCTTAGTTCTTCCAGCATTTGGATTTGTTCAAAAGGATCAACGGTAGGACGAAGTAACTCAAGATTGAGTGTGTCCCAAACGCCGGCAAGTTCCTCAAAACTGAATTTGAGATAGCCATTTTCACGATAGACCTCAACCAGCCTGTTTAATTCTTCTGAGATCAATTGCTGTGCAAAAGGATTCCCCTTTTTTAAAATTGATTTCGGTTTTGAAATATCCGTCAAGGCCTGCAATTCATTGTTGTTGATCACATGACTTATGGAATCAATAGTAAAAAGCTGGTTGGGAACCACATTAAAGTTTACAGTTGTTCTGAGTTGAGGAGGATTTGCTTCAGCTTTTACCACCAGTGTTGTGTCATAAGAAATTGAGCTGCGTAAGTAGCCAACTTTGTTAAGTAGTGCTTTCATAAAGAGAATGGATTGATCGGCGCTGGCGCTGTCAAAAACAGGTGGCCTTACTAATACTGATCGGTTAAACCCTTTATAAAACAGTTTGTAAACTGTTCTTACTTTCATGCTATCAGCAAGCTGGTTTTCCAATTGAGAAGTCAAAACAGCCTTTTCTTCTTTGGAGAAGTTGCCTTCAATATTGATATTTGTTTCATATACGAAAGGCTTGTCACGCGGATAATCTTTTGGCACGACGCCACAGGAAGCGAGCAAAAGAACGAAAGATGCTACTAAAATTAATGTAATATGAGAACTTAGTGGATTGGCGTCTAACATGATAAAATAGCGGAAATAATGATTACGAAAAATCAGGTCAAATATATTCAAAGTTTAGGCCAGAAAAAATGGAGAGATAGCGAACACGTTTTTATTGCCGAAGGCCCCAAGTTAGTGAATGAACTGCTGACTGCCGCGAATTGTAAGATAATTCAATTATATGCGTTGAAAGAATGGATCGATCAAATAAAACCTGGTGGTGAAGTAATAGAAGTAACAATCGATGAATTGCAAAAAATTTCACAATTAAGCACGCCCAACCAGGTAGTGGCGATCGCTAAAAAAATAACATGGGAGAGTGAAGCTGTGCTTGAAGGCAACATATCACTGGCATTAGATGAGATACAGGATCCTGGTAACATGGGAACAATTATCAGGCTGGCTGATTGGTTTGGAGTAAAGAATATTTTTTGCAGCATGAATTGTGCAGACTCCTATAATCCGAAAGTTGTACAGGCTTCTATGGGCAGCATTACAAGAATAAGGATAGAATACAACGACCTTCCGATGTGGCTAAAAAAAAATAATGGCCTGTCCGTGTATGCAAGTGTTTTAAATGGAGACGATGTAACTAAAATGGAAAAAATCAATGAAGGGATCCTTATCATTGGGAATGAATCGAAAGGTATAAGCGATCAAGTTCTTCGGCTTGCTAATGCCCGGATCACAATACCCCGAAGGGGAAAAGCTGAATCATTAAATGCAGCAGTAGCGACAGGGATCATCTTGTCACATCTGATATAAAAAAGCTTCTATTTAAACTGGATGGCTTTAACAGGTTTTACTTTCTTTACAATATAAGTAGGGATCGTTAAAACAAGCAGGCTGACAAGAAAGGTAAGTGCACAAACAAGCAACACCTGCCACCACACAATCTTTACAGCGGCTTCGCTCATATAATACGCCTCTTCTTTAAGTTGTATAAAACCCGTTGTTTTCTGAATATATAAGAGAAAAAGACCAAATATTGTTCCTAACAGGATGCCTGCCGAGGTGATCAGGATCGAGTGACGAAGAAAGATCTTTTGTATCATCCAGTCAGTAGCACCAAGTGCTTTTAGCACTCCAACCATTCGAATTCTTTCGAGAACCAAAATGATCAAACAGGTAATTAAGTTAATAAGAGCGACACCACCCATAAAACCGATCAATACGTTCCGGGTAAGATCCTGCAGGTTTAACCAATCGAAAATATTTGGATAGATGCTCCGGATCGGCTGCGTATCCCAGGTTTCAGGGAAATCGGTCATTGCATAGAGATCTTCGCTTGTTTTTTCCATCTGATTGAAATCAGTAAGAAAAACCTCATAACCGCCAATTTCGGTTTCTTTCCAATCGTTGAGTCTTCTTATTAGTTTCAGGTCACCGATAGAAATATTCTTATCATAATCATCGATCCCGGTTTTATAAATGCCCACTACATCCAGTTTGTCCGGTCTCAATGATCCGTCAGGACGGATAAAATAGATCAGTATTTTATCATTGAGCTTTACCTGTAGTTGTTTTGCTGTGTGAGCAGAAACGATTATGTCGCGGGAATAGCTGCTATCATTAAAATTTATCCAATGTCCCTCTTTTAAAAAAGGTTTCAAAAGAGTAAAATCAAATTCTCTATTAAGCCCTTTTAATAAAACACCTTCCATTGCATCAACATTTTTTAGAATGGCATAGCGGGTAGCATAAGGGTGCATGCTTTTAACACGGGAATCTTTTCTGATCGCTGCCTCAGCAGCTGCATTTATTTCGATCGGGATCTCTTCTGTAACAGGCCCCCTGAGTGCTTGTTTGTATTGCACACGGATATGGCCGGAAAAGCTAAATACTTTATTGCTTACCGTTTCCTGGAAGCCATTTACAAGCGCCAGCGCAACTATCATTGCTGCCACACTGATAATAGTGGCAGCAACAGAAAGCCTGATAATAAACCGCGAAAAGGAATTCTGGCGGTTAAATGCTATCCGATTTGCTATAAAGCTTGCAACGTCCAAGGATTAAATTTTGTCTGTCAAAAGTAATCGGAGAAAGAGATTTATTCTCTTTTTCATCATAATTTCACAATAATGTAGACAATTTCCGGTTTTTACTTATACGATCCCAATGAAACATACAATTCTGTTTTTCTTGTTGTCGATTACATTGGCTTTAAATGGCCAGTTGCCGGATCATATCTATAAATCAAACGTCCGATCCGTCAGGTTGCATAGGGCCGGTGATCCTTACAGCTATCCCATTATCAGGCTTAATAGTTCAGATGACCTTGATTTGTATTTTGACGACCTGGATGCCGATAATAAAAACTACTATTACAGTTTCCAATTATGCAATTCGGATTGGACGCCATCAACTCTTCATGTTTTCGATTATACAAAAGGGTTTCAGAACAATCGCATCACTACATATAGAAATTCTTCAATTGCTTTCACGAGGTACACAAACTATTATGCAAGGGTTCCGGACAAGAATTGTTTCCCCACCCGGTCAGGTAATTATTTATTAAGAGTATTTCTTGACAGTGATACTTCAAAGCTTGTTTTTACAAAACGGTTTCTTGTTGTCGAGGTCAAGTCTGCCATTAGCGGGAAGGTATTGCAACCGTTTAGTGCAAGCATTTTCCGAACTCATCAAAAGCTTCACGTGGCTGTTAATTTAAATTCTACATTAAATGTTTTTAACCAGGAGGAGGTAAAAGTTGTATTGTTGCAAAATTATACATGGGCAACGGCGTCTTATTTACAGCGACCGACGATCTATAGGGGAAATTATTTTGAATATACCGATGAAGGCACCAATTCTTTTCCGGCGGGTAGAGAATGGCGATGGATCGATCTGCGTAGCATTCGCCTGATGAGTGAACGGATGCATAGACTCGATAAACAACCTACACGCACTGATGTATATGTAAAACCTGATAATGAAAGAAAACAACAGATCTATCATTATTATCGTGATCTCAACGGTCAATTCGTGATTGAGACAACGGACAAGGTAAATCCCTTTTGGCAGTCAGATTACTCATATGTTCATTTTACTTTTTTCCCTCCCAACAACCTGCAATATCCCGGGCGTGATATTTATATTTTCGGTGAACTAACCAACTACGCAGCGAATGAAAATTCAAAAATGGAGTTTAACGCGGAAAAGGGAGCTTATGAAAAAACGCTTTTGCTAAAACAGGGCTCTTATGATTATTCTTATGTCACACTGCCGGTAAAAAGATCAAATGAACCGGTAAATTTTGAAAACACGGAAGGAAATTATATGGGCACCGAGAATACATATCTTGTTTTGGTTTATTACCGTCCCTTCGGAGGCCGATCCGATGAACTGATCGGGTTTGCTATGATCAATTCGTTGGTTGAAAGACTGTAGGTTGCTTATTTCTATTGTTGGCTGTATCGCATCGATTAAGTGGTCATTACGCCGCAGAGCCTGCAATTGTCGAAGCGAAGTCTTCATGTGTAAGAAATGAGCTCATGTTTCACCTTTCACGTCTCACCTTTCACGTCTCACCTTTCACGTCTCACATTTGATTGCACTCACATCTTCTTTGCGTCTTCTAAAAATTTAGCCAGTCCAATATCTGTAAGCGGATGTTTTAATAAACCAAGAATTGAATCAAGCGGGCAGGTGCAGACGTCGGCGCCTGCCTGAGCACACTGAACAATATGGTTAGGATTACGAATTGAAGCAGCAAGTACTTCCGTTTTATACCCCTGTATCGAATAGATCTGTACGATTTGTTCTATCAATTGAACACCATCCCAGCCGCTATCATCAATACGGCCAATAAACGGAGAGATGTAAGCGGCGCCTGCTTTGGCTGCAAGAATGGCCTGGCCTGCAGAAAAGCACAATGTACAGTTGGTACGAATGCCATTATCTGTAAACCATTTTATGGCTTTTACGCCATCTTTTATCATTGGCACTTTCACAACAATATTCGCATGAATAGCCGCCAGTTTTTTTCCTTCTTCCACTATTCCTTTAAAATCTGTAGAGATGACTTCCGCACTGATATCGCCATTTACCATTTCACAAATGGTTTTATAGTGAGCCATCACGGCATCATTCCCTTTTATGCCCTCTTTAGCCATTAGTGAAGGGTTGGTCGTTACACCATCAAGAATACCGAGTTCATTTGCTTCTTTAATTTGAGCAAGGTTGGCTGTATCAATAAAAAACTTCATGCTACCCCCCTGTCCCCCTAAAGGGGGAACCTAGTTCGACACCCTTCAGCATGGGAAAATTTAGTAAATAAAAATTGTTGAATAAAGAACTGAACCCTGAAGTGTGCGACGCAACAAAAGTCTAGTAGAAATTCTTTTGTTGGGTACAAAAAAATCAAAATTCAATTTGAGCGCTGCAATATAATTAAAAGAGAGTTATCAAAATTCTCCGCCTCAGGCGGATTAGGGGTAAAAAAAATGGCAGGCTCCTCACATCGCACCGCTACAACCACTTATCCTTGCTGCCTTCCGGCCCTGGGGAGGTTCAGCAGGAGCTGGTCGTGTAAGACCTGCCGCCGCAAAGATAGGGGTCTGCGTCGAGTCGCGAAGATGGAATCTGTATTGTTAAAAAATTAATTGCCGCGTTTAGACTTGCCTGTTTTTTGCGGTTTGTTTTTTAGCACTTCTTCATTGGTTGGCAATAATTCATTGTCTGGCTTTTTCTTTATCCAGATCGTTATTTCTTTCCATAACCGGGGATCAGATTTTAAGACGGCTTTAATCGTGAGTTTTTCAACAGTAGGTTCATCGGGAAGAATTAATTCAGTGCCTTCAAATTTGCCATAACTCGAAGTAAAGGTCAGATCTTTTGCTGTCAACGGTTTCCATTTGCCGTCCGACGTTTTGCCATCAACATTTATATAATTGTGTGTGCCCTTTTTCAGGCTATCCGTATAAAGATGAAATGAAATGCTGTCGATTTTTTGGGCATTACTCAAAAAACCAAACCCGAGACATAGCATTACTAAAAAGACTTGTTTCATGGTCTTATTAAGTCGCAAATTTGATACAAAGAGTTGGAAGCGGATGTTAAAATTTTATGGCTTACTGCCCTTAGCTTTGTGCAAAACCAAAATTTATGTCTTTTGAATGGAAAGGCGTTTTTCCGGCATTGCTCACACCGTTTACTGATAAAGAAGAGCTTGACCTGGATATGTTTGAAAAGAATCTTGCTGCACAAGTGGCCGCGGGCGTTCATGGGGTCATTATTGGCGGTTCATTAGGAGAAGCCAGTACTATTACCGAAAAAGAGAAAGAAGAATTAGTGGAATTTTCGGTTGAATATCTTAACGAAGACATACCGGTAATCTTAAATATTGCGGAAAGTACAACAAGAGATGCGGTACGGCAGACTGCGAATGCCAGGAAATGGGGTGCTGATGGGATCATGCTGCTTCCACCAATGCGGTATAAAACTGACGACAGGGAGACCATCACCTATTTTACAACGGTGGCTAAGTCAACCGATCTTCCGATCATGATCTATAACAATCCTCCTGACTACAGAATTGATACGCGACCCGATATGTTTGATGAATTGATTGAATGTGAAAATATCACTGCACTCAAAGAAAGTTCACGGGATGTGACCAACCTTACCAGGATGAAAAATCGCTTTGGCAATCGGGTAAAAATTCTGTGCGGGGTGGATACGCTTGCAATGGAAGAACTTTGCCTTGGGGCTGATGGCTGGGTGGCCGGGTTGGTTGATGCATTTCCAAGAGAAACAACGGCCATTTACAATTTGGTTAAATCAGGTAAGATAGAGGAATCGACAACGATCTATCGCTGGTTCATGCCGTTGCTTGAGTTGGATATTCATCCAAAGCTGGTTCAATATATTAAGCTCGCCGCCAAACAAACAGGCATCGGCAGCGAATACGTAAGAGCGCCGAGGTTAACTTTGGCTGGTGAGGAAAGAGAAAGGATCCTGAAGATCATTAATGACGCAATAAGCAAAAGACCTTCGTTATAATGTCTATGTATAAAAATATTGGAATAACCTTTTTTCTCATAATCATAGGAATTACTGTTTTTGCCCAGCAGCAGTGGAAACATGGAAGGTTGCAGGTAACTAAAGATGGTCATTACCTGCAATTTGAAGATGGAGCGCCTTTTTTTTGGCTGGGTGACACTGGTTGGGAGTTGTTCCATCGGTTAAGCAAAGAAGAGATTGAAAGGTATTTACAAAACCGAAAACAAAAAGGGTTTAATGTAATACAAGCTGTTATTCTCGCGGAATTTGATGGTTTGAAAAAGCCAAACCGATATGGAGAAATTCCATTGAATGACCTGGACCCGACAAAACCTAATGAAAAATATTTTGAGCTTATTGATTGGACGGTTCAGCAGGCGATGAAAAACAAGATGTTCATGGGTTTGTTGCCCACATGGGGAGATAAGGTAATTAAAATGTGGGGGCAAGGACCAGTAATTTTTAATGAAAGCAATTCATACATATATGGTAAATGGTTAGGCAACCGGTATAAAGATTTTCCAAATATTATCTGGATACTTGGCGGTGATCGTCCGCCGGTAAATGATTCAGCTGATAAAAAAGAACTTTGGCGGGCAATGGCCAAAGGAATTATCGAAGGAACAAATAGAAAAGCGATCATCACCTATCATCCTTCCGGCGAATCAAGTTCAGCAACATTCTGGCCCAACGAATCATGGCTTGATATTCAAATGCTCCAATCCGGTCATGCAAAAAAAGATAATCCCGTTTGGGAATGGATAAAAAGGGACCGGGCAATAGTACCTTCAAAGCCTATCCTTGACGGTGAACCAAATTATGAAGATCATCCAATCAATTGGAATAAGAACAATGGATATTTCCGTGACTACGATGTAAGAAGACAATGTTATCGTTCGGTTTTTTCAGGAGCATGTGGAGTTACATACGGTAATCAGGCAATGTGGCAATTTTACAGCGATAGAGAAGAACCCGTTGCATTTCCTGAACGTTCATGGATTGAAACACTCGATCGTCCTGGTGCATTCCAGGTTGGTTATTTAAGAAAATTAATTGAATCAAGATCAATTAACGATAGAATTCCCGATCAATCAATTATCACTGGAGGGCAGGGCGAAAAAATGGAATATGCTACTGCGTTCCGGGGAAATAAATATTGCATGATTTACTTTCCAACGACCAAAGGCCTTACTTTGAACCTTTCATTCTTACCTGCCACGCAAATTCGTATATGGTGGTATCATCCTGGAAAAGGACAGGCAGGAAAGCCGGAAGTAATGCAAAAACATACAACGATGATTTTTACTCCTCCTTCGACTGAAATCGAAACCGATTGGGTACTGATAATTGACGATGCAAGTACAAAATTTTCACAACCAGGAAAATAAAATAATATGTTTAAAGATGCAACAGCTGATGAGATCAATGAAGTGATGCAACAGTCATGGAACGCATTTCATGTTTACAGGAAAATGAATTTAAAGCAGCGGGCAAATTTCATGCGGGCAATAGCTTTTGAGCTTGAGAATTCCTGCGTTGATTTGATCCCGGTCGCCATGAAAGAAACGAATTTGGCTGAGGCAAGACTAAGAAATGAAAGAGCAAGGACAATATTTCAATTAAATTCTTATGCCGATGCATGTGAAAGAGGTGAGTGGCTGGAAGCGAGGATTGATACCGCTATCCCTGATAAAAACCCTCCCAAACCGGATATAAGAAAAATGTTGGTACCACTTGGACCGGTGGTTGTTTTTGGTTCTTCTAATTTTCCATTTGCGTACTCTACTGCCGGTGGCGATGTTGCCTGTGCTTTTGCTGCAGGCTGCCCCGTTATTGTAAAAGCTCATCCTGCACATCCCGAAACAAGCGAGTTAGTCGCAAACGCTATTTTAAATGCAGTAAGATTGTGCGACATGCCCAAAGGAATTTTTGCTCATGTGCATGGTGCTTCTTTTGAAGTTGGTAAAGCATTGGTGATGCATCCCTATACAAAAGCTGTTGGTTTTACAGGTTCATTTATTGGAGGCAAACAGCTATTCGATTGGGCTAACCAACGCAAAGAGCCAATCCCGGTTTTTTCTGAAATGGGAAGTGTCAACCCGGTTTTTTTGTTGCCGGAAAAACTTCAGGATGCGGCAATGGATATAGCAAGATCCTATGCCGGTTCTATAACGCTTGGGGTTGGACAATTTTGTACCAATCCAGGAATTATCATTGGTATTCAAAATATGTATCTTGACATTTTTGTTGCAGCATTAAAGGAGGAAATTAAAAAAGTATCACCCGGCGAAATGTTACATACAGGTATATTTAAAAGCTATGTGGAGAATAGGGGAAATGCGCTTGCACAGGAGGGTGTTGAAATGGTAGCCGTTTCCGATACCGAGCCGATGATTAACCAGGGAGCGCCAACGATTGCTTCGGCATCGGCCCAGGCTTTCTTAACCAACCCGGTTTTACACAAAGAAGTTTTCGGACCCTACTCATTGGTTATTCGCTGCCAGGACATGGGCGAAATGATTGAAGTGGCTAAACACCTGGAAGGACAGCTTACGTCTACTTTAATGGCAACAGAAAACGAGATAAGAAACAGTGGCGATTTGGTGGAAGCAGTAAAAAACATTTGCGGCCGGTTTATTTTAAATGGTGTGCCAACGGGTGTGGAAGTTTGCCTGAGCATGCATCATGGGGGCCCTTTTCCCGCAACCACCGATCCACGATTTACAAGTGTTGGTGCTGATGGAATAAAAAGATTTGCCAGGCCAATTTGTTTTCAGAACTGGCCAAATGATTTGTTGCCGGATGAATTGAAGGATGAGAATCCGTTGAGAATTTGGAGAACGGTTAATAATGAATTGAAAAAATAACCAAAGAGTTTAAGAGAGAAAAGGAGGCAAAGAGAAATACTAACTCCTTTTCTCTTTCTATCTTTCATTCTCTTAGCTAAAAAAAAGTATGAGAAAACTTGCATTGTTACTGCTGCCAATCTCTTTATTTGCTCAACAAAACAAACCAACTACCGGCGCACAAAAACTTTCTGCATTTGCCAAACAAAAACAAATGTTGCAGCAGTCACCTTATAAGGACTTGCAATGGCGATTAACCGGCCCCGATATCCGAAGCGGACGCAGTACAGATGTAGAAGGCATAACTGGAAATCCAAATATCATCTATGCGGCATTTGCAACTGGTGGCTTATGGAAAACTGAAGATGCAGGAAATACATGGAAGCCACTTTTCGACAACGAAGCAACTCTGTCTATAGGGGATATTGCGCTTGCCCCATCTGATAAAAACATTTTATATGTCGGCACGGGTGAAGCAAATATTTTCCGGGCATCATTGCCCGGTTCTGGCATGTATAAATCGGTTGATGCCGGAAAGACATTTACACATATTGGATTAGAAAGCACCGGGACTATTGCAAGGATCATTGTTCATCCAAAGAATCCCAACATCGTTTACGTGGCTGCCAGTGGTAATGAATGGACTTATAATAATGATCGTGGCGTTTACCAAACGACAGATGGCGGAAAAACATGGAAAAAGATTTTGTTCGATAATGAGAAAAGCGGTTGCATTGACCTGGTAATTGACCCATCCGATCCGAAAACATTGTATGCTTCATTCTGGAACAGGGTAAGAAAAAGATGGAGCGATCCAATGCCGGAGGATGGTGATTATATTTATAAAACAACAGATGGTGGAAAGACATGGAGGAAGATTGTAAAACGATTACCACATACAAAATTCACAGGCAGGATTGGAATTGCGATTGCAAGATCAAATCCAAATGTGTTGTACGCATTTGTTGATGATCATAATAAGAAACGAGATCCGAAACCAAATGAAACGGATAGCTATGAAAGACAAGTGCAAAAGGTAGTGATTGGAGGCGCTATTTACAGAAGTGATGACAAGGGTGAAACGTGGAAGAAACAGGCAGAGATACATGATTTTTTTACACCATTCTCAGGGACTTATGGTTGGGTATTTGGACAAATACTTGTTGATCCCAAAGATGAAAATGAAGTGTATGCTTTTGGTGTTTCAAAGGCGATCAGCAGGGATGGAGGCAAAACCTGGGAAAAATGGGAGCCAAGCGATACAACCGGTGATTGGACACATGGCGATAATCATGCGATGTGGTTTGATGAAGAAGATCCTGACCGCATGATCGTCGGCAACGATGGCGGTATTACGATCACATATAATGGCGGTGTAAGATGGAAAAATTTTTTCGACAAAATTCCAACTACTCAATTTTACACGGTGAGTTATGATATGAAAACACCATTTAATGTTTTTGGATCGGTACAGGATGAAGGAACGATGAGTGGAAATGAAACAAATATTTTTGGAAAAGATCCCGACACAACGCTTCGGCCGTGGCGAATGGCGCCGGGTGGTGAAGGAACACAAATCCAAATCGATCCGGTAAGCCCGAATATTATTTATTCATCTTCTTTTTACGGACGATTGATGAAAACAGATATGGACAAGCCGCGCAGGCAGGGTGTAAAAAGAATGAGCTTATTTGATGTAGGTCGGATTGATTCGTTGCGTGGTGAATGGTTGGCCGGAACGTTGATCAGTAGATTTGATAACAAAGTAATTTATCATGGACTTCAGCACTTATATAAAACAACTGATGCCGGCGACAACTGGCAAAGGATCAGTCCCGATCTCTCATATAATAAAGCATCAGCAAAAGGGGTTTATCCTTACCTTATCTATCATCAAACGATCACGGCAATTGCAGAAGGAGACAAACAAGGTATAATTTATGCCGGTACGGATGATGGCCGTGTTTGGCTTACAAAAGATGATGGAGCCAACTGGAAAGAAATCACTAAAGGACTTCCTTTTAATAAGCATGTGGCAAAGATCACGGCTTCGATACATCATCCTGCCCGTGTTTATGTTGTGCTGAATGATCGCCGGCAGGATAATCACACACCGTATGCATACCGTTCGGATGATTTTGGTTCTACCTGGCTGGCAATAGCAGGTAATTTGCCTGCATCACCGGTGAATGTAATTATTGAACATCCTGAACAGCTGAATATTATTTTTTGCGGAACAGATATGGGAGTTTATATAAGTTCCCAACGCGGGAAAACATGGGTAGCGATGAATGGGAATATCCCGGCTGCTGTTTCGGTAAATGATATGTTTGTTCATCCGCGGGATAAAAAATTGGTGATCGGAACTTATGGACGAGGTGTATATATTCTTGATGATATTTCTTTATTCAGATAAATATCAAATATGATAAAATATGTCGGGTTGTTAGTTATTGCAGTTTTTTGTTTTGGATGTAAAGAAAGAGCTGAAAAGCCGGCTTTGGAAACTGCATTGACTGAAAAAGAAGTCAGAGATTTCGTAAACGATTATGATACTATGTGGGCAAATCGTGACACTTCTGCAATGAAAGAAGCAATGGCGGAGGAATATATTTATTTTACGTCTGTTGGAAGCACTACTGACAGAAAAAAAATATTAGGTTGGTTTGTGCCGGCGGATAAATATAAAGTTGATACTGCAATACGTAGTGAGATCGATGTCACTATTCACGGAAACACGGCTATTGTCAGCAGCCGATGGGTCGGTAGTGGAAGTTTTGATGGTGAAAAGTTCAGGGATGATCAGCGATGCAGTCTTACTATTCAAAAAGAGAATGGAAAAATTAAGCTCATCTCAGAACATTGTACTCAAATTGTCAACCAGCATTAATTCATTTGCAATTCGTGAAAAACAAACCAATAACAAAATCCTTTCCCGGTGCGCCCTTTAGGGGATTAGGGGGCTGGACATTTCATTGTATAGATGCGCATACCTGTGGTAATCCGGTCAGACTAGTTGCGGAAGGTGGACCCGAGCTGGAAGGAAATAATATGAGTGAGAAGCGGCAACATTTTTTAAAAGCATATGACTGGATAAGGAAAGGATTAATGTTCGAGCCCCGCGGTCATGATATGATGAGTGGAAGTATTCTCTATCCACCTCATGATCCGCAAAATGATTTTGCAGTGTTGTTTATTGAAACAAGTGGTTGTCTCCCGATGTGCGGCCATGGTACGATTGGGACAATTACAATGGCAATTGAAGAAGGATTGATAATTCCAAAAACGCCTGGTACGATAAAAATGGAAGCACCAGCCGGTCTTGTTAATATCACTTACAAACAAGAAGGAAAGAAAGTGAGTTCAGTTAAACTTATCAACGTTCCGGCTTTTCTGGACAGAGAGGGAATAACTGCTCAATGTCCTGAATTGGGTGAATTGGTAATCGATGTTTCTTATGGAGGAAATTTTTATGCGATCGTTGATGTTCAAAAAAACTTTAAAGGTCTTCAACATTATCCCGCAGATAAATTAATTGGATGGGCAAGGGAGCTTCGTAAAAATATCAATGCCAACTATGAATTTGTGCATCCTGGAGATCCAACGATCAATGGTTGTTCGCACATTCTTTGGACTGGCGCCGTACTTGATAAAATATCAACTGCACGCAACGCGGTATTCTACGGCGATAAAGCCATTGATCGTTCTCCATGCGGTACGGGAACTTCAGCAAGAATGGCGCAATGGTATGCAAAAGGAAAATTGAAAAAAGGTGATGTATTTGTCCATGAAAGTATAATTGGTAGTAAATTCAATGGCACAATTGAAGAGGAGTTAAAGGTGAATGGAAAGCCGGCAATACGACCGGGTATCGAAGGATGGGCAAAGATTTATGGATACAATACAATTAGCATAGATAAAGATGATGATCCGTATGCGTATGGGTTCCAGGTCGTATAAATTTGAACAGTGAAAATATATCTCACAGATGGCACGGATTTTCACGGATTAAATTCTGTTTGAATCTGTGAAATCTGTGAGAAAAGAATAATAATGAACCAGTATTTGATTATAGCGCAGGATGGGAAAGATGGTGAGGCTTTGAACAGGCGAAAACAAGTAAGGCCATTGCATCTTGCCGGTGCAAAAAAATTAAAGGAGAATAACAACTTTGTTATCGGAGGTGCTATGCTGGATGACGAGGGCAATATGCGCGGGTCAATTATGATCGTTCAGTTTGAAACGCAAGACGAATTTCAAAAGTGGTATGATAACGAACCATATATTACAGGTGGAGTTTGGAGAGAGATCGAATTGAAGCCGTTCAGGGTAGCAGATGTGTAACCCCCAAACCCCCTAAAGGGGGCTTGCCGGGACACAAGGCACAGTGGTTTATAAATCCCGTAGGGATTAATTATGAATAGCCCCGGGCTAAAGCCCGGGGAATAAGAATCCAGAGAGTACAAGAACTCCGTAGAAGTTCAACATTTGATCGACAAAAAAATAGAATTGGTAAGAGCTTTCGGAGAATGCCGAATAGATTTTTTTGGCGCACAAGAGCGCGTCCCTTCGACAAGCTCAGGGTAAACTGCACAAAAGGTTAATAATACTCCGATAGTTATCGGAACAAAAACGGGCTACATGAAAAAAATATATTTCGTATTTATTGCGGGGGCCATATCTGTAAAAGGTTTTTCTCAAACGAAATTGCAGAAAATTGAACCTATAAGTTTTTCGCAGGTAAATATCACCGATGAATTCTGGAAACCCAAGATCGACAAAGTAGCAACAAAAACACTAGCTGCCTGTATCTATCAAACTGAGATAGCCACACCACGGATTAAAAATTTTGAAAGAGTTGCCAGAAAAAAAGGTGAGCCACATGAAGGAATTTTTTATGATGACAGTGATGTGTTCAAAGCACTGGAAGCAATGGCTTATTCATTAAAAACGCATCCAAGTGCGGAGATGGAAAAAAAATGCGATGAGTGGATCGATAAAATTGCAGCAGCGCAGCAACCGGATGGCTATTTGAATACATGGTATACGTTGAAAGGATTGGAGAATCGTTATACCGATATGAGCATGCACGAAGATTATAATGCAGGACATATGATCGAGGCTGGTGTCGCATATTTTAATGCAACTGGTAAAAGAAAATTGTTGGATGTATGTATCAAATGGGCAGATCATTTTGATGCATTGTTTGGTCCGGGCAAGCGACATTGGGTAACCGGTCACCAGGAATTGGAATTGGCATTAGTGAAATTGTATAAAGTAACCAGGAATGAAAAATATTTGAAGTTGGCTGATTGGTTGCTGAGCGAACGCGGAAAAAAGCTAGCGAAAGGTTATACATGGACAGATTGGAAAGATACTGCCTATGCACAGGATGTATTACCAGTGAAAGAGCAAAAGGAAATTACAGGTCATGCCGTTCGTGCTATGTATATGTACACAGGCGCGGCAGATGTAGCCGCGCAAACAGGTGATGCAGAGTATATGAAAGCAATGCGAAATGTATGGGAAGATGTAGTGTATCGTAATATGTATATCACCGGTGGAATTGGTTCTGCAGGAAGCAATGAAGGTTTTAGCGTTGATTATGATCTGCCAAATGAACAGGCCTATTGCGAAACATGTGCAAGCGTTGGAATGGTATTCTGGAACCAACGTATGAATGCAATGACCGGGAATGCGGAATATATCGATGTGCTTGAAAGAAGTTTATACAATGGAGCATTGGATGGGTTAAGTTTGAGCGGTGATCGTTTCTTTTATGGTAATCCCTTAGCGAGTCGTGGACAACATTATCGTCGTGAATGGTTTGGCACAGCATGCTGTCCTGCAAACATTGCAAGATTGATCGCTTCATTGGGAGATTATATTTATGCAAAAAGTGACAATGCCATTTATGTGAATTTATTTGTGGGCAGCAACACCATTATTCCATTGAAGAATGGAAATGTGGGAGTAAGGATGGAAACAGATTATCCGTGGGAAGGTAAAATGAAGTTGATGATTGATCCGGTAAAAAAATCAAAGTTCAAAATTTTTGTAAGGGTTCCTGGCTGGTCAAAGCTTGAACCAGCTCCCGGAAGTTTGTATAAATATAAAACTGAAAACAACGATTCGTTTGATCCTGAAATAAAATTGAATTCGAAAACAATCGATTACAAATTTCATGAAGGGTATGTGGTAATTGAATCAGAATGGAAAAAAGGGGATGTTCTCGAGGCCAGTCTGCCTTATGAAATAAAGATTATTGAAGCAAGAAATGAATTAAAGCAAAATACAAACCGGATAGCCATCCAACGTGGCCCGGTTGTTTATTGTATTGAAGGGACAGATAATAATGGTAAAGCATGGAATGTAGTAATACCAACAAACACAAACTTCGAAACAATGGATTATCAAGTCTTGGATGAGCAAGTAAAAGCATTAACAGCAGAAGTGCCTGTAGTAACAGTAGGTGATGACGGCCTGTCATTAAAAACAGAAAAGAAAAAAATTATTGCTATACCCTATTATACATGGGCAAACAGAGAAAAGAATGAAATGCAGGTTTGGTTGCCCACTAAAATCACAGATGTAAAGTTGAACTATTAGAAAGTCAAAAGTCAAAAATCAAAAATGAAAAAAGCTTTTATTTTAATTGCAATTGGGACAATACTTTTTAGCTGTAAGCTTATGAAAAAAGAAGAAGAAAAGAAAACTGATACCCCAGAGGTCGGGTTGCCATACACCAAATTCGCGGTAGCCGAAGATGGATATGGTGAAGTGGATGGTGAAAAAGTAATTCAGTACACATTGACCAACCCCGCGGGAATGATAGTGAAAATTTTGAATTACGGAGGTACCGTTACAGATATTATTGTTCCTGATAAAAATGGCAAGCAGGGAAATGTTGTACTGGGGTTCGATTCATTACCTGGTTATTTGCAAACAGCCAATCCTTATTTTGGTTGTCTTGTTGGCCGCTATGCAAACCGGATTGCCAATGCAAAATTTACATTGGATGGAAAAGAGTATAAGTTAGATGCTAATAATGATGGAAACAGTTTGCATGGCGGCTTAAAAGGGTTTGATAAAAGAGTTTGGAAAGCGAGTGATATAAATACGGATAGCATTTCCTCCATAAAATTTTCGTACGACAGTAAAGACATGGAAGAAGGGTATCCGGGCAATCTTCATACGGAGGTTGTTTATACGCTCACAAAAAATAATGAGTTAAAGATCGAATACTCTGCAACAACAGATAAGGCAACACCTGTTAATTTAACCAATCATTGTTATTTTAATTTATCGGCAGGGACTGATTCGACAATTCTTGATCATGAGTTGATGCTAAGAGCAAAACAGTTCACACCGGTAAATGATCAGTTGATACCGACGGGGAAAATTGATACTGTTAAAGGCAATGCCATGGATTTTACGTCTGCAAAAAAGATCGGAAAAGATATTGCGAAAGTTCCAGGGGGTTACGACCATAACTGGGTTTTTCAAAAACCAGAGAACAGGTTTGACATGGTTGCTTCTTTATATCATGAACCAAGCGGAAGGTATATGGAAGTTTATACCACCGAGCCGGGAATCCAATTTTATAGCGGAAACTTTTTAAATGGTACATTAAAGCACACAAGAGGCGGAATGAAGTACGTAAAACATGCAGGACTTTGTTTGGAAACTCAACATTTCCCTGATTCCCCAAGCCAGCCGGCTTTTCCAAACACTATTTTGAAACCTGGTGAGACTTATCAGCAAATCACAGTTTATAAATTTTCAACAAAATAGAACCCTGCCTGCGGCAGGCAGGCACGATTAACATGATTAGAGAAAAGATTATGAGGAATAGTAAAAAGTATTTCTTCCTTTTTACTTTTGAATTTTTACTTTTTACCTGTTTCTCACAAATAAACAAGGCTCCGGCTTACCCGCTTGTTGTTCATGACCCTTATTTCAGTATCTGGAGTTTTACAGATAACTTGAATGAAAGCACGACAAAACATTGGACGGGGAAAGATCATTCTTTATTAGGGGTATTAAGTGTGGATGGCCAGCTTTATAAATTTTTGGGAGAACCATCAAGAGCACTGAAAGCGATTTTGGCGGATGCTGAAACACAGCCGTACAATTGTCAATTCACAGAAACAAAACCGGCCGGAGACTGGACATCGGTGGAATATGATGATACCAAATGGCAAACAGGTAAAGGATTTTTTGGTACAAAAGAACAGGATCCTCAAACTGTTTGGACAAGTCGTGAAATATGGATTCGGAGAACATTCGATATTCAAACAACACCGATTTATGACCTACTCCTTAAAACGAAGTACGATGACAATGTAGAAATATACCTTAATGGTGAAAGGATCTTCAACGCCGGTTGCTGCTCTGCCAACAAAGAAATAGTACTATCAAAAGCAGTTGAGCAGAAACTACGTAATGGAAAAAACGTATTAGCTATGTATTGCGAGAACACCGGCGGACAAGCGTATATTGATGCTGGATTATTCAACCGTTTGCCGCCAACGACATTTGATCAGGCAGTCCAAAAAAAACTCGAACTAACACCAACACGGACTAATTATGAATTTACCTGCGGGCCTGTTCTTTTGACTGTTGATTTTCTCTCGCCCCTTCTAATGAATGACCTTGATCTTTATTCACGTCCTGTTACGTATGTCACTTTCAGGGCTACCTCAACTGATAATAAACAGCATAGTGTAAAGTTGCTTTTTGATAGCTCGCCTGATCTTGCTAAAAACAGGAGCTCACAAATAGAAGAAACCAATTTTTATAAGAAGGATGGTGTTGCTTTTCAAAAAACAGGCACAAAAGATCAACCCGTTTTAAAAAGGAGGGGTGATGATGTCAGGATCGATTGGGGTTTTTCTTACCTGGCTGTCCATGATCAACCCGGCATAGAATTGCCAAAACCACGAGAAAGAACGGACGGCCCTGTGCCCCCGGGACTTCCACCAGATGAAATACAATTAATGAATCTTTTCAAGCTTGCAATTGATTATGGCAGGGTCAATACGGCGGCCGTTCAAAGGACGATTTTACTTGCATACGATGATCTGTATGCAATTCAATATTTCAATCAAAACCTGCAAGCATGGTGGAAGAAAAATTTTTCATCAACCGAAGCAATGATAAAGAAATCGCTTGATGAGTTTGGATCAATTGCTGAGCGCTGCGAAAAATTCGATAAACAACTTTATGATGATGCAGTGAAAGCAGGTGGCGAAACCTATGCAAAACTTTGTGTGCTGGCTTATCGTCAATCTTTAGCGGCACATAAATTAGTGAGAGGACCGAACAACGAAATATTGTTCCCGCAAAAGGAAAACTTCAGCAATGGGTCTATCTGGACCGTAGATGTAACGTATCCCTCGGCGCCACTGACATTGATTTATAATCCTGCTTTATTAAAAGGAATGGTGGAGCCGCTAATGTATTACAGTGAAAGCGGCAAATGGACAAAACCGTTTCCTGCTCATGATCTTGGAACATATCCATTGGCAAATGGCCAAACTTATCCTGAAGACATGCCTGTGGAAGAGGCGGGGAATATGATCATTCTCACGGCAGCTATTTGTAAGGCTGAAAATAAATTTGATTTTGCAAAGAAGCATTGGGACGTACTCAGTAAGTGGGTTGAATTTTTAGTGAACGATGGATTTGATCCGGCTAATCAACTTTGCACAGATGACTTTGCCGGACATCTCGCGCGAAATGTAAATCTCTCGATGAAAGCAATTGTTGGTATCGCTGCTTATGCACAAATGGCGAAAGGTCTTGGTAAAAGAGGCGAAGCGGGTAAATATTATAATATAGCCACTGATTATGCAGCCCGCTGGATGCAGATGGCTGATGATGGAGACCATTATTCGCTCACTTTTGATAAAAAAGGAACGTGGAGCCAGAAGTATAATTTGGTTTGGGATAAGCTACTTGAGTTAGGTCTTTTTCCTCAATCGGTTTATGATAAGGAGATCAAATTTTATTTGACAAAACAAAATGAATTTGGATTGCCACTTGATAGTCGCAAGACGTATACAAAAAATGATTGGATACTCTGGACAGCTACATTAGCTAATGCTCCAAAAGATTTTGAAGCATTGATAAAACCCGTTTATAAATTCGCTACTGAAACTCCTACCAGAGTTCCATTAAGCGACTGGCATGAAACCACAGATGGGAAACAAGTAGGTTTCCAGGCGCGAAGTGTGGTAGGAGGCTATTTTATAAAAATGCTGGAGAATAAATGGAAGAAATAATTATGAAGAAAAGTATTATCTATTTGTGTCTCTTGTTGTCATCCGGCGCTTTCGCACAATCTTATGTGCCGGAAAAGATCAACACAAAAATTAAGGTAGGGCCAGTTGTTCCGATTAAGGCTTATTCATTTAATCTGAAAGATGTAAAATTATTAAACAGTCCATTCCGGCATGCCATGCAGATGGACAGCGCCTACCTGCTGCAAATAGAACCCGACAGGTTATTGTATCGTTTTCACAAACATGCAGGCTTGCCGGCAAAGGATTCAATTTATGGAGGATGGGAAAAGCTAGGAATTTCAGGTCATACGCTTGGTCATTATTTGTCCGCCTGCGCAATGATGTATGCAAGCACCGGAAATGAAGAGTTCAGGAACAGAGTTGATTATACCGTTAATGAATTGCGCAGATGCCAGTTGGCGAGAAAAACAGGATACATAGGCGCGGTTCCCAATGAAGATACGGTTTTTGCACAGGTAAAGCGCGGCGATATACGTTCAGCCGGTTTTGATCTCAATGGTGCATGGGTTCCCTGGTACACACTTCATAAAGTATTAGCAGGTTTGCTTGATGCCTATTTGTATTGTGATAATACCACTGCATTGACTATTGCTGTTGCGGCAGCAGACTGGACGGGAACAATTGTAAACGGATTGACGGAAGAGCTACGATTGAAAATGCTTAATTGCGAACATGGCGGCATGAATGAAGCCCTTGCTAATATATATGCGATCACGGGCGATAAAAAATATCTTGAGCTCTCACTGAAGTTTCATGATGAATTTGTATTGGGCAAACTTGCTAAGCGAATTGATCCGATGCCCGGCAAACATAGCAATACAAATGTGCCGAAAGCCATTGGTTGCTCCCGTCGTTACGAGATCGCCGGTGATGAAAGAGATAAAACGATCGCTTCTTTTTTTTGGGAAACAATGGTAAAACACCACACTTATGTAATCGGGGGAAACAGCAATTATGAATACTGTGGTCCGCAGGACTCGCTAAGTGAAAGATTAAGCGATGCTACGTGCGAAACCTGTAATACCTACAACATGCTGAAGCTGACAAGACATTTATTTAGCTGGCAGCCGTCGGGTGAATTAATAGACTATTATGAAAGGGCATTGTATAATCATATTCTTGCTTCGCAAAATCCTGAAAATGGCATGATGACATATTTTGTCCCCCTGAGAATGGGTACAAAAAAACAATTTAGTGATGAGTTCAACACATTCACGTGTTGTGTTGGAAGCGGTATTGAGAATCATTCAAAATATTCGGAACAGATTTACAGTCATGGTGACCATGGAGAACTATTTGTGAATTTATTTATTCCTTCAATCGTAAACTGGAAACAGCAGGGGATAATCCTTAAACAGGAAACAAATTTCCCTGAAAGTAATAATGCAATGTTCACTTATCTCGGTGATATGCCGAAAACTTTTACGCTGTTCGTCAGAAAACCGTTTTGGTCAACAGGGAAAACAAGGTTTTTTATGAATGGGAAAGAGAATCAAAACATCAAATCATACGACAACAATTTTGAGTTTGATCGTATAGAGGGTTATATCCCGTTAAGAGTTACGATGAAGAAGAATGACAGACTAGAAATGAGGTTGAATATGCATCTTTACGCAGAGGCGATGCCCGATAATCCAAACCGTATCGCATTCAAGTATGGCCCCGTAGTTTTGGCCGGTCAATTAGGAAAAGAAATGCCAGATCCGGTTTATGGCACTCCGGTTTTATTAACGGATAATAAAAATATCAATGATTGGGTAAGGCCCGCCGCTAATTCACCACTGACCTTTGAAATTAAAGGGGTGGGCAAACCATTTGATGCAAAGCTGATCCCGTTTTATAAAATGTATGATCAATATTACAGCGTCTATTGGGATTATTTTACAAATGCTGATTGGGCAGCGAGACAAGCAGAATATGAGGCGGAGAAAAAAAGACAAAAAGAGATAGAAGAAAAGACAATTGATCATTTCAGAATCGGGGAGATGCAACCGGAAAGAGATCATAATCTGAAAGCGAGTGAACAAAGTTATGTCAGCGATGCCGTTGGCATAAAAGGAAGAGAAGCAAGAAAAGGCAATTATTTTTCATTTGAAATGAAAACAAACCAGGTCATCAATTGTAATTTGTTATTGACTTATATTGGCGACGATAAAGACACCAAGTTTGATATTCTTGTTGATGGGGTAAGGATAGCAACGGAAGAATGGAAAGGCGGTAAGACAGGAAGGTTTTATGATGTGGAATATAAAATACCGAAAGAGTTATTAAAGGGAAAGGAACGGATAGTAGTGAAGATCGAAGCGAATCATGGAAAGACGGCAGGGAGAGTGTTTGGGGCGAGAACGATAAAACCCCCTGTCCCCCTAAAGGGGTGACTTAGGTGGAAAAGCATGTTAATGTACAAAAGCCTTAATCTCCGTGATCTTAGCAAGATTTAGTTAAAGAACAAATGTCGAAACAAAAAATATTACTAACTCTAAAAGCAAAATTCCCCTTTAGGGGTTAGGGGCATGAACGTAACAATTATCGGAGCAGGGGTTATAGGTTTGAACTGTGCATATTACTTACAAAAAACGGGGCACAACGTAACTGTTATTGATAGGGGTAATATCACTGATGGTTGCTCATTTGGTAATATGGGTTATGTATCACCATCCCATTTTATACCGCTGGCCACGCCGGGTATTGTATCTAAAGGCTTAAAATGGATGATGAGTTCTTCATCACCGTTTTATATTAAGCCCCGGCTGAATCTTGACCTGGTGCGATGGGGAATGACTTTTTGGAAAAGCGCAACTGCAAAAAAAGTGGAAGAGAATGCGCCACACATGAATAATCTTTTGCAGCTGACCCGGCATTTGATGAATGATATGAAGAATGAATTGTCCGAACCATTTGACATGATTGAGAAGGGCTGCTGGATGCTTTGGAAAAATGAAAAAACGGCTGAGCATGAAAAACATTTGGCTGACCAGGCAAATGCTTATGGGTTGAAAACGATGATGTGTACGCCGCAGCAAGTGCAGGAATATGAACCACAGGTAGAAACAAATGTGGCGGGCGGTGTACTTTACCTGGATGACTGCCATGTAAACCCTGGAAAGTTCATGCATTCTCTTTATTCTTTTTTGAAAAGTAAAGGAGTGCAGTTTTGGCTGAACTCGGAAGTAAAAGAATTTGAGACCAGTAATGGAAGAATATCGGGGGTGATCACTGATAAAGCAAAGCTGGATTGTGAAGAATTAATATTAGCAAATGGGTCATGGCTCCAGGGAGTTTCCAAATTACTCGGAATTTATACACCGCTGCAACCTGGTAAAGGTTACAGCATAGTCTATGACGGATTAGAGAAGAATTTGCAGTACCCTTCTATCCTTGTTGATGATCGTACGGCCACGACACCGATTGGCCAATGGTTACGAATTGGTGGTACAATGGAACTTAGCGGACACAGTGATAATATCTTACCAAAACGTGTGACAGCTATTTATAATGCGTTTAAGAAATATTATCCGACTATGAATCTGCCACAGCCCGATATAAAGAAAGCATGGTTTGGTTACAGGCCGGTGAGTCCTGATGGGATGCCATATATAGGACGGCATAATAAATTCTCAAATCTCTCTTATGCAGGCGGCCACGCCATGTTGGGCGTAACGGCAGCTGCGGGTACGGGGAAATTGATACAGGAAATTATTTCCGGTAATAAGCCAGCAATTGAGCTCTCGGCCTTTGACCCTGCAAGATTTTCTTAAATCTTTGTCCATTGGTATAAAGTATTATCAAATAAAGACCGGGACTTCTTATTTTTATGGCAGTTATGGATTGTATTTCTACACGAATACCTTACCGGCAAACAGGACAATTTAGTAAAACTGTGGTTGATTATATCGACCAGGATTCGGCCTTAAAAGAATTCTTTACTTATCCAACGACAATACAGGGAATCAAAAAAGCGATTGAGGACAGGAAACAATTTAACTATGATCGCAACGTATTGGTGCAGGAATTGAAAAAACAATATGCAAGCGTTAATGCTTCTGAGGAAACAAAAAATAACATCGAGGCATTAGCATCAGGAAACACGTTCACATTTACAACGGCCCATCAAAATAATATTTTTACCGGCCCTCTTTATTTTATATATAAGATACTCCATACAATAAAACTAGCAGCCTATTGTAAATCGAGTCTGCCTGGGTATAATTTCGTCCCCGTTTTTTATATAGGCACTGAAGACGCCGATATCGATGAATTAAATAATATTCATCTCGGAGGCGAGAAGCTTACCTGGAATACAAACCAAACCGGCGCTGTCGGAAGAATGAAAGTAGACAAGGAATTGATCAAGGTGATCGGATTGATGGAGGGACAGCTTTCTGTTTTGCCTTTCGGTAGTGAAGTCGTGCAATTGATGAAGAAATGTTACAATGAAGGAGATACGATTCAATCTTCAACTTTCAAAATAGTTAATGCCTTGTTTGGTGAGTATGGCCTGGTTGTTTTGCTGCCAGATAATGCTGAACTAAAAAGACAGATGATCCCTGTGTTCACGGATGACCTGTTACATCAAACTGCTTCTGATATTGTAGAAAAGACAGCCGAAAAACTAACTGATGCCGGGTATAAAGTGCAGGCGAACCCCAGAGAGATCAATTTGTTTTATTTAAAAGACGATATACGTGAAAGAGTTGTAAGGTCAAATTCAAAATTCAAAATTCAAAATTCAAAATTTGAGTTTAGCGGCGATCAGGTTATTAGTGAGTTGAATGAGCATCCTGATCGGTTTAGTCCAAATGTGATATTACGTGGACTGTATCAGGAAACAATTTTACCCAACCTTGCCTTTATCGGTGGAGGCGGAGAGACAGCGTACTGGTTGCAACTGAAAGACCTTTTTAATCGTTATAGAGTTCCTTTCCCAATGCTCATATTGCGGAACTCATTTTTGGTCGTTGAAAAGAAGTGGCAGGAAAGAATTTCAAAGCTTGGATTTTCAATCGAAGAGTTCTTTTTGTCAGAGGGAGAATTGTTGAACCGGGTTGTGATGAATGAAAGTAAGAATGAGGTTAAACTTAATGGTTCATTGTCTGAGCTTGAGCAGATGTATGAAAGCTTTAAAAAACAGGCTGCAGCAGTGGATAGCAGTTTGGAAAAACATGTTGAATCCTTAAAACTTCAAACTGTTCATCGCTTGCAGGAACTGGAAAAGAAGATGCTTCGGGCAGAAAAAAGAAAGTTTGCTGATCAACAACGACAGATCAATACTATCAAAGAAAATTTGTTTCCCGGCAATGGTTTGCAGGAACGGCATGATAATGTCAGTTATTATTATGCAAAATGGGGGAGAGACTTCATTCACAAACTGTACCAGCACTCTCTGAATCTTGAGCAGGAGTTTGTTATTCTGCTAGAGAAATAGTTTTTCTAATACTCATCTTGAAAATAGTACTGCTCCCATCATCATTGTCTGCTACCATAGCAAGATGAATCAAATCACCTGTTTCACCAATTACCGTTGCTGACTCGATCTTTTGGCCTTTAAAACGGGCATCGATATATCCAAGGTCGATTACTCTTTTACTGCCGAGGGCCCTGTTGTTTACCTTAGTTGAAATATTGTCAATTATCCATAAATAACTATCACCGATTGCGCCATCCTCATAGCTGTTTTCTGTGTCTTCCGTCGAGACAGTCATGATCAGCAGATCACTTTCCCGGGCATAGCATAACCCAGAAATTCCTTTGAAAGAAGCTGTATGTTTTTGAGGAGCAAAAGGGATAATCGAGATTTGAAAACTTGTATCATCATTCAGGAATTTTTCATCCGTGATGATAAGATGGTTGTGCCGATAACCTTTATTCCCCCTGTTTACAAAGAGTAATTTCCCCGCCACAAAACAAGCACCTTCGATATTTATTTGTTCAATTCCTGAATCCATTACTTTTAAATATAATGGCTCAAGATTGATACTGTCGTTATCTTTTGTTTTCAATTTATGTTTCCATCCTAAATTTCTATAGGGAGATAAAGAACCGGATCCAAAAAGAAGGATTTCGTTACTGTCAATCCTAAATACAGCTGCTTCCAGGTCTGGTTTTGTTTCCTTTGGAAGTCGTTTTGATGAGTTTGCGACGATCGGGATCGAGTCAATTATATTGAGATTCGTGTCGAGCACAAGCAGGTTTGTGGCATCATCGCCCATCAGGTATAATTTTCCATCGATATATTCGATAGAAGAAGCGGAAGGATATTCAAGTTTTTTTATCTCGATCGGAGATATACTTCCCTTTTGAGCACAGGAAAAAATAAAAAATAAAATAAGGATAAAGTAAAATGTTTTCATCTTTTGGTAAGATAACGATCACCTGATCTTTATCATTTTTATTTCAGGGTTAAAATTAATGCCCGGGATATGGCTAACGGTATAAACTGTGTCGCCGGAAACTTTGGTTATTTCTACTGTTAAACTTTTGTTCTTTAGATAATTTAGCGATGAATCGGTTTCGGAGATAGGCGTGAGCAGGTATGTGCAATCATTGATCCATTTCACTTCCAGCGTTGCACTGGCTCCCGTTTCCAGGTTTTTTTCAATTTGTGTGTTTCCTTTTCTTGTAATTTCTCCTTTATAATAGGGCGTATCGATTTCAGTAAGAAATACCCCATCTCTGAATTTTGAGCAATCAAGTTTGTGCGATTTTGCGCCAGCATTGCAGCTAATCATAATACCAACTATTATCGCTGAAATACTGATTCTCATATTTGGGTCAATCAAATTTATTCTCCCAACCTGCTTTTTTCATCTTCTCAACCTTTTTAATTACATCGTTACTGAGAGAGTTTTTAAACGTCGTTACTTTTTTAGAAACCTTTGCATCAAATGTTCCGATAATTTCAGCAGCTAATATGCCGGCATTCTTTGCTGCATTCAATGCTACCGTGGCAACAGGCACACCATTTGGCATTTGTAAAATTGAAAGAACAGAATCCCATCCATCAATTGAGTTGGATGATTTAATAGGAACGCCAATGACTGGCAAAGAAGTTATCGATGCAACCATGCCCGGCAAATGTGCTGCCCCACCTGCGCCAGCAATAATCACTTTCAATCCTCTTTTTTTTGCTTTTTGTGCATAGTCAACCATTCGCAATGGTGTACGATGTGCAGATACCACTGTTACTTCGTGTGCTATTCCAAATTCCTTGAGCAGATCCGATGCCGTCTGCATAACAGTGAGATCACTATCGCTGCCCATAATTATTCCTACAAGTGGTTTCATGAAGCAAAGAAAGCGAAAAATACTTCATGCAAAGGCGCAAAATTCTAAAACATTAGCCACAAAGAAATTTCAAAGTAAAAATCCTTTTTACGTCTTTGCAATCGCAATAGCTATCGGGATTTTGTGCGAAGCCTTATCTAACTAAGTCACCCTTTAATCGCATTAGCTCAGTTTCTGCTACCTTGGTATTGTAGCGGGCAGCAATTAGCCTGTCATATGCATCCTCAAGGCTTTTTTGTGCTTCCCGTAGCTGGAGATAAGTAGCCTGACCGAGACGGTACGTTTCAAGAATAATACTAACGTTTTCTTTTGCCAGTAAAATATTTGTCTCTTCAAGATCCAACGCCTGTTTTTGAAATTCATATTCTTTAAAAGCATTCACGACATTAAGATTGATCAATGATTTCTGGTTTTCAAGAGTCAACTGCTGGAATTGAATATCCAACTCGGCTTGTTTGACAAGACGGTGAGCATTGCGGTTATTAAGTATGGGAATAGTAGCCGAGAAACCATAGTTGTACCCCCTGTTTTGATTGAAAAGTGGAAGTGCCGGGTTTAATGCAACATCATTATTAGTACGGCTATAATTATAAGCTGAATTAAAAGATATTACGGGGAATTTTTCTGCCTTTCTTTGTTTCAGTGTGAGGTTAGCAAGATCAATATTCTTTCTTAGTATCTGTAAAACAGGATTGGTGTTTTCCAGGTTATTCTGTATTTCCTCCATTGTGATGCTTGTATTAAAAGGAATGGAATCACTCACTTCGTAATTACTGCCAGCAGCTACATTCATCGTTTGATTTAGTCTTTCCTTTAATTGCTGTATCAATGTCATCTGCCTTAGTTGAGACGACTTTTGCGAATTAAGATCCACTTTACTTTGCAAAACTTCTGGCTTGGCTCCGACACCTATATCGAGTTTTCGCTGCGAAAGATCAACTCTTGTTTGACTGATGCTCATCTGCTCTTCAATAGCTCTTAACTGTTGTTTCTGGCGTACGATAATATAGTACTGGTTAATTACCTGGGCAACTGTATTTACCACCTGGTCCTTGATAGTTAGTTCGCCGAGGCGTACCAGTTCTTCAGCCTGGTCCCTTATCACAAACATTCTGCCGCCATCAAATAACGTCCAGTTTAATGTAACTGATGAATTCACATTATTTGTTTTTACATCTCCCTCACGTTTCAGGCCGCTTGAGAATTCCTGTCTTTGGTTGTTATTGTTCCACACGGCGCCAACATTTGCGTTCAAACGGGGCAAAAAAATTGCGTTGCGATATGAGTTGTCCAACGCTGCAACTGCGGAATCATTTCTTGATAGGCTGATATCGTAGTTGTATTGTAAGGCTGTTGCGATCGCCTCTTCAAGCGTTAAAAATCTTTGTGCCTGTAAAGGATTTGCAAATAAGAACAAAGCTGAGCAAAGAACAGAAAGACAAACCCCTCGAATACTCTCAGGGCAGGCTGTGCGTCGCAACATAAGTTTAATAGGATTCATAAGCTGATACAAAATTAATCATGAGCTTCCTTCATTTCAGCAACTGCCAACTCTGTATCAAGATTGCTGGCTTTCTTTTTTGAAGAAAGATATGAGTAGAGTGCCGGCACTACGTATAAAGTAAGCACAAGGGCAAAAAGCATACCGCCTACAATTACAATACCCAGCGGCACACGGCTTTTACCTGCAGAACCGAAAGCAAGTGCAATCGGTAATGCTCCCAGCGTAGTGGCAAGTGTAGTCATCAGGATCGGGCGCAAACGAGCAACTGCCGCATCAACAGCAGCAGGCATTTTTTGCTCACCGCGACGACGTTTCTGATTGGCAAACTCCACGATCAAAATTCCATTCTTTGTAACAAGACCGATCAACATAATGATACCGATCTGTGAAAAGATATTAATAGTTTGTCCGAAAGCCCACAAGGTGAGCACCGCACCTGCTAGCGCAAGCGGTACGGTGATCATAATAATAAGTGGATCGATAAAGCTTTCAAATTGTGCGGCAAGCACTAAAAAGATAAGAATTAAAGCCAGCAGGAATGCAAATGACGTATTTGAGGAGCTTTCAGCAAAATCCCTTGATGCGCCGGAAAGCGATGTCTCAAATGTCTCATCCAGTACTCTATCAGCGATCTTTTCCATTTCTGCGATTCCATCGCCAATTGTTTTTCCGGGAGCAAGTGCTGCCTGCACCGTTGCACTCTTGAAACGATTAAAGTGAAGAATACTTGGCGGATTGGCCATTTCTTCCATTCTTACTACATTGTCAAGCTGGATCAGCTCGCCCCGATTATTTCTTACAAAAAATCCTTTGAGATCCAACGGATCGTCACGATCTCCTCTAGCTACCTGTGCTATTACCTGGTATTGTTTTCCATTCATAATGAAATATCCAAAACGACGCCCGCTAAGCGCCAGTTGAAGCGTAGTAGAAATATCCTGTACAGATACTCCAAGCTCATTTGCTTTTAACCTGTCGATTGTTATTTGTAATTCCGGCTGGTTGAATTTTAAGTTTACATCAGTATTCAGGAAAATTGGGTTCTTCCGAACTTCTTCCATGAAAGCAGGGATTCTCTCTTTCAGCTTTTCAAAATTCAGGTTTTGGAGGACAAACTGAACAGGGTTTGCACCACGTCCACCAAGGCCTACTGATATTGTTTGTTCTTGTGTTGCAAACACCCTGAGATTATTATAACGGCGATACATACGGCTCATTTGTTGTGCAATTTCATCTTGTGATCTTTCTCGTTCAGATGCGTCTACCAAACCCATACTTATAAATGCCGCATTACTGCCGCCACTACCAAAACCAGGTGCAAAAGTGAGTACAACATTTTTTTCAGGGATGGAATCAAGCAATTGTTGTGTTATTTCATACGCAACTTTATCTGTAAAGTCAAAGTCCGCGCCTTCAGGACCAGTGATACTTGTGCGTATACGGTTACGGTCTTCCATAGGGGCAAGCTCAGAAGGCAACCCTTTACCAACAAAATAGATGATGCCGGCACATACAAGAACGAGAACAATGGCAAGCCAGCGAAGTCTCATGAAACCCTCAAGGCTTGTTCTGTATAAATTTTCAAGACCGGTAAAGAAAGGTTCCGTCTTTCGGTAAAACCATGAATGTTTATGCGGATTCTTCTTCGCCATATAAATATTCAGCACCGGCGTAAGGGTCAGGGAGACAAAAGCTGAGATCAAAACGGCGCCGGCAAGTACGATACCGAATTCGCGGAAAAGCCTTCCCACAAACCCTTCCAAAAAAATGATGGGGAGAAAAACTATTGCAAGCGTGATTGATGTGGCAATTACGGCAAAATAAATTTCCTTTGATCCTTCAAGAGCAGCTCTGTGTTTGTTCATGCCCTCTTCCATTTTCTTAAAAATGTTTTCCGTCACCACAATACCATCATCCACGACAAGACCAGTGGCAAGGACAATAGCCAGTAGTGTAAGCACATTGATAGAAAAACCCATCAGGTACATAATAAAGAATGCACCGATAAGTGATACCGGGATATCTATCAATGGCCGAAGTGCAAGTGTCCATTCACGGAAGAAAAGGAAGATTATAGCAACTACCAGTAAAATAGCAATAACAAGCGTCTCTTTTACCTCACTGATAGCGTTACGGACAAAAGTCGTACGATCATACCCAACTTCAAGGAGTATATCCGGCGGCATGTCTTTTTTGATCTCCCCGATTCGCTTATATATCTCATCAGTGATCTCGATCTGGTTACTTCCGGGCTGCGCTACGACACCCATGTTAACTGAAAGCACATTATTTTTTCTTGAAGATTGTTCTTCATTATCCGGACCAAGCTCTGCATACCCAACATCTTTATAACGAACAACACCATTATTATCTTCACGAAGGATAAGGTCATTGAAATCAGTTTCAGTGGTGAGCTTCCCAAATGTTTTGACGATAAGCTGGGTTGTATTACCGCGGATCTTTCCCCCCGGTAGTTCTATGTTTTCTCTATCTAATGCGAGACGAATGTCGTTGATTGTAAGTTTATATGCAGAAAGCTTCGCCGGATCGATCCAAAGCCTCATGGAATATCTTCTCCCAAAAACATTCACACCACTTACCCCTGAAATTGTTTGCAGTCTTTCCTGTACAACGTTTTCCGCGTAATCGGTTAATTCCATCAGCCCCTTACTTTGACTTTGGATCTGTAAAAATACTATCGGGTCAGAATCAGAATCCGCTTTGCTGACGATGGGGGGTGCATCAATATCCTGCGGCAGTTGACCAAGTGCCTGGGATACTTTATCTCTCACATCATTAGCCGCCCTTTCCAGATCAACATTGAGTTCAAACTCAACAGTAATATTGCTGCTTCCTGTGGAGCTGCTTGAAGTAATGTTTTTTACACCCGGCACACCATTCACTGCTTTTTCAAGAGGCTCGGTTATTTGTTGCTCGATGATGTCAGAGTTTGCACCGACATATGAAGTACGCACGTTTACAACCGCCGGATCAATAGCAGGATATTCACGAACACCCAGGTATTTATAACCGATACCACCAAAAATGATAATCACTATGGAACAAACCATCGCAAGTACCGGTCGTCTTAAACTTAATTCTGAAAGATTCATAAAGTGAGTGCTGAGTAGTGAGTTGTCAGTTTTTACTTTCCAATCAAACCGCTCAATATTTTATAAGTTGTAATAATAATATTTCCAAAGTTTTTTGAATTGTTCCATCGTTACATAGGACAATTTAAATGCCACACCAATTGCGGTATCAACCTCCTCGGCCGATCCTCTGGCTATTTCATAAAACCTTTTTCTGTCATTAACAGATTTCCGGGAACATCCTCCAGCGACATCTAAATGAACAGACAAAGCTGCCCTCTTGATTTGGGAGATGACGCCAAATCGTTCACTCTCTGGAAATAATTTTGTCAACCCGTAACATTCAAGAACTAATTCATGTGAAAATTCAGATACGTCAAAGCTGGTGTGCTTTAGTTATAAATACATAGTTTTTTAGTTTAAGGTTTAACTCAAAACTATAGTTTTCCAAGGTCACCACTCACTATTCCAAACTCATTGAACGATGTTCTTCAATTTAACATCAGCACCTGGTCTTAAAAACAACAGTCCTGTTGTGATCACTGTATCACCTACATTCAAGCCTGTCAATACTTGTACCTTAGAACTATCTCTTACGCCCGTGGTGATATCTGCCGGAATTGACTTACCTCCTTTATATAAGTAGACTAATTTTTTTCTTCCCAGGGGTTGCACAACAATAGTTGGAATAAGGATCGCGTCTTCATTTTTGCCTAATATGATTCTCACTTTCGCAAAAACACCGGGTATCAAAGCAGGATCGGAATCTTTTACCAAAGCTCTAATAGCAAGGCTTCTTGTGTTCTCATCCATTTTTACTTCCGCAGCAATAATATTTGCGGTAAATGTTTTGGTGGAACCATCCACCATGAAATTGACTGGTTGGCCATTTTTCAATTGCGAGCCATATTTTTCAGGAACATTGAACTGTATCTTTAGTTGACTTACCTGGCTGATCGTAGTTACAATTGTTGCTGGTGTAACAAAAGCACCCGGACTGATATTTCTTAATCCCAGCTTACCGCTAAATGGAGCCCTAATTTCAGTTTTCCGAACAGCTTCTCTTACAATGTTGATATCGGCTTTCAAATTACTTACTTGTAAAAGGCTAAGATCATATTCCTGCTGACTGATCCCCTGGATTTTTAGAAGTTGCCCCTGCCTGTCCTCAGTTTGCTCAGCTATTTTTAACTGTACTTCGAGCTTTCTCAATTGTGCCTGCAGGTCGCCATCATATAATTTAGCCAGCAAAGCACCTTTGCCAACAAACGTTCCTTCTCTCACATTCAATTGTACCACCCGCCCTGATATCTCCGGATGAATTTCTGTAGTTTCACCTGCCAATATTGTTCCGGGAATTTCAATATCGGCACTTAGTGGTTGGGTGGAAACAATTAATGCATCTGCACTTATCGACTGCTGTTGCTGTTGGGTACTGGTAGTAGTGGCCGTTGCGTTTTTCTTTTTGCTGCCACAGGAAAGAAACAGAGAGCTTAAGATTATTAAACCTATTCCAGGAATTTGTTTGAGATTGTTCACGTTCGGGCAGTTATGATTTAAGCTTAAAAATAAATACTTATCAGTGTTTAGGGGTACAGAATTTGACGTCGCAAACTTAGAAATCCTTTGGTACTCAAAAAATTAATTATCTGCCTGTTATGAGTGGTTTTTTCAAATGATAAGAGGAAGTGGTCAGGATATTGGATGCAAGGTATGTTTTACTTTATTCGATTTATGAAGAAGGTCTTGCTTTTCCCTGCTCAAAATCGTGACATGCCCCATTTTTCTTCCGGGCTTGGTTTGTTTCTTGCCGTAGATATGAATAAAGGCATTGTCTATTTTCATAACTTCTTCGAGCCCTTCATATTTCACGTCACCATTACAGCCCTCGGCCCCTATAATATTGACCATGATAGAAGGAAGAATAGCATCGGTATTGCCGAATGGATAGCCAAGCATTAAACGCCAGAGCATATCAAACTGGCTGCTATAATGAGCTTCAATGGTATGATGTCCGCTATTATGGACCCGTGGCGCTGTTTCATTCACAAATACATCACCGCCCTTGTCTATAAACATTTCTACGGCAAAAATACCGGGTGATTTGAAATTGCGGACTACAGTTGAGGCAATGGCTTCAACTTTGTAAAGCGTTTGAATGCCTAATTCAGCCGGACAGAGCTGGTAATCGAGCAAATTCAGATCATGATCAAAGATCATCTCGACAGGGGGATAAAGAGCCGTTTCCCCTTTTTCATTTATGGCGACCATTTGCGCTATCTCTTTATCAATTGGTATCAATTTTTCTAAAATGCTTGGGGCATTAAATGCTTTTCCCAAATCGTCTTTATTTTTTAGGATCTGAACCCCACGACCATCATAACCTCCTTCGCCAAGTTTATGAACTGCCGGCAGAAAACCAATATGGTCTTCCATATCGGAAAGACTGTTTGTTAAAACAAAATCGGCAGTAGGAATGCTATGTTGATGATAATATTGCTTTTGTAAAATCTTATTCTTGATTATTCGAAGTACAGATGGTTTGGGATAAACTTTTACGCCTTCTGCTTCCAGTTTTTCCAGTGCATCCACATTCACATTTTCAATTTCGATAGTAATTGCATCAAGGCCTTTACCGAAATTGAAAACTGCATCAAAATCTTTTATATCGCCTTTGGTAAAATGATGACATAAATGTCCTGCTGGACATTGGTCATCGTTCTCCATTAAAAAAGTTTCAACAGAATAATTAGCTGCAGCCTGTAACAGCATTCTCCCCAGTTGACCACCCCCAAGGATACCGATTTTTTGCATGGCGCAAAGATAGGTTTCAAAAGTTTAAGGGTTGAAAGGGTTAATAAGTTTGCTGGTTTGTATAACTTTGTTTTATGCTTCCGGATTATCCTCACAAATTGTTTTCTGATAAACGCAATCACTTCGAACTGCTGATGGAGACGCTGGCAATGCACACTCCCACATCCCCTACAGGGGAGTCAGGATGCACTCGAAGAATGAAGAATAGAATAATAAATCTACAAGAGTGCTCCTCGATAAACTTAGTGTAAAGTTGCAACAGGCGATGATCAGAAATTCTATCGCTGACCTCAAAAAAATAATTATGGAAAAGATTACTGCTTCAGATAAAAAACAAAATTTTCAAACGGATTTTCTTCCATTGCAGGGAACTGACTATGTGGAATTTTATGTGGGCAATGCAAAGCAGGCCGCACATTATTACATGAGTGCGTTTGGTTTCCAGGCATTGGCCTATGCCGGGCCCGAAACAGGACTGAAGGACAAGGCCAGCTATGCAGTAAGACAAAATAAGCTAACTCTTGTGCTCACCACGCCCATTAGACCCAATAATGAAATTGCCGATCATATTTACAAACACGGCGATGGCGTAAAGGCGTTGGCTTTGCGGGTTGATGACGCGACAAGCGCCTGGGAAGAAACAACAAAACGGGGTGCAAAATCTTATCTGCAGCCTCAGCGTACAAAAGATGAAGAGGGCGAAGTAGTCATTAGCGGCATTCATACTTATGGTGATACGGTACATTTGTTTATCGAAAGAGAAAATTATCATGGACCTTTCTTGCCGGGATACCGGGATTGGAGCAATCCTCACTATAAACCAGCCGATACCGGATTGTTATACGTAGATCATTGTGTAGGCAATGTTGGTTGGAATCAAATGAACCCCTGGGTGAATTTTTACCAGGATGTGATGGGTTTTAGAAACATCCTGACATTTGATGATAAAGATATCTCTACGGAATATTCGGCACTGATGAGTAAGGTGATGAGTAATGGAAACGGGTTTGTAAAATTCCCGATCAATGAGCCGGCAGAGGGAAAAAAGAAAAGCCAGGTAGAAGAATATCTTGAATTTTATAATGGGGAAGGTGTACAGCATGTGGCGATGGCTACCGGCGATATTGTTCATACGGTAACTGATTTAAGAAACCGTGGCGTTGAATTTTTGAGAGTGCCGACAACCTATTATGACGACTTGCTTGACAGAGTCGGCCATATTGATGAAGACCTCGAACCATTAAAAGAGCTCGGCGTCCTTGTTGATCGTGATAATGAAGGATATCTGCTCCAAATATTTACAAAGCCAGTTGAGGACAGGCCTACATTGTTTTTTGAGATCATTCAACGCAAGGGGGCAAAGAGCTTTGGTAAAGGCAACTTCAAGGCATTGTTTGAGGCAATAGAAAGGGAACAGGGGGAGAGAGGGAATTTGTAGGTTGGAGTCGGGAGTCAGTAGTTGTTAGTTCGGAGTCAGGAGTTCAGAGTCGGGAGTCACGCAGTATAAATTCCTGTGAAAAGCTGCGGTATTGCTTTTCTGTCTTGCCTTTTTATGCTTATTTTTACAATTAGTTATAAACAAACGAGTAATAAACCTTTTGAACTCAGCGTTTCTTAACTTAACTAAACCGTCAATGAAAAACCTCTTCTTCTGTATCTTGACTTGCTGTCTTGCCATTTCTCTCCCAGCACAGAATGGCTCGGGTGGAAATTCTGTTTCTGCCGTTTCCTCTTTTATCGATTTTCAAAAAACCTTACAGCGTCCGTCGGATGCGCTCACTAAGAATGAAGCTGTTCTCAAAAAACAGTTTCAGGAGAAGAAGTTAGTGTGGCCCGCTAAATATGTCTATATCCGTTCTTTTAAATACGATAGTCAGTTGGAAGTTTGGGTTAAAAATGAAAGAAAGGAGTCCTATAAACTTTTCAAGTCATATAAAGTTTGTGCATTAGCCGGGACACTGGGCCCAAAAAGAATGGAAGGTGATTACCAGGTGCCCGAAGGATTTTATTATATCAATGAGTTCAATCCCAAAAGCAATTATCATTTATCATTGGGTTTAAATTACCCCAATATTTCGGACAGGATACTAAGTGATATCAATAGTCCGGGTGGGAGTATATACATACATGGCAGTTGCGTAACCGTGGGTTGTATTCCTCTCACTGATCCCATGATCGAAGAGTTATACATAATAACCGCGCATGCGAAGAACCAGGGACAGGATTTTATACCTGTTCATATTTTCCCCATCAGGTTCAATGTAAAAAGAAGTGTGGAGTATCTCGGCCGGCTTACAAAAGATGATGAACAGCTTAAAGATTTTTCTTCGCATCTTGAGGATGCCTTTAACTATTTTGAAAAGCATAGACAAATTCCAATCGTTGCTGTATCTGATAAAGGAGAATATTATGTAAATGATGCGCCGGATAAAAAATGGAATGTAGTACCTGATGCAAAGCCAATCCCAAAGAGGAAAAACGTACAGCATAGAACAAGAGCAATTACAGGACTTGTTGAATCAGTTCACCAATGGCCAAAATATCCAGGTGGCGGCGACGAATTTTTGAAATACCTGGATAAGCTTGGAAAGGAAATGAGAGAGTATTTGCCCAGAGCCACGAGGAGAGCATTTGTCCAATTGGAGTTTGTCGTGGATAAAGATGGCGTCCCTGTTAATTTTAAAGTAATCAAGGGTGGAGTGAATGAAGATTTTAATGATGAACTGGTCACCCGATTGGAAACTACGATGGCCACATGGCAACCTGCTATATTAAATGATAAACCAGTGCCTAAAAAGATGGTTCAGACAGTTACGATAGAAATTCCTGAACCAATGGAGATGTAATTGAATTTTGAAAGCATATTTCATAAGCGGGTTAGGGGCCGATAAAACTGCCTTTAAAAGAATCAAGCTTCCCGAAGCATACGAACCCATTTACCTCGATTGGATCACTCCTGAAAAAGACGAATCTCTCTGCAATTATGCCCGAAGATTTTCTTCATTGATAAAAAATGACGATGCATTTATTTTGATCGGCCTTTCATTTGGTGGAATGCTGGCCTGTGAAATTGCAAGATTGCGCAGGCCAATGAAGACAATAATTATTTCAAGCATAGCCGCATCCAATGAGTTGCCCTGGTATTTTAAAAGGGCAGGAAGCATGGGGCTTCATAAAACTGTACCGATAAACTTGCTGAAAGCGGGAACTATTTTGAAAAATTTAATGGGCCCGGCTTCAAAAGAGGATAAAGCGATCATTATTAATTATGCAAAGCTTGCTGACCCAATTTTGGTACGGTGGTCGCTTCATGCCATGCTAAACTGGCATCAGCCTGAAAGACTACCTGGCATCGTGCATTTGCATGGATCAAATGATCGCACCCTGCCGCTCAAATATACACGTCCTGATTATGTGATAAAAAATGGCGGACACCTGATGGTATTTAATAAAGCCGATGAAGTGAATAAGATTCTAAATGAGGTGCTTTCGGTGAACTGAAGCCTCCCCTTAAAAGATAAATCATCGGCAAACTGTATCTGACAGTGGAATTTGTCGCCATTATTCTCCCCGCAACTATCGTCCGCAATCTCATTCGTAATAAAAATCTAAATTCTTAAACAGCAAAAAATTCAGTGAAACATAAAAGATATTACTCTTTAGTCCACCGTAAGGTTTGATGCCGGCATTGTCAGTATAATCACGGTTATGAAATTCACTCAGGTAATATTTGAATTTCAAATTCACACCACGCGGAAACTGGACGCCGGCAAGAAAGCCATGCTGAAATAATTCCGGTCTGTCGCTAAACCAGCCTGTTATCTTATCTGTTTTGTCACCCCCTACATAAGTTTTTTCTTTGTAAGTAATCGCCAATTCGACTTCATAACCTCCATAAAAAAAGGTTTTGTCAAGATTTCCAGCTTTAAAACCTAAAGGAAGTCCCAGGTTATAAGTCCTGAATTTTTTCTTATAAGTCAGATTATCGGATGGATCTATATAATCATTTGTTATGTAACCCACATTTCTCACCGCCAGGCCGGTAAAAAGTCCAAAGTTTTTACTCATATCCTGGTTTAGCATTACCTGCAGATTAAATACCGGAGAAAACCGCATGGAAGAACTTTCGCTATTCCCATTTTGTTCAACATTTGCAAAAGAAAAAATAAGCTCTCCGCCGGAAGTGACATAGGGTTCTGATTTGTTTTCTTTTGACTGACTGAAAACCTGAACTGTAAAAGATAAGGTGAATAAAGCCAGGGCAATTAGGGGTTTCATGATTTCTATGATTTAATTGGTTATGGTTTTGTTGGAAGCCAAAATTCGGGTTTTTCTTTTATAATTCTTAATACTAGCCCTGAAGTAAATATTATCTGCATCATCACTGCTTCATCCCACAAGTCAAATTCGGCATTGACAGTCCGCGACCGGTTAATAAGATATTGAGTGAAGTGTTTCCGTTCAATAAAATTAGCTGCCACTGATTATTGCAGCAATGCCTGTACGGTGTCGTTTGTTCTTTGTTGAAGTAGCATCTTCTTTCCCTCGGTAAGTTTTTGATAAACCTCAGTTGTGTAATGCCGGATCGTAAGCAAGGTTAGCCCTTTGGTTACATTGATATCAAAAAACTCAGAAGCAGCCAATGCAAGTTTTTCAATTTTATCTTTCCGGTCATCCAGCACACAGATCATGCTGATCGCAGCATTTTGAGTGAGGTTAGGTTTTATTTTCAATTTTTCAAAAAGATGGAACAGGTTGGCGATGGGTTTCTCTTCTACAAACGAAAAATCCCTTGAGCTGAGCTCGATCATCACCTGGTTCTCTTTTATAACAATTATCGGCGGGAGACCCTTCAATGTTTTATTATGAATCACAGTACCGGGAAGAGACGGATCCAGAAAACATTTTACATTCAGGGGAATGTTTTTGTTTTGTAATGGCTTTATTGTTTTCGGATGAATGACCTGTGCGCCATAATAAGCCATTTCAATTACTTCATTATAATTCAGCTCATGGATTTCCATTGCATCGGGAAATTGTTTCGGATCCGCATTCATTACACTGTTCACGTCTTTCCAAATGGTTTGGTTTTTTGCATTTAATAAATTGGCGAAAACTGCAGCAGAGTAATCACTCCCTTCCCTTCCCAGCGTAGTGCTTTCATTTTCATCCGTGGCGCCGATAAATCCCTGCGTTAAAACAATATTTGTGTCATTAAATAGTGGAACAATTGAATTTTGAACCCGTGAACTTGTAAAATCCCAATCAATAACTGCGTCACGGAAGTTGTCATCTGTCCTGAAAATATCTCTTACATCAACCCATTGATTTCTTACATCAATTTCATTTAAATAATGACTTACGATCGAAGTAGAAAGCAACTCACCAATGCAAACTATTTGATCATAATAATAATCATAATCTCTTACCGGCTTGTCATGCAGGAGCCATTCGGCTTCAGTGAAAAAACTATTTAATTGCTCTTCGCAGGCCAGTGCATTCTTAACAAGAAGGAATTTAGCCGTATTAAGGTGCTGTTGTTTTACTTGCTGAAACAATTGCAATGCGTCGTCTTTTTTACCGGCATAAAAGGCGTTTATTACTTTTTCGAGAGCGTTGGTGGTTTTGCCCATCGCGGAGATCACAACCAGGAGTTTTTCACCGGGGTATAACTTTAGAATGTCGCCTACATTTTTTACTCTTTCCACGCTGTTCACTGATGCGCCGCCAAACTTGAAAACCTGCATTCCAATTTTTGATTTTAGTTTATGTCCCAATAACTATCGGGATCGGATTTAATTGGCAAAGATAACCAAGCAGCAGATTTTATCGTAGATATCAGGGTAAATCTAAAATCTGCAATCGGAAATCTAAAATCCCATATTCCCTTACTTTTGTTGACCTTAATATTTCTTATGGTCATAAACAGGCAGGTACTTACATTAGATGAATTTACAATTCAGCAATATAGAAACTTCCCCGGCGCTACAGGTGAATTGAGTAGCCTCCTCAGAGATATTGGTCTTGCTGCAAAGCGAGTAAATGTGGAAGTGAATAAGGCTGGATTAGTTGATATACTTGGGGATGCTGGTTCGGTAAATGTGCAGGGTGAAGAAGTAAAAAAGCTTGATGTGTTTGCGAATGATCAGTTTACCGGCGTATTGAAACACGGGATCAGTTGTGCCGGTATAGCAAGTGAGGAACTTGATGATATAATTGTGTTTGATGATGAGGTGAGTAATAATTCAAAATATGTTTGCATGTACGATCCGCTGGACGGCAGCGCGAATATTGATGTAAATGTTTCTATCGGAACCATTTTTGCTGTTTTTCGGCGGGTAACAAAAAAGGGAGAACCATGTGCTGTGCAGGATTTTTTGCAGAAAGGAATTAATATGGTTGCTGCAGGGTATGTGATATACGGCTCAAGTACAATGCTTGTATATGCTACAAGACGTGGAGTAAATGGGTTTACCCTGGATCCTTCTATTGGTGAATTCACCTTGAGCCATCCCGATATTAAATGCCCGGATCTGGGAAAAATTTATTCTGTTAATCATGGAAATTTCTTTCAGTATAGCGAGGAGGTTAGAAAATATATAAATGTTTGCCAGAATAAAAATAAGAGCAATGGCGGTCCCTATACGCAGCGTTATATTGGAAGTATGGTGGCAGATGTACACCGCAATCTGATCAAAGGCGGGATCTTTATGTATCCTGGCACCACTGATAAACCAAATGGAAAACTCCGGTTATTATATGAGTGTAATCCATTTGCATTTATTATTGAAGTTGCGGGTGGGAAGGCTACAAATGGAAAAGAAAGAGTGTTAGATCTGCAGCCAACGGAGCTCCATCAGCGTACCCCATTCTTTGTAGGAAGTAAATTGATGATGGAAGAGTTGGAAAAATGTTTAGAATCATGATTAATTTGAATACTCCTGTTGAGATAATAGACTATGACGAAAAGTATCATGAAGATTTTAAGAGATTAAATCTTGAGTGGCTGGATAAGTATAATCTCACTGAAAGTCATGATCTGATGGTACTTGATGATCCAAAAGGAACGATCCTTGACCATGGTGGCTTTATATGGCTGGCAAAAGCTGGTGACGAAATAGTAGGCACGGCGGCATTGATGAATGAAGGACATGGTATATTTGAATTGGCAAAATTTGGTGTGACAAAAGATTGGCAGGGGAAAGGGATTAGTAAAACATTAATTGAAAGTTGTTTGGGAAAAGCAAAAGAGACAGGGGCGAAGAAGCTGACGCTTTTTTCAAATCATCAATTGCAAACTGCATTAAAGCTCTACGAAAAATATGGATTCAAGAATGTTGAGGTAAGGGATTCACCGTTTGAAACAGCAGATGTAAAAATGGAGCTGGAATTTTAAGTTTTGAAAATGAAAGAGTCAATCATAAAAGTAAAAGGGCTTGTAAAGAAGTATGGAGATTTTGAAGCAGTAAAAGGGATCAGCTTTGATGTAAATGAAGGGGAGATATTCGGTTTGCTTGGTCCGAACGGCGCCGGTAAATCAACGACGCTTGAAATAATCGAGACACTCAGGGAGAAGACAAGTGGTAAAGTTTGGGTAAATGGTTTTAATCTCGATCAGAAACCGGAAGAGATCAAAAAGATAATTGGTGTACAGTTACAAACCAGCGGCTATTATCCAAACCTGAACCTTGTCGAGCTGATCACTTTATTTAACGGACTTTATAACCGCAACGTGGATCCGATGAATTTGCTTGAGATGGTCAACTTAAAGGACAAGGCAAAGGCGAAGGTGAAAGAATTAAGTGGCGGGCAAAAGCAACGATTTTCGGTCGCTACCACACTTATTAATGATCCTAAAATTGTTTTTCTTGACGAGCCCACCACGGGTCTTGATCCGCAGGCTAGAAGAAATCTTTGGGACCTGGTCAGGAATATCCGTGATAAGGGAACAACGGTCATTATTACGACACATTATATGGATGAAGCGGAAGTACTTTGTGACCGCGTCGCCATTATTGATTCAGGCAATATAATTGCATTGGATACACCTGACCGGCTTGTCGATAATCTAGTGTCAACCGGGTTCGAAAGACCCAGGGAAGTAAAGAAAGCAAATCTTGAAGATGTGTTTATTAAGTTGACAGGACATTCATTGAGAGAAGAATAATGTGCTGATTTGCTGATGTGCTAATTTGGTAATTAAATAAATGCAACCATGCCTAAAGTAATTGAAACAGACCCTCGCTATCCGATCGGGGAGTACAAACCACAACCTTTCTCTATTGATAAGAAAGTGGAATGGATGGCAGATATAAAATTTTTACCACTTCAATTAGAGAATGCAGTGCTGAATTTGGATGAAAAGCAATTACATATCCCTTATCGTGAAGGTGGTTGGACGATCCAGCAAGTGGTTCACCATGTAGCCGATAGTCACATGAATGCGTACATCCGGTTCAAAGTTGGATTAACAGAAGAAAATCCGACTATTAAACCTTATAATGAAAAGCTATGGGCTGAATTCAGCGATGTACAAAAACTACCGATCAATATTTCACTTACATTGTTACATGCACTTCACCTGCGCTGGTATGAAACGCTAAAGTATGTAACCGATGAGCAATGGAACAACCATACAGTTTTTCATCCCGAGCATAAAAAGACCATGCGCCTCTGGTATTTGCTTGGTTTGTATGCATGGCATGGCAAACATCATGTGGGGCATATTACTTCGTTAAGAAAGAGAATGGCCTGGTAAGAAAATAACAAGTTCCGAAAATCAAGAACCAAATAAATTTTAAAATAATAAATGAATTCACTCTTAGAGAGTACTTAATTTTAGTTTTGTTTTTCTTATTTATTTGACTTTTGGTATTTGGTTCTTGGGATTTATAATATGAAATGGAAAACACTTTCTTCCGAATATCTCTTCGATGATCTATGGTTTAAAGTCCGTAAGGATATTTGTGAATCACCGGACGGAAAGCTCATCAGTCCTTATTATGTTTATGAGTTTCCGGAATGGGCAACAGCGTTTGCGTTAACTGATGATAATAAGGTGATCCTGATCAGACAATATCGTCACCCGGTGGGAGAAGTCTGTATTGAATTGCCAGGAGGTTGCGTTGATCCAACTGACAAAGATTATCAAACGGCAATTGCACGGGAATTACTTGAAGAAACTGGTTACGCTTTCACTTCATATGAATCCCTGGGAAAAATTTCTGCGAATCCTTCTACCAATACAAATTGGATGCATATGTTCCTTGCAAAAGGCGGAAAGAAAATCGGCGAACAAAAATTAGATAGTAATGAGGAGATAATTGTTGAACTCTATCCAATTGATGAAGTAAAAAAAATGATCCGTGAGCACAAGATCATACAGTCAATGCATGTTACTTGTATTTTATATGCGTTAGAGAAACTCGGTCATTTATCTTACTAGAAGTACGCTGGAAAGTAGCACTGCAGCGAAGCACCACGCGCCCTTTCCCCTTCGGCCTCAATAAAACCGCCATGCATTTCCATAATTTTTTTGCAAATCGCAAGCCCCATACCGGATCCTTTATATTTACCCTGGTCAGGTAGCTGGTGGAAAAGCTCAAACATTTTATCCATTTCTTTCTGCTGAAAGCCAATACCATTGTCAGACACCGTAACAATAATATAACCAGTATTATTTACGGCTTTTGGCATAGCATCCAATTCTTCTGCCCTTGAATGATGTATTTTAATTATTGGATCAACGTCAGGCTTTCTGAATTTGACCGCATTATCAATTAAATTTGTGATCAGCCGGGAAAATAGAATTGGATCAGCCGGCAAGGATGGCAATTCGGCCAAATTAACTGATGCATTAGCCTCCTCGATCTTTCCGTTCATGCCGGATAATACACTTTCTATAATGTGGTTTGGATTGATCAATTCTTTCTTTATTCCAATATCGTATAGCTGGAGATAGTTTGTAATATCATTGGTTAGCAATTTCATTTTCTGTATGGCGGATTGTGCCCGTCTCAAATTAGCGCGACTGGAATCGGATAAAGTACGGGCTTCGTTTGTTACGATCGCTTCAAGGTTTATATAGACCTGCCGGAGCGCTTCACTGTAATTATTAGCTGTAATGCTGTTGAAGCTTTTGAGTTCAGCGTTGAGCGACCGGAGCTCGTTGTTTATAACGGAAAGGGATTTATTCAATTCCATTATCTTTTCTTCCGATTGTTTAGCTGCCGTAATATCGACATCCACACCCAATACTTTCTCTATTTGCTCATCTTCATTTTTTAGCGTAGCTGCTTTTATTTTTAATGTCTTTACAGTTCCGTTAAAGTTTATACGAAGCGTTTCTTCAAACGGGTGAAAATTTTTCTCAATGTCGTCAACAATTTTTTGTGCAATCGCCAGATCTTTTTCTATGGAGTATTTTAAATAAACAGACGGTTCGACAGGTGTGTTTTTTTTCATTTGGAACAACCGGTACATCCCGTCGCTCCACAAAAACTCTTTTGTATTGATATCGTATTCCCAACTGCCAGCCTCCGCAAGCTCTTCGGCTTGTTTCAGGATATTATGCTGTGCCACCAGTTCCTTTTCAGCCTTTTTTCGTGCTGTAATATCTTCTGAACTAACGACAATGCCATCGCCAAGCTTCACCGTCGTGACCCTGAACCAGCTGTCGGATCTTTCATTTTTATCATGTAATTCAAAATCCTGAACCGAATTGTCTTCCAGGGCCTTTATATATTTCCTAAAAATCTCTTTCTCCGTGATTCCGGGAAACAGCTCACTATATCTCTTCCCGACCATATCATTGCAGCCGGCATCCAGCATTCCTTTATTACTTGCAAAAACACATTCGAAATCGATAATCTGCTGTGACCCGTTGCGGGTAGGTTTTAGATACGCAATTCCTGTTAACGAAGCATTGATAACAGATTGTAACAGGTTGTTGCTTCCTGTTATTTCATGTTCATGCGCATGACTTTGGTCGGGTATCGATCCCTTTTTTTTGTTTACAGCCATTAATTGTAATACCTAACATTTAAGCCCTATGGAGCAACTCTAATCAGAAGATTCGTCCCGACTTATTACAGTCTTATTTACAGAATTAATACTTCTAGATTTCGATTCAGTATTGAGTGAATGGAAGTATGTAAAAACTCACTGAAGTGGTAGGTTAAAGGTAACGAAGCTTGTGCATACTAACATTTATTTAAATCCATGCTCTAAGCTCTATGAGCTACTAACAATGTTTATACCTTGTTTAAACTAATTATTCATTTTTTTGTTAGGGAAGGGGTAGAAAGCCCTTAGCTGTTTACCCGAAGAGAATACAGTTCTCACTAAGTCAGGTAATGGTTACCTCGCCGACTAAAAATACACTGCCACACACAAGTATCAGGTCATCGTTATGTGCTTTTGATCTTGCTGCTCTAATAGCAGTGTTCACATCGGCGAAAACATCTCCATTTAAATTTTGAGCGGTGGCTTTTGACTTTAAAATGCCTGCAGGCAATGCCCGGGGAATTTGAGCCTGGGTAAAATAATAAATGGCGGAACGGGGGAGCAGTGATAAAACCTTATCTATCTCTTTGTCTTTTACCATTCCAATAATGATGTGCAATTGATGATGCGTTGTCAACTCGATTTGTTGGACGATCTGTTTGATACCATCATCATTATGCCCAACGTCTAATACAATGGTTGGGCGTTCATGGATAATTTCCCAACGTCCGTGCAATCCTGTAAGTTTTTTTGCTTTTTGTAAACCGTTCCGAATGTCATTTTCATCAATGTTATAATTTAAATCTTTTAAGACAGAACAAGCTTCAAGCACTGTAAGCAAATTTTTGCTTTGATAAATTCCCGGCAGGTCAAGATGATATTTTTTATGATCGGTTTTCCCCCGTTCTGCCACTTCTACAATTAGTTCATGTTTTTGCCATTCCCAACCGACCACATTTCTGTTTTGCGTTGCAGAATAAATAATCGCTTTTTTTTCTGCAGCAATTTTTTCAAAAATGGGTTTTGTTACGGGTAAAGTTTCTCCAATTACAACAGGAATACTTTGTTTAATAATACCCGCTTTTTCAAAGGCAATTTTCTCTAGTGAATCACCAAGTATATTCATGTGATCCCAGCCAATATTTGTGATAACAGAAAGTTCGGGTGTAATAATATTGGTACTGTCAAATCTTCCTCCGAGTCCGACTTCGATAACCGCAATGTCGATTTTTTGTTGAACAAAATAATCAAACGCCATTGCTACTGTTATTTCGAAAAAACTGGGTTCTATTTCTTCGATCAGCGGCTTTATTTTTTCAGTGAAGTCAATTACAAAACCCTCACCGATCATTTCTCCGTTTACTTTTATCCTTTCCCTAAAATCTTTTAAATGCGGAGAAGTATAAAGTCCCGTTTTATATCCCGCGCTTTGTAATATCGAAGCAATCATATGGCTTACTGACCCTTTCCCATTTGTTCCTGCGACATGTATACTTTTGAATTTCTGATGTGGGTTGCCAAGATGTTCGCATAGGGTAATTGTATTCGTGAGATCTTTCTTAAATGCCGCAGCCCCAATTCGGCTGAACATAGGCAATCGTGAAAACAAATATTCAATTGTGGACTGGTAGTTCATTTAATTATTCAAATCTGGTTATTATGCAGGATAAAGTTGACAATAATACAGACAATTCCACATATCAACGAACCGGTTATATTTAATTCCTGCACTAAGGAAGCTGCGTACTTTAAAGATGAATGATTATAGCGAGGACCCTCATAAAGCACTTATTGCCGGATCAATGATTGGTAAAGCTGATAATTTTCCTCATCGAAACAAACAAAATAGACCTTGCTTATGAAAGTATGCTGTTTCAAAAAAACTGAAACCGAAGTGATCGCAACATCCGCAGCTTCCTTTTTAGGATATCCATAAACACCAGTGCTGATATTGGGGAAAGCAATTGAAGATAATTTGTGTTCAAGTGCAAGGTTCAAACTATTTTGATAGCAGGCAGCAAGTAATTCCTGTTCATCATTTTTGCCGCCATGCCAAACCGGTCCTACAGTATGTATTACAAATTTTGCTGGCAAGTGACCGCCGGTTGTGATCACAGCCTCGCCAGTTTTGCAGCCCCCTTGTTTTGCAACAATCATCCTGCATTCTTCAAGTATCGCTGGCCCGCCTGCACGATGGATAGCGCCATCAACACCGCCACCGCCCATCAGGCTTGAATTTGCTGCATTGACAATAGCATCAACCGTCAATTTAGTTATATCGCCTTTTAGTAATTCAATGTTGCCTGGCATAGTAAGCAAAAATAAAAATGCCACCTTGTTTTACAAGATGGCATCGCACAATTAATCTTAAAGCCTATCCGCCTGTGCGAATATTAAATTCATAAACCACGACTGATTCTTCACCGGTCCTGTTAAAACGGTTTCTTCTTAACCAATCACGAATAATATCTTTGGCCTGGCCATCACTCATTAAAGAGCCTCTTACGGTTCTGACCAGTGTACCCACACCGTCAGCAGAAACTTTTATTTCAGCTTCCACCTTACCAGAAATATTTTCACCAGCATCTAATTTACCTGATGTCACGATCGTTCTGTTTCCACTTACTCGTTTAGGCCCGGTACCGGTACCAACGCCGGTGCCATTGCCGCCACCAGACCCGCCGCCAGTGCCGCCACTGTAACCTGGTCCTCTGCCTACACCCGTACCAGTTCCATTACCACCAGCAATATCATATTTATCTGCCGTGCCGCCACCAGTTCCGGTCCCGGTAAGTGTTTTACCAGCGACAGCTTTTGGTCTTGGAGGTGCAGGTGTTTCGATAATCTGCTTGGGAACTGTTTTTGTAACTGCAGTATTAGGGACCACTTTAGTCGCTTCAGGTTTTGGGTTCGGAGGCTTTGTTGCAGGAGGCGCTTCCTCATCTTTGTCATTAGTTTCAAAATCCCTGGAATCTTCACGAACACCAGGCACTACGGCTGGTTTTGCAATACCTTTTTCCTCGGGAGCTTTTACTGTATTACCGCCGCCACCCCCGCCGCCGGATCTAATATCAACACGCTGTTCAAGCTGTACCTCAACATACATATCCTGCGGAGGAAATTCGATAACGGGTAAAGGCCATTTTAAAAAGATAAAAGTTAAAAGCATTGCAAGGGCCACGCCACCTGTAATAAGCCCCGCCCGCTTGTTCTTTTCTTTTTCAAAACTTTGCATCATAGCGGTATAGTAATTCATACAAAAGTAACCGGGTGAGTTTTTGAATTCAAGGGATTGTTGTTCACACCTGTTGATTAAACGTGCAAAGCCTATGCAACTTGCCTGAGCAGGGTTATTTTAATTGTTAATTTTTTGTTTATCCACAATATGCGAAGTGCATATCGAAAATTTACATCGAATGTTCGTCATTGCGAGTTCGTGTCTTCTAAGGGCTATTACCAATTACCATCGACAAACGTGAGACGTTAAACGTGCGACCGCAAAATCTCACTTCTCACGTCTCACGTTTAACATTTGACTTTTTACTTAAGTCATCCAAGTTTCTTATAAATCCAGAAAGGAGTCCACCTCATCAATTTTGCTACCAGCCACCATCGCTTACTTACGTACACTTTTCGTTTCTTTCTATCAATCGCAGTGATCATTTGTTGTGCTGCTTTTTCTAATGATACTAACCAAAACCTTTTATTTCCTTTTGCCATTTTGGTATCAACAAATCCGGGTTCAATACAGGTAATTCCAATATCTTTTTTAATTCTCTTTGCCTTGATTGCCAACGCTTCAAAGTAATTACTTTGAAAAGCCTTTGAAGCACTGTATGCAGGCGCCCAACTATTACCCCTGTTGGCAGCAATTGATGAAATAACCGCCATGCTGCCATGTCCCTGCTTTATAAGATAATTAAAGCTCCAGTTAGCTATTTCTATAAATCCATTCACATTTGTATCCACAGTTGCCTTATCAAGCTGCCAATCTAATTCTTTACTGGGTTCACCAATACCTGAGCTGTATACCAAAATATCCAACCCACCAATTTCCCGGATAAGAGCACTAAGTTTTACAATGTTTTCACTAGCCGTCACATCGAAACATGCTGTTTTGATTTTACCCGGAAAGTTTTTTTCGATCTCATCCAATAGTTCCTTTCTTCTTCCTGTTATACCCACGATATTTCCCTTTGCAGCATATTGCTCAGCCATTTTTCTACCAATGCCTGAAGTAGCGCCTATGATGATGATCCGTTTCATTTGATTATCGGCATTCATTTATTTCTTATCAATCTAATCATACTTGGCAATCCAACGATTGCACCAAGTCCTAACAAGGCAAATGTATTTTCACCACCAAGTATTCCAGCAGAATGAAATAACCGGTCGATAACATAAAGACTTATCGTGGTGATCGCAAAACCTATCGAGTTATAAATTGTCAACGCAGTACCTCTTAATTCATCGGGTGCATATTGAGCCACCAGTGTTGAAAATTGTGGTGAGTCCGGAGAAACAGTAGCTCCCCAAACCAAAAGCAAAGCAATAAAAAGAAAGGAAGGAAACGAATAGCTAAGCGGGGAAATAATACAACAAAGTCCGGATATAAATAGTGCCCATGCAGCTACCCTGGCGCTGCCAATTCTTTGCGATAAATATCCACCCGCAACAGAGGCGATACTTCCAATGGCAATTACAATAAAACTCAAAAAGGAAACATCAAGTTGCTGGTCATTTTTTTTTGAATACAGCTCAAATATAAGTGGAACAAACCCCCAAAAGGAATACAATTCCCACATATGACCAAAATAGCCAATTGCCGCTTGTCTCCACTTACGCGAGCTGAATATTTCTCCAAAAGCATCCCATCGAAAACTTCCCGATTTTTTTCTGAAGGGCCCATCGCCGACAAATACAAGCATCATTAATGCACCTGCGAATGCTATTAGTGAGGTAATATATAAGACCGACTTCCACGGCAGATCAAATTCACGGTTTTTCAGTAAATGCGGAAATGCAGTTCCCAGCATTAAGGCTCCCAATAAATATCCAAGCGCTTTACCTAACCCTTTTTCATACCAGTCTGCTGCGATCTTCATGCCTACAGGATAAATTCCGGCAATAAAGAAACCTGTAAGAAAGCGAAAAAAGAATAGAGTAGTTCCATCAGTTACAAACCAGACAACAGCGGAGTTGGTCAATGCGCCCAATAAAGAACTGATAAAAAATAATTTCACGGGTGAAAAACGATCGGCCAAAGAAAAGAATGCAAATAGTAGCGTGCCGGCAATAAAACCAAGCATTACTGCCGAGGTAACGAGACTTACTGCATACTGGCTGAGCTGAAGGGTTTGTTTTAATTCCGGTAGCACCGCATTCCCAACAAACCAAAGCGATGTGCCCGCAAACTGCGAAAGCACAATAACAGGTAAAACTTTTTTATTGATGTTGGCTTCAATCAAGCAGTTGGCTTTATTTCTTAAGATTGGCAATCACCAAACCGGCCACGACTAAAATAAAACTTATAATATGAATAGAAGTAATTTTTTCATTCAATAAAAAAACGGCTTCGATGCTGCTAAACACCGGGATCAAATTTCCAAACAATGCCGTTCGGCCGCTTCCCAGGGCAACAATTGCTTTATTCCAGATAAGAAAGCAAATAACTGATGCACCGATACCAAGGTATAAGATAGCGGATATATTAAATCCATTAAAAGCGAACCCGCCTTCAGTTTTTAGCTCAAATAAATAGAACGGTAACAAAACAATAGTGCCCAGGGAAAAGATGACAAAAAGAAAATTAACAGGATGCATGGCCGCCGGTTTCTTTTTGACCGATGTATTGTAAATAGCAAATGTGAGGGCCGCCGCCAATATCCACCAGTCACCTTTTGTGAATTTGAATGAAACCAGGTTTTGAAAATTTCCGTTGCTTAATAAGATCAATATACCTGTAATACAAACAAGCATACCAACGATTCTCAATGCGGGAATTCTTTCTTTCAAAAATATTTTTGCAAGTATAACAGACATGATAGGAGAGGAACATGTACCAAGAATAGCCATATTGATCGCAGTTGAGTAATGACCGGCTATATAAACAAACGTATTGAACATGCTTACACCCGTAGCTGCTGCCAATAGAAAGAAAAGAAATCTTTGCCTGATGACCTTTCGTTCTGCAAAAAAATATTTCCATGCAAATGGAAGAATGATAACCGTTGCTGTGAGCCAGCGATAGAATGCAAGTGTCACAGGTGGAATGTCTTTTATTACTCCTCTTGCAATGATAAAATTGCCTGACCAGATAAATGTGGCAAGGACGGCGAGACTGATACCAATAAGAATTTGACGTCGATGATGTGTGTTATCCATGAAGAGCCATCAAAAATACCCTTTAGCACTTATAGATGCGCAAAGTCCATTTCAAAATTCCCCTGAATCCGTTCCATTGATGGATTGAAGTAACCAAACTTCAGATCGGGAAATTCTTCATGTAGCAGTTCCATTGCTTGTTTTACGCCGAGACATTCGCCGGTGTCGGTTACGCCGATCTTTCCAAGATACCAGTCAGGATCGATATTGAAATTTCGCCACTGGATCATCTTTAACCCGGTTTCTTTAATAAGTTTTCTTAATGCTTCATATTCAGCGACTGAGTCCGTCATTCCCGGGAAAACAAAATAGTTGATCGAAGTCCAGCCGCCATAACTATTCATCACTTTCAGGCTTTCAACAATATCGTCGAAGTCATAGTTGTTCGGACGGTAATACGGCATATAAATTTCTCTCCGGGCAGAGTTGGTACTGACCCGAATTGAATTCAAGCCGGCTTCACATAAAACTCTTACTGCTTTTGGATCGGAACCGTTGGTGTTGATATTGATACTTCCTTTGTTTGTATGTTTCCTGATCTCAATTATTGAATCACGAATCGTTTCCCACATCAGCAACGGCTCGCCCTCACATCCTTGCCCAAAACTGATAAGCGGATATGGAGCTGTTTCAAGATGTGGAACTGTGAATTCCACTATTTCTTCTGTCATTGGCTTAAACGTCAAACGATCTTGTGTTGATACAATCGGTTCTTCGTCTGGTTGCAGTGAAATACAGCCAACACAGTTCGCATTACATGCCGGGGAAACGGGAACCGGACATTCCCAGCGACCTAGTGAAAAATTTCTTGCCGCCGGACAATGGTATGTCAGGCAACAGTTTTCCATCAAATGTTTTACAAGTCGGTTATGCGGATAGGCTTTTAATAAATATGCAGCGCCTTCATTTATCTTTTGCTGATCATAACCACTACATTCCTGGCGGATATCTTTTTCAATTCTTAGTGCCGGCACATAAAATTTATTGTCGTGCCAGCCCACTGCGGTATAGCAGAATAAAGGGAGTACCGGGGCATTTTTTTCTGACTCGTATGCCGCGAGATAGAGACCTGTATGTGCCGGAGGAATAAATGCAGCAACTGCCCATCCTTTTTCACACAAACGCATTTCTCCGGATTGCACATCAATACCAATGCCTCTTCTGCCGGGTAATTCATACAAAGAACCGCCTTCAGGTAATTCCATCCAGTCGTCTTCAGGGACTGGCAAGGCATCCCATCCGCTTCTGCCGGTAGTGTATAATGAAGTGTCTTCAAAAATATTCCCCTTGCTGTCGGAGTAAAGAATGTATGGTGAATGTTTGAATGTCATTGTCGTTGTCAAAAGTCAGAAGAGACAAGGCATGCCCTGTCTGTACCAAAATCAAAAAAAATTTAATCTGCAAAAATCGTTATTTATCCAGTTGCTCCCTGCAAAATTCGTTGAATTCTTTTTCGCTGATATCTTCATCGGAATTCAGAATTATATGCTGGAAAAGCTTGTTGTTTTTAAAGTCAATTGTAAGCAGGCCATCTTTTAATATCACATTATTCACTTCATCCCAACTCAGTTCTTTTTGCAGAATATATGGAACAACTATTGTGTTATTCGTGACATGCACCACCAATTTTTTGTGTGCAATAAAATCAAGTAAAATAAATAACAATAACATGATGCTAAGCCACCAAAATCCTTCTTTCACCCAAACCACCGCGCAAATACCAAAAATTGATCTGTGCCAGAAATCCGGTAACGGCTTTCTTGACATCCATTCCATGATCGTAAAGCAAGTATACACACCGGTGATCAGTATTGCAAAAAGAAGAATAACGTTCCTTACAGTTCTTATTTCACTATGGATGAGGAGAAAAACAAAACCAAGTAAGTTGAATAAGACGAGCAGCTGGCTGATAAGCCTGTAATTTTTTGTTTTTTCATTTTTTAGGATGAAGGAGTATTTCTTCATTGCTGCATGGAATTACCGGAAGTAAATAGTGCGCCCCTTCGACAAACTACCCGATTAAATCCGGACAACGCAATTGCTCAATATTGAAAAGAACGATGAACGGAATCCCAGTGAATCGGAATAAACTGTCGCAACGGAAGCGAAATAGAATTTAAAGAGCCTGTGACATAAAAAATATTAACTGTTACTGGCCACGAGCAAATTACAAAGCTTAAAAAGTATCCGGGAACTTACATTGCTGTCCCAGTCGTTTTCGCCAACACCGGTTTCATTCAGGTCAAAACCAATTAATTTCTTTCCACTTTTTATTAGCTTGTTGAAAATATAAAAGACCTGTTCTGTTTCCATTCCGCCTTGTACCGGCGTGCCTGAATTGGGACAAAGTTTTGGATCGAGCCCATCCACATCAAAGCTGATATAAACTTTATCGGGCAGCTTACTTATAATTTCATCAGCTACCTGCTTCCACGTCTGACCTTCGTACACTCTTTCTTTTAATTCGCGATCGAAATAAGGAATGACTTTATAATTGCTGTTGAAAATATATTCCCATTCAGCTTCGCTGTAATCCCGAACACCTACCTGTACCAGTCTTTCTATCTCGGGAAGTTCACTTAATGCATTGTACATAATGCTTGCATGCGAATACACAAATCCCATATAGGCTTTCCGGAGATCACAATGTGCATCTATCTGCAAAATTCCAAAACTGCCATGTTTCTCTGCGATCGCCTTCATAAATCCAAGCGGCACACTATGATCACCACCAAGCAAACCCACCAGTTTATTCCTGTCAAGTAAAAGTTTTGCCTGATCATAAACCCACTTGTTCAAAAAAACACTTCCTTCATTTACATCCCTCAACGTTTTTGTCATGAACTGATGAGTTTCCACAGCATCGCCTTTCGAGATATAGTCGATATAGAGCTCTGCTTCTTTACGGAGGTAATCGCTTTTCAATAAAATCTTGCGGTCAATGCCTTTCATAAAAAAGCCCTGCTTCCATCCTTCAGGCACATCGGGATCGTAAAGATCAACTTGCAGACTGGCCGAAAAAACATGCTCTGGTGCACGGGCTGTGCCGGCGCCGTAACTTACAGTTACTTCCCATGGCACTGGCAAGATCACCAGTCGCGCCTCATCTTCGGTAAAGGGCAGTCCGAAAATATTGTTGTGCGGATTGCTTACGCTGTTGGGGTCAAATTTTGAGAGATCATTCATGACAGAGTTTCAAAAGGCGTGCAAGGTAAGGAGAAGTTCTTTAAAAAAATAGGCAATTGGCAATAACTAACCGGCAAGTCAGTCGATTTTAAGGTCATTTGCCTATTGTCAATTGTGTGCTGCCGATTGTCAATGGACAAACTGATTTTTCTCAACCAACTTCCTGTCTGTCCGAAAGGTTTTTGATCTATCTTTGCGGAGCAAAATCGAATCATGAAAAAAACGCATATTATACTACTTGTTTTGATCATCGGCGCCATTGCAGCCTTGATTAGTTTAATGCCAAAGGGTGGAGCCGAAATGCTCAGCAGCTATGAAACGATTGCCGGTGCAAGGGAAAAAAGCGGGAAGTTTGTTCATGTGGTCGCAAAGCTTGATAAAACGGAGCCGGTCGATTATGACGCAATAAAAAATCCTAATTATTTAAGCTTTACTGCTGTCGATTCCACCGGGGGAAAAATGAAAGTCGTTTACAGCAATGCAAAACCTGATAACTTTGAACATAGTGAAAGACTGGTGATGAAAGGAAAAATGAATGGTGAAGTTTTTGAATGTAATGAAATATTAATGAAGTGTCCATCCAAATACACTGATGACCCGACCCGCATCCAGGAAAGTATGAAAAAAAACACTAATTAATTTCAATGGACTATATAGGTGAACACCTTCTGCCGGGTAAAATCGGTCATTTATTCATTATTCTCTCATTTGTTGCTTCAATCATTGCTACTGTCTCTTATTTTATTTCTGCGAGGTCAATAGATCCTGTCAATGCTGAAAGCTGGAAAAAACTTGGAAGGATCGCTTTTTTTGTTGACGTCATCTCCATAGTTGGAATATTTATCCTTCTCTATTCACTTATTGCAAATCATCGTTACGAATACCAATACGTTTACAAGAACTCGGGCAATGATCTTGAGCCAAAATACATTTTAAGTTCATTGTGGAGTGCATCCGAAGGGAGTTTCATACTCTGGACCTTGTGGCATGCGATATTAGGGGTTGTATTGATATTGACTTCAAAAAAATGGGAAGCCCCCGTAATGGCAGTACTTTCATTCGCCCAGGTCTGTCTCGCTACAATGATGCTTGGGATTTTCTTTTTCGGAACAAAAGTCGGGGCGAATCCTTTTGCCCTGTTCCGGGAACAAATGCCTGACCTACCTGTTTTCCAGTTTGCCGATTATGCTACAAGAATTAAGGATGGCAATGGATTGAATATGTTATTGCAGAATTACTGGATGGTAATTCATCCGCCGGTGTTATTTCTTGGATTCGCCAGCACGGTGATTCCGTTTGGCTTTGCAATCGGCGGATTGATAACAAAAAAATATGGCGAATGGGTAAAGCCCGCATTACCGTGGGCATTATTTTCAGCCTGTGTGCTTGGTGTTGGGATCATGATGGGTGGAGCCTGGGCTTATGAGTCGTTGAGTTTTGGGGGTTATTGGGCATGGGACCCTGTTGAAAATGCATCATTGGTTCCCTGGCTTACATTGATAGCCGGTATCCATACACTACTTATTTATAAGAGCACGGGTCGTTCATTACAAACCTCATTCTTTTTAATTGCACTCACATTTATTCTGATCCTTTATTCTACGTTTCTTACACGCAGTGGTATCCTTGGCGAAACTTCTGTGCATTCCTTTGCAGATCTTGGAATGAATGCACAATTGTATTTATTCTTATATGTTTTTTTCTGGCTGCCATCAATCGTATCATCAAATGGACGCAATAAAAAATTGTTGGCGCTCAGCACTTCCATTTTACTCCTTTTGCTGGCGGGTTTTGTACACCCAATATTTGCGCTTGTTTCTCCTATAGCTGCATTGGTATTGTTTTTAGTCAACATGAATAGACTTATTCCTGCCGTAAAAAAAGAAGAAGCGGCGTCATCAAGAGAGTTCTGGATGTTTATCGGTTCACTGGTTATTTTATTTTCTGCAATTCTGATCATAGCACAAACCTCTCTGCCTGTTTACAATAAGATTTTTAATAAGACCGTGGCACCGCCCCAGGACGTTGAGTTTTCATATAACCGCATCCAGATCTTTATTGCGATCATCATTGGATTACTAACTGCGGTTGGTCAATACCTAAAATATAAAGAAACAGACTCAAGATATTTTTTCAAAAAAATTACAATTCCTTTTGCAGTGAGTGCTATTGCCGCCGGTTTTATCCTATATTTCGGCGATATTAATTATGATAAATATGGGCTTGGCTTTCTGATTTTTATATGGACAGCGATCGCCTGCAGTGTGTTTGCGATCATTGCCAACTTATCCTATATCTGGATTGGGATCAAAGGCAATCTGAAACTTAGCGGCCCTTCTATTGCACATTTTGGTTTTGCGTTAATGTTGCTTGGCATACTTATCTCATCCTCAAAAAAAGAAATACTTTCTTATAATACCAGCGGCATATCCGTAAATTTTGGTGAGCAAAGTAAAGAGAAGACCGGTGAAAATATGACGTTGCCGAAAGGATTAAAAATGGATATGGGTAAATATTGGGTTACTTATGCCGGGGATTCTTCGCATCCAAAAAAATCACAGAAATACTTCAGGATTCATTTTACTGATAAAGAAAAACAGGAAGACTTTACCCTTAAGCCAAATGCTTTTATTGATTATAAAGGAAATGAAGGATTAAGCGCCAATCCCGATGCAAGACATTATTGGAACTATGATGTGTTTGCATACATTACCGCATTAGCTGATCCGGAAAAAAATAAAGACACTGCTTCTTTTAAAAATTATATTGTGCAGCCAGGCGATACTATTTTTTATTCAAATGGGTTTATGACCCTTGATTCCGTATTGGTGAATCCGCTAAACCCAAGAGTTGTTTTTCTTCCGGGCGACACCGCGATCGTTGCAAAACTCACAGTGAATACGATGGACGGAAAAAGCCTTCTTGCCTGGCCCTATTTTTATTTGCGTGGAAACCAGTTAGACTTTGTTCCTGATACCTTAGTGGTACAGGGACTAACTGTTCAATTGCAAAAATTAGTAGACAAGAAATTCGAAATAGGAGTGAAGGAATCAAAAACGATCCAGGATTTTTTGACGCTGAAAGTTTACAAATTTCCATTTATAAACCTGCTTTGGGCCGGCGTTATTATCATGGCACTTGGCATTATAATAAGCATGGTGAGGCGGATACAAATGAATAAAATTTCAGCCTGACGCTCAATCTTTTAACTTTCTCATACAGCATTCGCCGTAAAATCATTGTCATAATATTGTATTTTAGATTGATGAAAATTCATTGCAAAACCTTTTTAGGGTTACTTCTGGCTGTCGTTTTTGCCAAAGGCAATGCTTTTTCACAAACGGATACTTTAATTGGCCCGCGGTCATTAGCTCCGCAAATCGACACAAGAAAATGGGGGCCTAATGATACAATTATTACCAGCGCGATTTATTACCACAACGAATGGATGCCGTATAAAGAATTAGAAATGGCATGGGTTTCCAACATGAGTGCAAAGAAGCTTGCAAAGTATATTGAAGAATGGACAAGGCTTCGGAATGCCGTGTATGTCACCTATCCATATGCACGCACAGCTGGCGTTTTAATGAATGACATTAATTCCCGTATTAGTCAAATGAAGGCAAAGAAAGACAAAAAGACTTATATAAAAACCAGAGAAAAAGAATTGAAAGATCAGTTTGCTGATCCGCTTTCGAATCTTTCTGTTTACCAGGGAAAAGTTTTGATGAAACTCATCAATCGTCAAACTGGCAACAACTGCTACGAAATAGTAAAAGAATACCGCGGAGGGGTAACCGCCCGTGTTTATCAAACTGTCGCTTTTTTCTTTGGCAGCAGCCTGAAACAGGAGTGGGACCCAGCAGATAAAGTCGATCGCCAGATTGAGAATATCGTCAAGGAAATTGATGCGACCTGGTATAATAATCCTTTCAAACCGGGAGTAAGAACCCCAACCCCCTAAAGCGGCTTAAATAATCATTCGTTTTAAAAAGCTTTTCCTTTTATTTATCTTTCAAAAAATTTTTGATTTAAAATTTTATTAATGACAGATACATCAGTAAAGAATTTTCAAAACTCCCCTTTAGGGGCTGGGGGTAAACTTGACATACTTGCCATTGGCGTTCATCCTGATGATGTGGAACTTGGTTGTTCTGGCACTATCATTAATGAAATTAAGAATGGAAAAATAGTTGGAGTACTTGATCTCACCCAGGGAGAACTTGGTTCCCGTGGTACCGTGGAAACACGTTATGAAGAGGCGGCAAAAGCGGCAATGATTATGGGTGTTGCTGTAAGAGAAAATTTAAAAATGTGTGATGGATTTTTTAAGAATGACCAGGAACATCAACGAAAACTAATTATTGCAATAAGGAAATATCAGCCTGAAATTATTATCACTAATTCATTAAGCGATCGGCATCCGGATCATGGTCGGGCTGGAAAGTTAACGGCCGATAGTTGTTTTCTTTCCGGGTTAAAAAAGGTTGCAACAAAAGATGAACAGGGGACTGACCAGGAACCATGGCGACCCAAATATGTTTTTCATTATATACAGGATCGTTATCATGAACCTGACTTTGTAATTGATATTACTGATGTGTTTGAACAGCGAATGGAAGCAGTAAAGGCTTATACTACTCAGTTTTATAACCCGGATAATGAAGATGATGGACCGCAAACCTATATTTCTACTGCTGCATTCCTTGAGAGTGTTGTTGCAAGGGCAAGAGTAATTGGGAAGAAGATCGGGGTACAATATGGTGAAGGCTTCAACTCTGAAAAAACGTTGGGCTTAAAAAACATGGATTCTTTAATCAGTATTGAGACCTGAAACGTTAATTTCTATGACCGTTAATAACTTGCGGACAATTTCAGCCTTTCCTAACGTAAACAAACATACCTTTGCGAGTCTCTAATAAGTTAAGTTTTATGGCATCTCCGAAATTTCACAGCATTTCAAATTCATTTTATTCAGAACTCAAAAGCAGGGTTAGCGGATATTTTGAAGAAGTAAGAAAATCTCCTACTGGTAATTATCAACTTTTCATAAAAGCTATCATTCTCGTTGTTGCTTTTGTGCTGGTTTATATTCACCTTGTTTTCTTTACCCCATCAGTAGTATGGGCATTGTTAGAATGTATTTTATTGGGAGGAATTGTATCAGCAATCGGTTTTAATGTGATGCACGACGGTGCTCATGGCAGTTTTAGTAAATATAAATGGCTCAATTCAATCGCAGCATTTTCTTTAAATGTGCTTGGTGGCAGCAGTTTTATGTGGAATATGAAGCATAATATTATTCATCATTCCTATACCAATGTAGAAGGCGTGGATGACGATATTGAGGCCCAGCCCTGGATGAGGATGAGCGAGTCACAGAAAAAATATTGGGCCCATAAATACCAGCATTGGTATTTCTGGTTTTTCTACTCTATACTTTATTTAAGCTGGATGTTTATTACCGATTACATGAAATATTTTAAAAGGCGAATTGGAAAAATGCCGCTTAAGAAAATGCATCTTTCTGATCACCTGGTTTTCTGGGGGTTTAAATTATTTCATTTAGTTCTGTTTATGGGCATCCCGGTTCTAATGCTGGGTTTTATGAACTGGCTTGTGGGCTTCCTGGTGTTTACGACTTTCGCGGGTTTCGTATTGAGTATCGTTTTTCAGCTGGCGCATACGGTGGAACATACAGCATTTGTATTGCCTGATGCTGATACAGGAAAGATCGAGGAAGAGTGGGCTATTCACCAGGTTAAGACAACAGCAAACTTTGCCACAAAAAACAAAATTGTTACCTGGCTTGTCGGTGGATTGAATTTCCAGGTCGAACATCACTTATTTCCTAAAATTTCTCATATACATTATCCTGCGATAAGTAAAATTGTAAAGCAGGTTTGCCAGGAATATGGCATTGGTTATATAGAATATCCAAAGGTTAGGTACGCTATTGCTTCTCACGTCAGTTTTCTTAAGCGTATGGGTAGTGCCTGAGTTGGTCTCCCGATCCTTTTGGGTAAAACGTTGCCTTAATTAACGAACGTTTCTTATTGTCAAAGCTGCACCCCTTATCTTTGCGGCCAAATTTAATTTTACATGCATTTTCAGTTTACAGAGGAGCAATTAATGATTCAGAAGGCTGCAAAAGATTTTGCAGAGAACGAATGTAAGCCCGGCGTTATTGAACGGGACGAGAAGCAGCTCTTCCCTAAAGAGCAGGTAATGAAACTCGCCGATCTGGGTTTTTTAGGCATGATGGTGCCGCCTGAGTACGGCGGTGCAGGAATGGATACGGTGAGCTATGTGCTGGCAATGGAAGAAATAAGCAAGTGGGATGCCAGTACAAGTGTCGTCATGAGTGTCAACAATAGTCTTGTTTGTTTTGGTCTTGAAGCGTATGGCACTCACGAGCAAAAGGAAAAATATCTTACGCCACTTGCACAGGGTAAAAAGAATGGCGAATTATATATAGGAGCATTTATGCTGAGCGAACCGGAAGCGGGAAGTGATGCGACTTCACAAAGAACAACCGCAGAAGATAAAGGTGATCATTATTTATTGAATGGAACCAAAAACTGGATCACTAATGGTGGCACTGCTTCGGTATATTTAGTGATGGCTCAAACAGATCCAACAAAAGCATCCCGTGGAATTAATACATTGATCGTAGAAAGAGACTGGCCCGGAGTTGTTGTGGCCGCTAAGGAAAATAAATTGGGTATTCGCGGAAGTGATACGCATACAGTAATGTTCAATGATGTAAAAGTTCCAAAAGCAAACAGGATAGGGGATGAAGGCTTTGGTTTCAAATTCGCAATGAAGACGCTGGCTGGTGGAAGGATCGGGATTGCCTCACAGGCATTGGGTATTGCAGGTGGTGCTTTTGAATTGTCAAAGGAGTACTCGAAAACAAGAAAAGCATTTGGAACGGAGATCATGAATCACCAGGCAATTGCGTTTAAGCTGGCAGATATGGCAACAAGAATTGATGCCGCCCGTTTGCTTTGCTTAAAAGCTGCTTGGGAAAAAGATAGTGGAAAGGATTATGGCGTTAGCAGCAGTATGGCAAAAGTATATGCTTCCGAAACTGCCATGTGGACCACGGTTGAAGCGGTACAGATCCACGGTGGTTATGGTTTTGTAAAAGAGTATCATGTGGAAAGAATGATGCGGGATGCCAAGATCACACAGATCTACGAAGGCACCAGTGAAGTGCAAAGGATCGTAATCAGCAGAAGTATTTTAAGGTAATGTGCTGAATTGTCCCGGTAGCTTTCACGATACAAATAAAAATTGTTTCCCTAACTTGTCCCGCCCCTTGCGGGATTTTAGTTTTGTCATATGGCGATCAATAAAGCAGCATACCAGCAATTAAACGAAGAGTTACGGTTAATGAATATTACCCTGGTAGCGGTTTCCAAAACCAAACCAATTGAAGATATTCGTGCCCTTTACAATCTCGGTCATCGTGATTTTGGAGAAAATTATGTCCAGGAATTGGTTGAAAAAGCAGAACAATTGCCAACGGATATTCGATGGCATTTTATCGGGCATTTGCAAACTAATAAAGTAAAATCAATAGTTCCCTTTGTTTATTTGATCCATGGTGTTGATAGTTTAAAATTGCTGAATGAAATTAATAAGCAGGCGGGAAAAAATTCGAGGGTGATTCATTGCTTGCTGCAGGTTCACATCGCACAGGAGGAAACAAAATTTGGATTTGATGAAAACGAACTATTCAATTTGGATATCAGTCAATTTGAAAATGTGAAAATCAATGGCCTGATGGGAATGGCAAGTTTAACTGACGATATAAATAAAATAAGAACTGAATTCAAACACCTGAAAACTATTGCCGAAAAACTTAAAGCCACAACTCCTCAACTTCAAACGCTGTCAATGGGAATGAGCTCAGATTATAAAATTGCCATTGAAGAAGGGAGCAACATGGTTCGCATTGGCAGTTTGTTATTTGGCGAACGTAATTATCCAGAATAATATCACATAATTTTCTTTTTGCAACAACTGTTTTATCTTCCATTGGATTAGATAAAACTTAGACTTTGGCAGAAACCAAAACAACTCTTAAAAAAGCATTAGGCGCTACTCATCTTTGGGCAATTGCTGTCGGTCTTGTTATCTCGGGCGAGTATTTTGGTTGGAGTTATGGCTGGGGTGCGGGCGGGACAATGGGTTTGCTGATCGCTACAATCATTGTAACCATACTTTATGTCACGTTTGTCTTCAGCTTTACAGAATTAACTACAAGTATTCCAAATGCAGGAGGCCCATTTGCCTATGCGTTCAAAGCAATCGGCCCATTGGGTGGTTTTGCAGCTGGCTTTGCAACACTCGCAGAATTTTTATTGGCGGCACCCGCTATTGCATTTGCACTGGGCGCTTATTTACATTTCTTATACCCGGTTTTCGACATTAAGTACACCGCTATCGGTTGTTATGTATTATTTACGGGTATTAATTTATTTGGTATAAAAGAATCTGCAATTTTTACTTTGGTGGTGACGCTGTTAGCAGTGGGCGAACTGTTACTTTATATGGGTGTTGTTGCGCCACATTTTAAAGTGGATAATTTTATGCATGACAATCTACCTTTCGGATGGAAAGGGATTTTTGCGGCATTACCATTTGCGATATGGTTTTATCTGGCTATTGAAGGTGTCGCAATGGTTGCGGAGGAAGCAAAGGACCCAAAGCGAACAATTCCCAAGGGATATATTTATGGTATCGTTACTTTAATGTTTCTCGCGATGGGTGTCATGATACTAACCGGAGGGATAACTGATTGGAAAAATTTGTCCGCAATTGATTTTCCGTTACCAAAATCTATTGAACTTGTATTCGGACCTGAAAATAGTTTTACGAAACTTTTTGCGGGTATTGGTTTATTCGGCTTGGTCGCTTCTTTTCATAGCATCATAATTGGGTATTCAAGGCAAATATTTGCGCTGGGGCGTAGTGGATATTTACCTGCAGTGCTTTCACGAGTTCATTCCAGGTCCAAAACTCCGCACTGGGCTTTATTGGCAGGAGGAATAATTGGAATTATTGCCGTTAGTTCCGGTACCACAAATGAGCTGATAATCTTGTCTGCATTGGGGGCTGTGGTTATGTACATCATCAGTATGATATGTTTATTCAGGCTAAGAAGAAAAGAACCAGCTATGGAAAGACCGTTCAAAGCTCCTTTTTATCCCATGTTTCCTTTTGTTGCTTTACTGCTTTCAGTCATTTGTCTTTTTGCTATTGTATATTATAATTTCTCGCTTAGTTTATTATTTTTCGGAATCATGATCATTGGAGCCATCCTTTTCAGGATATTCTATAAGAAAAAGCCAGGAGAATTGATTGCCGTGAATCCTTCTTAATTTTAAGTATGGCATATCGTAGCACGATACGAAATACTCAATATGCTTTTGATGATCTGAAAACGTTGCTTGCAAAAGCCTCGCCTTATCGTTCTGGTGATGTGTTGGCAGGATTGGCAGCCAAAAGTTATGAAGAAAGAGTGGCGGCGCAAATTGCATTAGCGGATGTACCACTAAAAGTTTTTTTGAATGAAGGTTTGATTCCGTATGAATCGGATGAAGTGACGAGGCTAATTGTAGATTCACATGATGAAACATCCTTTGCGATAATCTCACATTTTACTGTTGGTGAACTTCGGGATTGGCTGTTGGGTGACAATGCCGATACAGGAACATTGCAGCAACTGGCAAGTGGCCTTACGCCCGAAATGATCGCTGCAGCATCTAAGCTAATGCGTAACCAGGACCTGATCAATGTTGCGCAACGATGTGAAGTGATCACGAAATTCCGAAATACGATCGGGTTAAAAGGACGACTGTCGGCAAGACTTCAACCGAATCATCCAACCGATGACCCCAAAGGCATCGCAGCGAGCATAGTTGACGGGTTGCTCTATGGCAGTGGTGACGCCGTGATCGGCATTAACCCGGCAACGGATAACCCTGAATCCGTATTTGTTATTCTAACGATGCTTGATGGATTGATACAGAAGTATAGTGTACCAACACAAAGTTGTGTGCTGAGTCATATCACCACTGCCATACAGCTCATGAATAAGAAGGCGCCGGTAGACCTGGTTTTTCAGTCTATTGGCGGTACGGAAAAAACAAATAAAAGTTTTGGAATAAACATTTCTTTATTAAAGGAGGCGCGGGATGCAGCTTTGACATTAAACCGGGGAACGGTTGGTAATAATGTTATGTATTTTGAAACCGGCCAGGGAAGTTCGTTATCTGCCAACGCACATGAGGGCGTAGATCAGCAAACATGCGAAGCCAGGGCTTACGGGTTGGCCCGCTATTTCAAACCACATTTAATAAATACCGTGGTCGGATTTATAGGTCCAGAGTACTTGTTTGATGGAAAGCAGATCATACGTGCTGCATTGGAGGATCATTTTTGTGGAAAATTGCTGGGCTTACCGATGGGAGTTGATGTTTGCTATACCAATCATGCAGAAGCTGACCAGGATGACATGGATAATTTATTGACCCTGCTAGGAGTTGCCGGCTGCAATTATATAATGGGGGTTCCGGGTGCTGATGATATAATGTTGAATTATCAATCCACCTCATTTCATGATGCATTGTATTTAAGAAAGATATTAAACAAGCGGCCGGCACCTGAGTTTGAAGAATGGTTATTGCAACAAGGGATTATTGATAAAGGAGGGAACAAGTTGCCCATCGGTGCTTCACATTTATTACTTCAGGCATGAAGGAATTAAAAAAATCTTCAACACAC
>JAICGN010000002.1 GCA_025923075.1 Chitinophagaceae bacterium
CTTTAAATTTATACATCGTCATTCGCAGCACATCAATTATTTCATGAAAACCAGAGCCTGTTTGCAATGGGTATTGCACTACTACGACTTTACTTCCGAAATGTGCTTTTGCTTCACGCACGGTCCGATCATAATCCGCATTATCGTCATCCAGTTTACTCACAGCAAAGATCATCGGCGTCCTAAACTTCTCTGTATATTCCCAGATAATGTCGGTTCCTACTTCCACTCCCATTACCGCGTTTAGAAGCATTACACCAGTATCAGCAACTCTTAATGCAGAGATCACTTCACCAACAAAGTCATCATAACCGGGCGTATCGAGAATATTTATTTTATAGCCGCGCCATTTGGTGTGCATGAGCTTGCTAAAAATAGAATTACCACGTTCTTGTTCAAGCTCGTGGTAATCCCCGGTAGTGTTTCGTTCGGCTATGCTGCCGCGGCGTGATATTATTCCAGCTTCAAACAGCATGCATTCCGCTAATGTGGTCTTACCCGAGCCGGCATGGCCGAGCAAGACAATATTTTTTACGTGTGAGGTATCAAATTCAGGCATAGCAATGTGTTTTTAAAGGCAAGTCATGGCTTGTCTTTGCGTTATTAATTATTTTTAATTGGTCCTTCAGAGGTGGAGTAACAAGGAGACGGGCGATAAATCCAGTATCCTGGTTAATCCAGGATGTTCAAATAAGGTGGCAGTTAAATTGTTTAACTATTAGAGCCTTAATATATTTTCTTACGACGCTCGATGAACAAAATCCCCAAATTCTTCACGGAGATTCTTAATTGTGTTGTCGAGTGATTGAAATTCTTCAAATAGTCTTTCATGTTCCGCAATAGTGTCTTCAGATAGTTGCCCACTATTAGCAGCGGTTTCAAATTGTACACGACGATCATGTACTTTGATAGATTGTTTCAGGTCGTGCACGTTGATAAGTTGAATGTGAAACTGGTTGTGATAACGTTCTACATCATGTAGCTGGTCTTTCGATAGATGTCGACTTGCTGTTTGTTGAAGTTGTTTCTTAAAATTGTTTAGATCTTCGCGGCAGGAACGCAACGAATCCCTCCAGGTATTGCATTCCCCAGAGAGCTGTGAGATGTCAACTGTAACCATGGGATTTTAATTTTAAGGTGAAAAAAGCAACCGTCCGAGGGCGGAAATGTATGTATATAAATTTAAGCCAGTTTATTCATAAAGTCAAGATTTTTTTTCAACCACAGGTTCACATTGTGGCCTCTATTTAGGATATTCGCTGCCTGGTTTTTTCCTAGTTTCATTACAGATTTTGTCATCGTTTGATTACACAGAATACCATACAACAGATCCTCAGCCGCATTGATATTATTGATGTTATCGGTGGGTTCGTAAAGTTGAAGAAAAGGGGCACCAATTACCTTGGCCTTTGTCCTTTTCATAATGAAAGAACCCCATCGTTTACAGTTTCCCCCTCAAAAGAAATTTATAAATGTTTTGGCTGCGGGAAAAGCGGAAACACCATCAGCTTTTTAATGGATCACGAGAAGTACAGCTATGTTGACTCGCTTCGATGGCTGGCAAATAAGTACGGGATCGAGATCGAGGAAACGTTTGCCAGCGACGAACAGAAACAGCAAATACGGGTGGCAGACAGTCTGTACATTATTAACAGTTTCGCGCAGCAGTTTTTCACTACAACACTTTTTGAAACTGAAGAAGGCCGTGATATCGGGTTAAGTTATTTAAAAGAAAGAGGGTTCAGGGAAGATATCATTAAAAAATTTCAACTAGGCTATAACCCCGAAGCGAGAGACAGTTTTGCAAAAGCAGCAATCGCCGGTCAATACAATAGCGAGTTATTATTAAAAACCGGCCTCGTGGTTACCCGGAATGATCAGCTGACAGATAATTATCGTGGCCGGGTGATCTTTCCCGTACATAATCACAGTGGTAAAATATTGGGATTTGGTGCAAGGATTCTTAAAACAAATGATAAAGCACCTAAGTACATTAATACCCCCGAAAACGAGATCTATGTTAAAAGCAAAATTCTTTATGGAAGCTATTTTGCCCGTATGGCAATTGACAAAGCCGATGAGTGTTTGCTCGTAGAAGGATATACTGATGTTATTTCACTTCACCAGGCAGGTATAGAAAATGTGGTTGCTTCCGGGGGAACCTCATTGACACTTGATCAATTAAGACTCGTTCGAAAATACAGTAACAACCTTACTATTATTTATGATGGTGACGCTGCAGGTGTCAAAGCAGCGTTGCGTGGTCTTGACCTTGCACTGGAAGAAGGCTTGAATGTAAAACTTGTTTTAATACCTGATAAGGAAGATCCTGACAGTTATGTAAACAATGTTGGAGCTTCTGCATTCAATGAATTTGTCAGAAGTCATAAAAAAGATTTTATATTATTTCAGCTTGAAGTTGAATTAAAAGATGCGGGCGCCGATACTATAAAAAAATCCGAGGTAGTAAACAACATTGCCGAAACGATCTCAAAGATCAATAAGGCGGAGGATTTTACCAAACAACAGGATTATATCAAGCAATGTTCACAAATTTTGAAGATTGATGAATCCGGATTGCACGCATTGGTTAATAAGTTTATCCGTAACAGGATAAGCACACAGGAAAAGGCCCTCCCTCCCGATCGCTATCGGGATGAAGAGGTAAGATCGCATGAGGAAAATGCGCAAAAAGCTGCGGCGACTGATTATGACGATACAACTTTCAATCTACTATTCAAAGATGAGTTGCAGGAAAAAGAATTTGCCAGAGTGTTGTTAGAACATGGTAATAAGAAATGGAATGGTGGTACAATTGCCGATCATATGCTTGATGAAATTCTTGATGAACAATTGTTCGATAGTGCTGACGTGGTCAAACTTATTAATGTATACAAAACAGTTTTGAAAAATGAAAATATAAAACCCGATAAGAATTTTTTTGTTTACCATAGCGATCCCGCGATTAGCTCCTTTACCGTCTCGCTGCTTAACTTTCCTTACGAAGCAAGCGAGCATTGGAAAAGAGAATTCAGTAGCTCAACAGGCTATCAGCAAAGGCTATTTGAACAGAGTTATGAAGATTTTTTGCGCTCCGTAAGTGTCGGCAATGAAACCGAGCTAATGACTTTTCTTAAAATGGATGAAGATAAAACGCATGTCGAAGTTGAGTCGGCACTTAATTATTTAAAACTATGTAAGATAAAAAGGATGATGCTGGAGAACCAGGTTGACCTTGAAAAAAAACATACTCCTGAGGAATATCAAAATCTTGCTCAAACGCATGAGCATTTAAAACAAATGGAAAAAGAAATTTCCGATAAATTGGGTGCTGTAATTATCAAATAGTGTCATTCACCTTCAACAGCATATCACTATATGATCCGGCAATCAGATCTTCTTCTTTTATCCTGAACTCCTTCAAATAAAAATTACATTGTTCGGATAATTCTTCTTTTGTTTTGAGCGCTAAAATGTTCCCAGCCTCTATTTCAATAAAACATCCAAGCTCCGGAACGTTATCTATATGAAATTTTACATTATCAATATAATAGATCTCTCTTTTTTTTCTGACTATCATTTTTACACCACAGGATTGTTCCAATACTTCTTTTAATCCTTTCGCGTCTTCAATTTTTACAAGAAGAAAATGGGAACTCTTGGGACCGGCCTGGTCATTTCGGTTGTAAAAGATGAGGTTGTTTTCAATATTGCCTTCCCGCAATTTTAGTCTGCCGGTGAAAACATTGAAATAAGTGTCTGTCTGTTCATCTAATCCTTTAAAATCGGCGCTATGTTCTGCGAGGTAATTCCTGACAAATGACGGATCGGTACACCGGGCTTTTATTTCAACATTGAGGTGAGACATAAAAAAAATAACCATGAAAATATCATGGTTATTTCTCTTAGCCAATAAAATTTTTAGGCTTCCATTGCAGCCATTTCTCTGCGGCTGATCCTTATCCCTTCAACCAACTCACCCTTACAATAACGGGTGGCACTCCAAACATGATCTAATGCTACCTGGTCAAGGCATTCGTAACCGGCTTTAGTCAGCTTTTGCCAACTGCATTCACGGTTCAGATCTGTGACAATTTTGGAGCTGGTCTTGGGAGAAGCAACCCAGAATTTAGAATCACTCTTTAATGCAGGCATTACCTCTTGCAATATGCTGTTAAGCTGATTTTCGTTCACGGCAAAGACCAGTGCAAAATCAATTTTACGGCTCTTGAGGAGCGGCGTAACATTCTTTGCAAAGGACAGTTTGCTGAACTGCTTTTCAATTGAAGAAGGTAAACCTTGAATCAGAAGATTCTTTTCGTCTGCAAGCTGAAGCTTTTCGAGAAGCGTTTGAGACATACCTTAAATTGGTGTTTTTTAGGTTTCCGAAACCGCCCGGTTCGAAGACCGGCTTCAGTATACACAAATTAGCGGGGCACAAATGTACGAAGAATAGTTTGTCGGTGAGCTTCTTGCAAAAGAAATTCCGGCCAACCACTGAAATTAGCCGGAATATGAATTCTAATCAAGTTTTTTAAACGGTTGACCGCTTAGTTTTTAGCAATCGGCTTGTAGTACTTCATTGCCTCAGGCATGTATCGCTGAAGTTGTTCAATTCTGCTGCCTTCACTAGGGTGAGTGCTTAAGAATTCCGGTGGTTTTTGGCCTTGTGAAGCCGCTTCCATTCTTTCCCAGAGCGGAATGGCTTCCTGAGGGTTATAGCCAGCCATTGCTGTCCAGATCAATCCAAATCGGTCAGCCTCCAATTCCTGGTTTCTGGAAAAAGGAAGCATAATTCCTACTGTTGTTCCGGCTCCGTAAGCTGCTAAGAACAAATTCTGAGTTTCGGCAGGTTTATTAGCAACTGCGACTGAAAGTGCCACTCCTCCCAACTGCTGGAGCAGGCCCTGGCTCATTCTCTGGTTTCCATGTTGAAGTAGTGCATGTGACACTTCGTGTCCCATCACAACTGCCAGTGCAGCCTCATTTTGCGAAATGGGTAGTAATCCCGTATAAACAACGATCTTTCCTCCCGGCATACACCAGGCGTTTACTGCTTTATCATCCACCAAATTATACTCCCATCTAACACCACTTAATTTATCGCTTATGCCATTCTGTGCATAATACGTTTCTACTGCCCGTGTAATGCGCTGTCCTACTCTCCTCACCATTTCCGCATCACGATTATTTGATGGACTAACAACTCTGTTAGTGGATAAAAATTGCTGGTATTGCTGGGTTCCCATTGCCTGAAGTTCAGATTCAGGTAATAATGTAAGCTGCGATTTTTTAGTCAATGGATTTGTGCTGCATGCAATCGTAAATGATGCGGCAACAAATAGGGTCGTTAATATCCTGGTCATAGTAATTGTTTTTATCACTAATTCAATGATTATACCAAATTATGTCAGGTGATTGGTTGGAAAATGATAAGAAGTTGATTCTAAAGCTTATTTCGATCCGCATTACCCTTGCGGCGCTGCCTACGACGGTCACGATGTTTGAGAATGGGGACTTTGCTCTCATTACCCTGCAAAAGTCTTCCGATATTTTTTTGGTGTGTGATAAGTACCATAAGAGCAACAGCGATTGCGAAAATTCTATAAAGGTCTTCAGGTTCGTTAAAGATAACAAGTATAAAAACCGGGAATGCTATGCTTGCAAGTATTGAACTTAATGAAACAAATCTTGTAAGATACAGCACCAGCAAAAACACGCCTACACAACAAACGGCAACAATAGGTTGAATTCCGAGCACCATTCCAAAAACCGTTGCAACTCCCTTACCTCCCCTAAACTCAGCCCAAATAGGGAAAATATGTCCCACAACAGCTGCTAATCCAAGTCCGATTTGGAGGTTTGTCATTTGTGTTTCATGATCCAGGTAGTAAGGTAAAAGGAATGCAAGTTTTACCGCAATTATGCCCTTCAGCATATCAGCTATCATTACGATAGAACCCCAGTTTGGCCCTAATGTTCTAAATGTATTGGTAGCACCGGCATTACCACTACCATAGTCACGGATGTCAATACCAAAAAAGTATTTGCTGACCCAGACAGATGAAGGAATACTTCCAATCAGATATGCGAGAACGATCAATAGAAATTCGTTCATGTAGCCATTGTTAAAGTTGGAGTACAAATATAATACAAACGAAACAGAGTTAATAGTAATTTAATACACAGTTCAGACACACTTAATTGTGCAGTTGCAGGGCAAGCCAATTGTTTCGAATTAACTCTTTTTTGAGGCTAAGGTGTAATTCAGTAGCAATACTTAGTATTTCACCTTTATCATCCTGTAATAACCCGCTGATCAACATCTTTCCGTCTTTGTTTAATTGACCACTTAGCGCACTGAAATTTTCAAGAATGACATTCTTATTGATATTTGCAAGAATGACGTCATACTTCATTTTCGAAGAAACTTCTGAAGCCTTTCTTAAAATTATTTTATTACAATTATTTTTTTTAAAATTTTCGTCTGCGTTCGATATACTCCAGTCGTCATTGTCTAATGCATGAATTTTGCCTGCTCCCGACTTTTCGGCAAGTATGGCAAGTATTCCTGTACCCGTACCAAAATCAAGCACCGATTTTCCCGTCAGATCAATTTCCTTGATCAATTCAATCATCATATAAGTAGTAGCATGATGACCCGTACCAAAACTCATCTTTGGAGTAATGACAATTTCAAATTTTGTAGTTGAGATTGGTTGGTGAAAGTCTGCGCGTATCGCCACATACTCGTCTACTACTACAGGCTGAAAATTCGATTCCCAGATTTGGTTCCAGTTGGTTTCTGCAATTTTTTCTGACGTATACGACGTTTGATATTTAAAAGCAATTTCATTTAACAGTGAATTATCGAAACGAAGCTCACCTATAAATGCATCAAGAGTTGTGTCTGTTTCTTCGAACCCCTCATATCCCGCATCCGCAAGTTGGGCAATCAATATTTCTTTTTGTTCGGGTTGCAGATCAGCAAAAGTGATTTTTATATGATCCATTTAGATACAAAATTAAAAACCCCGGCGGTTACCGGGGCTATTATTAATTGTTTGCAGGTTTATCTTGCCTCTCGGGTTTTGGTATCAATGCTTTTCTTGAAAGTTTGAATTTACCCGACTTTGGATCCGTCCCTATCAATTTCACTTTTATCACATCGCCTTCGTTTAATACACCTTCCAGGGTCTCAAGTCGTTTCCAGCTCACTTCACTTATGTGTACCAGGCCTTGTTTACCCGGTAAAAATTCTACGAATGCTCCGAATGGCATAATTGATTTTACGGTCGCCTCGTACACATCCCCAACAACAGGAACTGCAACAATGCCTTTTATCCATGCTTCAGCTTTTTCCACTCCTTCTTTATTTACACCAAATACACTGACCTCTCCCATGTTGTTGATCTCCTCTATATTGATAGTAGTACCGGTAACTCTTTGCATTTCCTGTATCACCTTACCACCTGGCCCGATAACTGCGCCGATAAATTCTCTATCAATAAACATTTTTATCATTCTCGGTGCATGCGGTTTCACTTCACTCCTGGCCTCAGGCATGCAATTGTACATCGCATCAAGGATATGCAATCTTCCTCGGCGGGCCTGTTGCAATGCCTGTCCCATTACAGCCATACTTAAGCCATCCACTTTAATATCCATTTGCACTCCGCAAATTCCATTACGGGTACCCGTAACTTTAAAATCCATGTCACCCAAATGATCTTCATCACCAAGTATATCGCTAAGGATCGCATATTTATCACCTTTTGTGATCAATCCCATCGCAATGCCACTGACATGTTTTGGAAAAGGAATGCCCGAATCCATCAGTGCCAAAGAACCAGCACAAACAGTGGCCATTGATGAAGAGCCATTCGATTCCAGAATATCACTAACAACACGAACGGTATAAGCAAAATTCTCAGTCGGCATCATTTGCTTCAGCGAGCGCATTGCAAGGTTGCCATGACCAACTTCCCTTCTGCCGGGTCCTCTCATCATTTTTACTTCACCAGTTGAGAATGGTGGGAAATTATAATGCAAAAAGAATTTTGAGTCAAAAGATTTTGCTGCACTTTCCACAAGCAATTCATCCAAAGGCGTCCCCAACGTAACTGTGGTGAGCGATTGCGTTTCGCCACGGGTAAATAATGCGGCCCCGTGCGGAGAAGGTAACACATCTACTTCCATGTCCAGCTGACGTACATCCTCAAGTGCCCGGCCATCCAAACGAATTTTTTCATCAAGGATCATATCACGGACTACATTATACTGCAGATCGCCATAGTAATTGCCTACCAGTTTTTTGGTAAGAGGAGGCATTTCTTCACCTTCGGGCAAATTCAATCCGGCTTTGATATGTTCTATCAATTCATCTTTTACAACGCTGAATCTGTCACTACGTTCTGATTTACTCAATTTGCTTTTTGCAATTTCATACACTTTTGCTTTGGCAAATGCATTGACCTTTTCACGCAATGCTTCATCCTGATCTGGTTTTTTATAGTCTCTTTTTCCTTTCACACCCACCATATCACGAAGTTCTTCCTGCGCCTTTATTTGTACGCGGATTGCATCATGTGCTATTTCCAACGCCTTTATCAGATCATCTTCGCTGCATTCCTGCGCCTCACCTTCAACCATCATCAGGTTCTTATCTGTTGCCGCAATGATGAAATCAAGATCTGCTTTCTCAAATTCTTCACGGGTTGGATTGATGATAAACTGGCCATCGATTCTCGACACACGAACTTCAGAAATAATTTCTTTAATGGGAATATCTGAAACTGCCAGCGCAGCCGATGCAGCTAAACATACCATTGCATCGGGCATCACTTGTTCGTCACTCGAGATAAGCGTGATCAGGACCTGCACCTCGCATAAATAATCGTCCGGAAATAACGGACGTAATGCACGGTCAGTAAGTCTCGACGTCAATATTTCATAATCGTTTAGTCTGGCTTCACGTTTGAAGAATGAACCAGGGATCCGGCCAGCTGCGGCAAATTTTTCCTGGTAGTCGACAGACAGCGGAAAGAAATCCTGCCCTTCCCTTGGTTCTTTATTTGCCACCACTGTAGCAAGCAGCATACATTTACCCATGCTTACGGTAACTGCACCGTCAGCCTGGCGGGCAAGTCGCCCGGTTTCAATGGTGACCATGCGGCCACCGCCTATATCAAAGGTTTTACGAATAGGTTGTTGTAACATTTTGTTCGAAGTTTAATGGCTGAGATTTTCATCTCGCATAATTTGAAGAATAATTATTTGCCCGGCTTATTGCTGCTATTTAGCTTCCGTTGCGTCGCACTCTTGTAGGTCCGTATCGCTATTCAGCAATTTTCAAACTAGCAAATCCAAATGCGGGCTGGTAGAAACTAAGAGCTCCGCATTAAGCGGAGTTCGGGGTTGTTTATTTTCTGATACCAAGTTTTTCAATCAGCTGGCGATAACCTGTAAGGTCCTGTTTTTGCAGATAGTTCAGTAAACGCTTGCGCTTACCAACCAATTGCATCAGGCCGCGGTGAGTAGAAAAATCTTTTTTGTTTGTCTGAAGATGTGAGGCAATCTGGTTCATACGCTCTGTTAATAAAGCGATCTGACCTTCAATTGATCCTGTGTTCGACGATTTTGCGCCATATTGAGTAATGACGTCTTGTTTTTTTTCTTTTGTTAATGGCATCTGTTTATTTTTTTAATTTCATCCGATTTTACATCCGATTATTTGTGGCGGCAAAGGTAGGGTAATGACCCTAAAATACAAAGAAAACAAGCTATTTTGATTTAGCTTCGCAGCTCCTCAATTTCTCCAAAATGTTTGAAGACGGATTATCAGAAGATACCCGGAATATACTTGGCCTTCAACTTCCTACAGACCCGCGTTGGGTTGACCTGGCAGGTAAATCAATTCAGGAAATTCTGACCGATCATGCCTATTGTGAACAAAAAGCGGCTACCTCCTGTATCTCACTTATTCAACGATACAGCGAAAGGGAAAAGCTGGTGAAAGAACTCGCTCCTATTGTGACTGAAGAATGGGGACATTTCAGGTTAGTGTTGCAGGAATTGGAAAAAAGGAATCTGAAACTTGGTAAACAGCGAAAAGACAACTATGTCAACAAACTGATCGATTTTCAGAAAAAAGGCGGCGGCATAGAAGATAGAATGCTTGATCAATTATTGACAATGGCCTTGATCGAAGCCAGAAGCTGTGAACGCTTCAAAAGATTAAGTGAAGGACTGAACGATGAATATCTCCGAAATTTTTATCGTCGTTTTATGGAGAGTGAAGCAGGTCATTACACGCTTTTTATTGAACTGGCCGAAACTTATGTTGACAAAGAAAAAGTGAGAAAGCGTTGGGCTGAATGGTTGGTATACGAAGCCGGCGTAATTAACCATCTTGAAGTAAGGGGTGATAGAATTCATTAAGTAACTGGCGTTGTCTTTAATTCTTTTACTCCATCTCCGGTTTCAGATGCAAACACGTCAGGTTTATAACCGATCTTTTCTTCATAATATGATGTAAGCTTTGAAAAAAAATCATCAAACTTATTTTTCTTCACTAATGCAATAGCACAGCCACCAAAACCTGCGCCGGTCATTCTTGCGCCGATGCAATCTTCATAAGTTTTACAAAACTCAACAATGGTATCTAATTCTTTGCCGCTTACTTCATACCAGTCTTTTAAAGATTGATGCGATGCATACATCAATTTTCCAAAACTGGCAAGATCATTTGCTTTTAATGCATCTTTCGCCTCTCCAACTCTAAAGTTTTCACTGATCACATGCAGGGCCCTTTTATCCAATACAGGATCATCAATAAGATGGCGATGCTCTTCAAATGTATTAAGATCTATGTCGCAGAGATGAGTTACGTTCAATTTCTTTTTTAAAGCCTTCAATACCCTTCCACACTCAGCAAAGCGATCATTGTACTTTGAATCAGCCAATCTCCTTTGTTTATTACTGTTGATTATTACTAAAATATATTCACCGGTTTCGAAAGGCAGGTATTCATATTCCAATGTATCACAATCAAGCAGAATTGCTTTATTCTTTTTCCCCATAACTACCGCAAACTGATCCATGATCCCGGAATTAACACCGATAAATTCGTTTTCCACTTTCTTCCCCATTAATGCGATGTCCTTATTTGAAATTTTCATTCCAAATAATTGGTTTAAAGCAAAAGCCGTCAACACTTCGATCGATGCTGAAGACGATAAACCAGCACCAATTGGAAGATTGCCGTTAAATAGCATATCAAGACCGGAAATCATATTTCCTTCCTGGAGAAGCTCATTGATCATTCCTAAGGGATAATTAAACCACGTTTTTCCTGTTTTAGAATAGCTCTCCTGCAAATGCAGTTCAATCGTCTCGGGAAAATTGAGCGAATGAAAGCGCAACAGTTTGTCCTTGTTTTTTGAAATCGCCAGGTAAGTTCCTAATGAAATAGCACATGGCATTACTTTGCCACCATTGTAATCTATATGCTCGCCGATAAGATTTACCCGGCCGGGGCAAAAGAAAATATGTTCGGGACGCCTCTCAAACCGTGATGAAAATTCGTTTATCATTGCATTCGCATCCATTGCTATTGTTTATGCCTGTTGACCAAAAACTTTGTTTTAAAAATAATCGGGGTGAAGATATTTATTTGTTTTCATTCAGAAACAAACATGGGACCACAGTTTCCATCACCAATTACGGTGCCATTATTACTGCAGTCAAAGTAAAAATGAATGATGGAACTTTCAACGACATTGTTCTTGGTTTTGATAAGGTAGAGGATTATTTATCGGAACCTTATTTAAAAAACTATGCCTACCTCGGGGCTGTTTGCGGCCGTTATGCTAATAGAATTAAAAACGGAAAATTTGTTTTAGATGGAAAAGAGCATCAACTCACGAAGAATATGGGCAATGATCAATTGCATGGAGGAAAAGAAGGCTTTGATAAAAAAACATGGCAGTTGGTTTCACTAAAAGAGTTTCCGAAATCAACTCTCGAATTAAAGTACCTGAGCAAGGATGGTGAGGAAGGGTTTCCCGGAAATCTTGAAACAATTATCCGCTTTGAATTGAACGATGAAAACGAACTCAGCTATGAATTTTTCGCAAGTACTGATAAATCAACTGCAGTAAATCTAACCCACCATAGCTATTTTAATTTAAATAATGGAAAGGGAACAATTGAAGATCATGAAATAAAAATCACGGCCTCACACATCCTTGCCCAGGATGAAGGGCTTGTTTGCAACGGTGAATACATAGCTGTTGCAAACAACCAATATGATTTTAGAATTTTTAAGTCAATCAATATGGATTGGAATAAAGCCGATGGATATGATCAATGTTTTATAGCCGATAGCACGACTGATGAATTAAGTTTAGTGGCAGAAGCAAGATCATTGGTTTCCGGTCTGAGATTGCAGGTTTTATCTACTGAGCCGGCAGTACAATTTTATACAGGACAAGGATTAGGAAATTTCAAAGGGAAAGGAGAAAATCAGTACGGGCCTTTTTCGGGATTTTGTCTTGAGACACATAAACATCCGAATGCGATCAATATTCCCCATTTTCCCAATACGGTTTTAAGACCTGGCGAAAGATATTATCAGAAGAGTATTTATAAGTTAGTTCACTTAGAGAAATAATCTATTTCTTCCGTAAGATCAAGGAAAGGGCATTTTACCTGTAGATCTTTTGCCTTTTGAAGATGGGCTTTTAAAAAAAGTTTATGGGCACCTGTTTCCGGTTGAAAGGCCTTATGTTTTCTTGCGATAACAACCCTTTTTATTTCTTCCATTAGCTGTTGTGATTCTTCATCAACAAAATTTTCCCTGAATTTTTCCATTACAAATTCAGTGGCTGGGTAATTTGGGTGAACCATGTCAATATCATAAAACCGGTAATCTCTTAGCACATCGATCACGAGTTCATAAGCAGGGAAATAATAAAGACCCGGATACTTATTGATCACGTTATGAACAGCTTCGATTAACCTGGCTTTGCTCCGATTATTCTCAATAACACCATCTCTTATGTGTCTTACAGGACTGATGGTAAAAATGATTTTCAGGTTTGGATTAAATTCCTTTAACCGCTGACAGGTGGCACCAAGCTGTGAAATTATTTCATCAATATTCAGTAAGTATTTATTAAACCATTGCGACGGAGCCCGGTGACAGTTTGCGACGCCGGCTCCCTCTACGTCTCCGCCGTTGGGGGAGATTTTTGAAAACTCCGATGTTAAACGATAAGAAAAAGATGAGCCTAATGTTATGATTAGCCAATCAGCTTCTTTGATAAAGTTATGTGCCTGCTGCTGTGATCTGTTGATGGCCCGCAAACACTCGTCTGCGTTTATATTTGAAAAACGCGAATGATGCTGCCAGCTGTTCCAGACCTCATTTAAATAAAACAGATCGCTTTTCTTATATTCTTTGTTATTGATGTATGAGGCCAAGGAGCTGCAAACACTCCGCGGGTCGAACAAAATTCCATTCGGATTTTGAAGAACTGAAAACTTTAATTCGGCAAGCGAATTCCCAATATGTTCAGTAAAACAAGAACCGGTCAGCAAAATCTTATCGCGGTAATTTATCCGTGTCTCAGGTGGTTTTATTTGTATTGGTAATTGGAATTGCATGGTTGATCAAACAAAAATTTCTTCAGCTATTCTTAAACTGTCCTGTAAAGCACTTTTATCAAGTCCGGTACTCATTCCGTTTGTTTCAAAATAATTTATCATCCATTCTGTATTCATGTTACCCACCAGTTGATCATGGGCCATTGGGCATCCACCGATTCCTTTTAAGGCGCCATCAAATCTTTTGCAACCAGCATTTATACCGGCATGAAGTTTTTGCTGCCAGTTTTCAAACGTTGAATGAAGATGAACCCCGATTTCGGTTGCAGGAAGAGATTCCACCAGGTAACTGGTAATTTCATAGACCTGTTCCGGGGTGGCAACTCCAACCGTATCAGCAAGTGAAATAATCTCGATATCTAATTCAACAAGTCTTTCCACCCAATTGAACACAATGTCCGCATCATATGGGTCATCATAAGGATTGCCAAAAGCCATTGAAATATAAATAACCAGTTTCTGGTTTTTATTAATGCATAGGTTCTGTATCTCTTCTACCCTTTTCAAAGATTCATCTATTGATGAATTTGTATTTCGTTGCTGAAAAGTCTCAGATACAGAAAAAGGAAAACCGAGATAGGTTATTTGGTCGAATGCTGATGCTTCTTCTGCTCCCCGAAGATTAGCGACAATCGCCAATAGCTTTGAATTACTGACTCCCGACTCCAGACTACTGACTACTTCCTTTGTGTCTGCCATTTGAGGAATTGCTTTGGACGAGACAAAACTTCCAAAATCAATAGTATCAAATCCCACTTTCAATAAAGAATTGATGTATTCAATCTTTTTTTCAGTCGGTATAAAATTTTTCCAGCCCTGCATCGCATCCCGGGGACATTCAATAAGTTTTATCAGATTTCCGGATTTTGTTTCCATCAGCTTACCCTCTGCTTCATTGTTTCATATAAGATGATGCCTGCGGCAACCGAAACATTCAACGACTCAAATCCACCTGCCATCGGGATTTTAATTTTTTCATCACAGACTTTTAATAACGGAGGATAGATTCCCCTTTCTTCGCTACCCATCACGATTGCACATGGTTCAGTAAAATCAATTTCGGTGAAAATTTTTTCAGCCTTTATTTCCGTAGCATAAACTTTTATCCCGTTCAAATGAAGTTCATCAACAGCTTTCATTAAACTATTGACACGGCAGATCGCTATTTTTTCCAATGCCCCCGCGGAAGTAAGGACTGCATCTTCATTTAGTGCGCCAACCCCCTTATCCGGAATAATTATCGCATGTACTCCCGTACAATACGCTGTCCGTGCTATGCCACCAATGTTCCTGATATCCGTAATGCCATCCAGGATAAGGAACAGTGGAACTTCGCCGCTTTCAGTAACAAATGAAATTATGTCCTGCAGGTTTTGATATTGAACTTTTGCTATTTGCGCGATGCAACCCTCATGATTAGTTACATTAAATCCATTCAGTTTTGCCACCGGTACGTAACTGACAGGAACGGTATATTGAGCAGCAAGTTTTTTTACCTGTAATATTTTATCGCCAATTGCCTTTGTATCAAGATAAATCTTGTCGAGTTGTATACCGTTTTGCATCGCTTCGACCACAGCGGTCCTTCCGATAACTAATGAACTCTTTTTGGGACGTTGTTGATGTCTGAAACTTTTCACTGTTCAAAAATAGGCCTAAGAGAGTAAAGGAGAAAAAGAGAAAAGGAGTGAGCACAAAAATTATAATCCTTTTAAATCTTTTTGCCTCCTTTTCTCTTTTAAACTCTTAGGCAAATAAAAAACCTGTATGTCCACCATACAGGCTCTTCATCAAATCCCTTTTAGAGGATGTGGGGGTTTATACTCCAAATGCTTTTTTCACTTCGTTTACCATATCCAGTTTTTCCCAGGTAAACAATTCAACCTCGATTGTCTTTTCATTGTCTTTTCCTTTATTAAAAACTTTTTTCACCACTTTTGGCTCACGACCCATATGACCATAGGCCGCTGTCTCTGCATAAATAGGATTGCGAAGTTTCAAACGTTGCTCGATCGCATAAGGACGCATATCAAAAATCTTTTCAACCTTCCTTGCAATCTCACCGTCAGTCATATCAACTTTTGCAGTGTTATACGTATCAATAAATAATCCGCATGGTTTTGCCACACCGATTGCATAAGAAACCTGGACAAGCACTTCATCACAAACACCAGCAGCTACCAGGTTTTTTGCAATATGTCGTGTAGCATACGCGGCGCTACGATCAACCTTGCTTGGATCTTTACCGCTAAAAGCGCCCCCACCATGTGCACCCTTGCCACCATACGTATCAACAATGATCTTTCGGCCAGTTAAGCCAGTATCACCATGCGGACCACCGATCACAAACTTTCCCGTAGGATTGATGTGATAAGTGATCTTATCATTAAATAATTTTTGAATAGAAGGTTTGCATTGCTTTTTGACTCTTGGAACAATAATATTTATCACATCCTCACGGATCTTATCGAGCATCTTTTTGTCAGTATCAAAATCATCATGCTGTGTGGAAACAACAATCGTATCGATCCGAATCGGATTATTATTATCATCATATTCGATTGTCACCTGACTTTTCGCATCAGGACGAAGATATTTCATCTCTTTTCCTGCACGACGTGTTCGTGAAAGCTCCTGTAATATTTTGTGTGCAAGATCAAGTGCCAGCGGCATATAATTCTCCGTTTCCCTGGTGGCATAGCCAAACATCATTCCCTGGTCACCGGCGCCTTGTGCATTTGCCTTGGCATCAAAACTTAAATTCTTTACACCCCTGTCGACACCCCGGTTGATATCCGCACTCTGCTCGTGAATCGCAGAAAGTATACCACAGCTGTTGGCTTCAAACATATACTCCGACTTTGTATAGCCAATGCTCCGGATTACGTCGCGGGCAATATCCTGTACATCCAGGTAGCTCGTTGATTTTACTTCGCCGGCAAGTACAACCTGGCCAGTTGTTACCAATGTTTCGCAAGCCACTTTGCTTTGGGGATCGTAAGCCAGGAAATTATCAATTAATGCATCGCTGATCTGGTCAGCCACTTTATCCGGATGTCCTTCGGATACGCTTTCAGATGTAAATAAATAAGGCATGTCGATTTTAGAATTTAATATATGAGTTAAGCATGGTGTTTTTATTACCCCGGCTTCTGTCTATCCATTTAGCTCCAGTTGCGTCGTGCCGGCTTACCCGGGACACGATTGGTTCGCTATGAGCATAAAGGAAATTCAAAAGCCCCTTCACAGCTCGGGGCTTAGCGGGTGCAAAGATAGCACACGGATAAATTCAACATTTTTATGTTATCCACTAAATTTTTGTGTATATGATTCTCAGCCGCATCCGTTGCGTGGCATGGTTGCCCCCACCTACTCTCACCCTGCCAAATGCAAATTGAGAGTTAATAGGCGCACCATAAAATGTGTATCCTCCTGCAACAGTTAAACGTTGAAATACACCTTTAGCGGTAAACAGGCGAAAATCATGCACAGGTTCCCGTTTGGTTAACATGTTCTGAATATATCTTGTCAGATTAAATTTCCAGACCCTGATTGGATTGCCGAACCCGTCTGCAGTGTTTTTCCCATACATGCCATATGATGGATCAGGAGCCCCGGAACGATCCACCGTAAAGTCGTAAGGCGTAAATTTATAAGCTTCCAAAGTAGAGTCATAAACATCAAGCATTAAGGCTTCTGGTGGAGTAAATTTCAGATCTGATGGATCAAAAAGTTGCTCAACAATCAACTCGGCCCTGTTAATTACGTTATTGCTAAGATTTCTGAGTCCAGGAACTTTTACTGTTGTATAACTGCCGGGTGTATTTATAAGATAGACGATGTCATCCTGGCCGGGTGTGCTTGAAGCCGCGGCTAGCGGAGTACCGGTGAAATTGAATCTTTCGATGTAATTATGTTGTGCCGAAGCTTCTGGATTGAAGCGAAAATAATTAACTGTGGTGTCATCTTGTCCACCTTTTGTATAGCGATAGTAAATTGCCAATTTCGTCTTAGGATTATTTAAAAGACCGAATGCCATCAGCGCGTTGCCACCAAATGATTCGTCAGCCTCCACTTCAAATCCCCTAAAATATGTTTTAAATGCAGAATCGGATTTATAAGCATTTGTTGTATCATAATCCAACAATCTTCTTCCGAAACTGTTGTCCAATTTTATCCGAAGCTGACCGGCTGTTGTATCCTGGAAAGCCTTAATTGAGTCTTTCAACTGGTATGGGAAAAAATCTGTTGTACCAAGTAGCGTCGTATGTGTAAAATACTCGTTGCGCAACGAATAGAAAGAATCAATTCTGAATTCCACATTTGGATCCATTTCCCACACTCTTACCCTTTGTTGTGCCATTGTATCCCCATAAGTACCATTCCAGCCAAGCACCATCACAACAGAATCAATGTATAAGCTGTCTTTGTTATGTACGCCTGAAAAATTCCATGGATAAGTTTCAGGCTTTAATTCAAGAAATATTTTCGCATTTGTTTTTCCAAAAAAAGGATCATTGGATATATGCCCCAGTATATGATCATTCCCTCTTCCCACTCTTATCGAATCCTTAAGCGGGTCGAATATGGTGTCGTAGGTTTCGACCAATAACGAAGTATCAAAAGTATTTACCCCGTCCACCCCGGGTATGATGTCATCGCCAAGATCAGTAGCCTCGTTTATTTTTTTGCAGGATGAAATAAGTAAGAGTAACGACAAACTAAAAAGTAAAAATCGGAAAAGTCTAATTGTCACAAAGCGTTTTTTATGGAATAAATCAGGTGTTTGGTATTGGTTATTTACTTGCCCGCAAGGTCGTTATACAATTGTAAATAGTCTGTTAAATCAGACTCCGCATTATACAATAGCGTTTTTTTGCCGCGAACCTTCGTGAACTCATCAAGCAATTTCTTTTCGATCTTTTCAGCGCCAAACGTTATCGCATCAGCATAAGTGGCGCCGCCACGATACATAGCAGTGTTATTCGCTTCTTTAAAAGGCTCAAGATCCTTCTCTTTTATTGTAGGGTGTATCAAGGCTTTCTTTAAAAACTGTGACCCCAATTTTTCTTTGAATACAGTTGGGCCAATCGTAAATATTACTTTACTGTGTGAGAATACAGGCTCCTTCTTATACACAGTTTTCAGATAAGCAGGAATAAGCCCTGTCATCCAACCACTGCAATGAATAATATCGGGCGGCCATCCGAATTTCTTTACCGTTTCAAGAGCTCCTTTACAAAAGAAAACGGTACGAAGATCATTGTCGTCATACCATTTTTCATGCTCATCAGTAAAGATGAACTTTCTTTTAAACAAGTCTTCATTATCCAGGAAATAAACCTGCAGTCTTGCATTGGGAAGTGAGGCAACTTTGATCTGCAACGGAAGATCGTCGTTATCGACCGAAACATTAATTCCCGAGAGACGAACTACCTCATGCAAGCGGTGGCGGCGTTCATTAATCACACCAAAGCGGGGCATAATACATCTTACCTCAAAGCCAGAATCGTTTGACTTTATCGCCAACCTGTTCACGATTTCCGAAAACTCTGTTAGTTCCAGATAAGGAGACATTTCGTTAGCAATAAATAATATTCTTTTCTTTGCTGACATCTTGGGTCTGTTTAATTAAATCACCGAAAGATTGCCAGGGCTTTTTTTCGGGATGGCCGCAAAGGTAATCCTTTTATTCCGAAATTGATCTACGAAATAGTGCCTGATGTAAATGCCGTCATATGATAATTATAAAGAAGCCAAAAGAACTGCAGGACTTTCTTGAGAGCAACAGGAATGAGGGAAAAAGAATAGGTTTTGCGCCGACAATGGGCGCCTTGCACGCAGGTCATTTATCATTGGTAAATGAGAATAAAAAACAAAATGATGTTGTCGTGTGCAGCATATTTGTGAATCCTACACAGTTCAACGATCCTGAAGATTTTAGGAAATACCCTGTCACGATTGAAAAAGATATTCTACTGCTTGAGGATGCCGGGTGTGATGTGCTTTTTCTTCCGTCGGTCCAGGATATTTACCCATCCGGCACGAATGATCTAAATCATTATGAACTTGGTTTTTTGGAAACGGTTTTAGAAGGCAAATTTCGCCCAGGTCATTTCCAGGGAGTTTGCCAGATTATGCACCGCCTGCTGGAAATAGTTTTGCCTGATAATTTATACCTGGGGCAGAAAGATTACCAGCAGTGTATGGTGATCAAGAGATTAATTAAATTGATCGGATTGGATGATAAAGTTAAAGTGACGGTCTGTCCCACTCTTCGCGAAAAAGATGGGCTGGCAATGAGTAGTCGTAATGCCAGGCTACTTCCTGCTGAAAGAATAAAAGCTACAACCCTATTCGCATCGTTGCGTTATATAAAGGAAAATTTAAATCCTGGCACCACTAAGAAAATTAAAGACGCCGGTAAACAAATGCTTTTACAGAACGGATTTCGTACAGATTATATTGAAATAGCAGACGCCAATACACTGCAACTGGTCGAAAACTGGAACGGGAAGCAAAAAATTGTTGTGCTCGCGGCAGCGTTCATTAATAATGTACGATTGATTGATAACCTCCAGGTCAATACATAACTTTTCCTTTAGGTTCAATCATGTATTTTTGTTTTTATGCAAGTCGAAGTATTAAAATCAAAAATTCATCGTGCTGTGATTACGGAAGCAAATCTGAATTATGTGGGCAGCATCACCATTGATGAAGATCTTATTGAAGCGGCAAATATTGTTGAAAATGAAAAAGTGCAGGTGGTAAATGTAAATAATGGCGAAAGAATAGAGACCTATGTTATTCGCGGAAAGAGAGGTTCGGGCATCTGCTGTTTGAACGGACCGGCAGCAAGAAAAGGAATGGTTGGCGATGTTATTGTTATCATTTCTTATGCATCGATGGACTTTGATGAAGCAAAAAAATTTAAACCTTGGATCGTATTTCCAAGAGAAGGTAATAAAATATAGAATCACGGCACCTTTATGAAAGCAAAATTTCTTACTATTCTAAAATATCTTTTCTTCCTTGCATTGGGTGCATTTTTTGTATGGTTATCCGTAAGGAATATTGATCACGAAAAATGGGAACAAATAAAGCATGCTGTAGCCCGGGGCCGCAAGTGGGTCATTCTACCGGTCATAGCTTTTTTGTTGATCGCTCACTATAGCCGGGCTATCCGCTGGAAATTGCTGATGGAACCTCTTGGTTATAAGCCTTCGAATTTTAATGCATTTGCAACTGTGATGATCGGTTACCTCGTGAATTCGGGGGCACCACGTCTTGGAGAAGTATTTAAATGCACTTTACTCGCACGATATGAAAAATTCAAGATAGATAAACTCATCGGTACGATCCTTGTCGAAAGAGCGGTGGATCTGGTTTGTCTTATTTTGGTTTTTATTGCAGCACTGATATTGCAAGGGGACATTTTCGGGCAAATGATGACCAACCTCCTTAGAGAATTTTTTCATGATAAAACGGGAAATCTTTCTACTGAAAAATTAGTAATTGCGCTCGGCATTTTTATTATAGTTCTTTTTATCTTCTATTTAATATTAAAACGATTTGGCCATATTGACATCATTGCTCGCATAAAAAAATCGATTAAGAACATTATACATGGACTTTCAAGTATTAATAATCTTGAGCATAAGGGCTGGTTTATTTTTCATAGCATATTGATATGGACTATGTACTGGTTTGCCTCAACTGCCGGCCTGTATGCACTAAGAGAAACGCAATACCTTGGCCTTTCCGGGGGGCTTGCAGCCTTGGTTGTCGGAACTATTGGGATCATTTTAACTCCGGGTGGAATTGGCGCCTACCCGGTTCTTATTGCCCAACTGTTAGGCTTATATGGGCTCGATCCTGATACTACAGGTATCGCCTCCGGCACACTTATGTGGGCCGCACAAACAGCGATCATTCTGATTGGTGGCATGATATGTTTTCTATTGATAACGAGATATAATAAAAAAAAGGTCAGCATCTCTTCGCTTTCAGAAGAAGCTATTCAAGCAGATTCTGCAGTCAAAAATTAATATTTTTCATGGGGTCACTTCCTTAATTTTATCCATTATAGAATACGAGAGATAGTTTATGAATCCGGATAAAAAGCATAAAACGATTTTCAGAGATGTTAGCTGGCTTTCCTTTAACGGCAGGGTTTTGCAGGAGGCCGCAGATTCGACCGTGCCATTGCGCGAGCGAATTAGGTTTCTCGGCATTTTTTCTAATAATCTCGACGAATTTTTCCGTGTCCGTGTGGCGACCCTGCGGCGAATGGTAAGTATGGGTGAAAAATCAAAGATGCACCTGGAAGACAATCCCCAGGAGATACTTGATGATATTCAAATGACGGTATTAAACCAGCAAAGTGAATTCAATCGTATTTGGGAAAATATTTTTGCTGAACTAAAAAATGAAAAAATATTCCTGGTAAAAGAAAATGAATTGAACCGTGAACAGCAGGAATTTGTAACGCAATACTATGAGAATGAGGTAAGCACTAACATTATTCCCCTCATGATCGAGAGTATTCCCAATTTTCCAGCGCTCAGGGATAAATCAATTTACCTGGCCGTTGTAATGTGGAAAAAGGAAAGTGCATTAAAGAGAAAATACGCACTGATTGAAATTCCAAATGTATTGAATCGTTTTGTAGTACTCCCCTCTCCCCGCCCTGATGAACATCATATCATTCTTTTGGAAGATGTTATTCGTTTTAATCTTCCGGAAATTTTTTCTTTTTTTGGTTACGATCAATATTCATCTTATATATTTAAAGTTACCCGTGATGCAGAAATAGATATTGATAATGACATCCACACGTCTATTATTCAAAAACTTGAAAAGGCACTGAAGAACCGGAAGAAGGGTAAGCCCGTTCGTTTTGTATACGATCGTGAAATGGATCCGGGTATGCTGGAATATTTGATCCGTCGTCTTAACCTTTCAAAAAGAGATAATTTAATTCCCGGAGGACGCATTCATAATTTTCGCGACTTTATGGAATTCCCTGAACATATTTTTAAAGTGAAAGGTCAGCGACGCAAACCATTTGATCATCCGGAGTTGCAGGATGGGCACAGAGTTACAGATATAGTTATGAAGAAGGATATTATGTTTCATTTTCCTTATCATTCTTTCAGTCCCCTCATCGATCTGCTTCGTGAAGCAGCAATTGATCCCGAAGTGACCACAATAAAAATTACGGGGTACCGACTTGCACCGCAATCAAAGATCATGAATGCCCTGGTAAACGCCGTGCGCAATGGCAAGCAAGTAACCGTAATACTTGAGTTGCGGGCAAGATTTGATGAAGAAGCAAACCTGGAATGGAAAGAACGTTTAGAAGAAGAGGGCGCAAGAGTGTTGATCGGCATCCCGGATATGAAAGTGCATGCTAAAATCTGCCTCATAAAAAAGAGAGTGCATGATAAAACTATTCAATATGGTTTTGTCAGCACCGGAAATCTTAATGAGAGAACAGCAAGAATATACGCTGATCATTGCCTGCTCACCAGCAATAAAGAGATCATGACGGATGTAAACAGGATATTTAATTTCCTGGAAACACCGCGACTCGGTACCCAGTATCTTAAGGATTGTTCAATAGTATTTCCCAGTCCCGATATTCTCAGACAAAAAATCTTCAACCATATTGAAACAGAAATTAAGAATGCAAAAAGTGGAAAACCTGCGGCAATTACCCTTAAGATGAACTCACTTTCTGATGAGTCGCTTATTATGAAGTTAAATGAAGCTGCAAAGGTTGGTGTAGATCTGAATTTGATAGTAAGGGGAATCTTCTGTATGCGTTCTGAAAGTAAAAAGTATGTGAAACCGGTAAATGCGATCAGTATTGTGGATGAATACCTGGAACATGCAAGGGTGTGGGTATTTCACAACAATGGCAAAGAGAAAGTTTATATATCTTCGGCTGACTGGATGGTGCGAAATCTTGATCATCGTGTTGAAGCCAGTTGCCTGATAACGGATGAGCAAATCAAAAAAGAATTGAAGGATATTCTCGAAATACAGTTAGTCGATAACGTCAAGGCGCGCCGGCTGAATAATGAACTTAGTAACGATTACATTAATAGCGGAAGGAAAAAGGTTCGTAGCCAGGTTGAGACCTATAAATATCTTTATAAAAAAACCCAAACACCTGTAAACGTTGAGATTGGCAGCAATTGATATCGGGAGTAACGCAGCACGCCTTCTAATTTCCGATGTAATCAAAGGCCCGCAAGGCAATCCGGAGTTTATTAAAGCGGCACTGGTCCGTGCGCCACTCAGACTCGGATTTGAAGTCTTTGATAAAGGCGAGATTCCCCTTAATAAGGTTGAGAAGATCATTAAGACAATGAAGAGTTATAAGCTTCTGCTTGATGTATATGAAGTGAAACATGTGACAGCCTGCGCCACGTCTGCCATGCGCGATGCTTCTAATGGTGCAGAGATCATTCGTAAAGTGAAAGCAGAGACTGGGATTGAGATCAGGATTATTTCCGGACAAGAAGAAGCCTCCCTGATTTATGAAAATCATATTGCAGAGGGAATGACAAAAGAAGAATCCTATTTATATATAGATGTTGGGGGTGGAAGCACCGAGCTTACCTTTTTTAGCGATGGTAAACTTGTTTTTAAAGAATCATTTAATATAGGTACCATCCGTTTATTGAAAAACCAGGTAAATGAATCCCTGTGGGATGAGATGAGAGAGTTTATTAAGGAGCGAACAAAGGGATACCATCATGTAACTGCTATTGGATCCGGTGGAAACATCAATAAAGTATTTTCTCTTTCAAAACGAAAAGAAGGAAAACCATTAACACTTGATCTGCTGAGGGATTATTTTAAAGAATTCAGCAATCTTTCAATTAATCAACGGATGACTTTGTATCATTTGCGTGAGGATAGAGCCGATGTAATTGTTCCAGCACTTTTAATTTATATAAATGTTCTGCGTTGGGCTGATGCTGACGTGATTTATGTCCCAAAAATTGGTTTAGCTGATGGGCTTATACATACTTTATATGAAGAAGTAAAAGAGCCACGATTAACTTGACAATTCAGGATACGAGAAAAACCAGTATAATTTCCCAAACAAATTAGAGGTTAATGGAATTAGGTCAAATCAGCAGATTTTTTCTATAGGAAGAAAAATAGCCATAACTTTTCCGCCAAATCCGTTTAATCCGGAAAATCCTGGTTCTATGTCAATAAATAAGGAAGTAAAGAAAGTAACTACAAATACGCTGCAGAAAATGAAAACTGCAGGAGAAAAGATAAGCATGCTGACAGCGTATGACTTTTCTTTCGCACGGATTATTGATACTGCAGGTATCGACATCATTCTTGTTGGAGATTCCGCTTCCAATGTAATGGCCGGTCATGAAACAACATTGCCGGTTACTCTTGATCACATGATCTATCATGCTGCTGCCGTTATTCGCGGCGTAAACAGATGCCTTGTGGTAGTTGATCTTCCTTTTGGTTCTTATCAATCCAATTCTGATATTGCTCTTGCCTCTGCTATTCGCATCATGAAAGAAACAGGCGCACACTCAATAAAACTGGAAGGCGGCGAAGAAGTTATTGATTCAGTAAGAAGAATTGTTTCTGCAGGGATTCCCGTAATGGGTCATTTAGGATTAACACCGCAATCAATCTATAAATTCGGTACTTATACTGTTCGTGCAAAAGAAGATGAAGAAGCAAATAAATTAAGACGGGACGCAAAGATCCTTGAAAAAGCAGGCTGTTTTGCCATAGTGCTGGAAAAGATCCCTGCGCAATTGGCAAAAGAAGTGACTGAAAGTTTACATATACCCACTATCGGCATCGGTGCCGGCATGTATTGCGATGGCCAGGTACTGGTGATGCATGACATGCTTGGCATCAATACCGAATTTAAGCCACGTTTTCTTCGCCAGTATTTAAATCTAAATGAACAGGTGACCAGGGCTGTTCAGCAATACATTACCGATGTAAAGGGAAGATCTTTTCCAAACGAATCGGAGCAGTATTAAATGACAGGTATTCGTCCAATCCAAATAAAACACGATTCATTTTAGGCCTGGTATACAATTATTTTGTCGCAGCATATTTTCCTCAGCTTGTATTTCATTTCTTTTATGATCATCGATCAGTACTTTTGCCTTATAAATTAATGAAATGGATTTTTTGAAAACTTTACATATCGATCTAAATAACGAGGGAGTAAGTACAGGAAGCAAATGGTTAACTACGACAAGTGAAAAAATCGATTCCTACTCCCCTGTTGATGGCAAACTTATCGGTTCAGTAAATGCAGCAGACAAAAACAGCTATCAAAAAGTAATTCAAAGTGCCGAAGATGCATTTAAAAAGTGGCGAATGATCCCAGCACCACAGCGCGGTGAACTTGTAAGGCAAATCGGGGAAGCATTAAGAAAATATAAAGAACCATTGGGCAAACTTGTTTCTTATGAGATGGGTAAAAGCTTGCAGGAAGGTTACGGTGAAGTACAGGAGATGATCGACATCTGCGATTTTGCGGTTGGTTTATCAAGACAGCTTTATGGATTAAGCATGCATAGTGAACGTCCCGGTCACCGCATGTATGAACAATGGCATCCTTTGGGTATTGTTGGAATTATTTCTGCATTTAATTTTCCGGTCGCCGTATGGAGTTGGAATAGCATGCTTGCTTTGGTATGTGGTGACGTTTGTGTGTGGAAGCCCTCAGAAAAAACTCCATTGTGTGGCATTGCATGTCAACATGTAATTTCGGAGGTGTTTGCAAAAAATAATGTACCGGAAGGTGTTTCTTGTTTACTCATTGGAGGCCGTGATGTTGGCGAATGGATGGCAAACGATACGAGAATTCCACTTGTTTCAGCAACAGGATCTACAAGAATGGGAAAAGCTGTTGGGGCGGCAGTTGGTGCAAGATTAGGAAGATCGTTGTTAGAGCTCGGTGGAAATAACGCTATCATAATTTCAAAAAATGCAGACATTGAAATGGCTATTCGCGGCGCTTTGTTTGGCGCTGTTGGCACTGCCGGCCAACGTTGTACCAGTACAAGAAGATTAATTATTCACGAAGACGTTTATGAGAATGTAAAACAAAAATTAACAATTGCTTATTCTCAATTAAGAATAGGAAATCCTTTGGATGAAATTAATCATGTAGGCCCATTGATCGATAAAGATGCTGTGAAAATGTATGAATCATCAATTGATGCATGTAAAAAAGAAGGTGGAAAATTTATTGTCGAAGGTGAAGTTTTAAAGGGTGATGGTTTTGAAAGCGGGTGTTATGTAAAACCATGTATTGCCGAAGTGGAACCGGGTTATAAAATTGTGCAGCACGAAACATTTGCTCCGATTCTTTATCTATTAAAATATAAAACTGTTGATGATGCCATCGCAATTCAAAACGGAGTTCCGCAAGGCCTCTCGTCAGCCATAATGACCTTGAATCTTCGTGAAGCCGAGCAATTCCTTTCTGCGTCAGGTAGCGATTGTGGTATCGCTAATGTAAATATTGGCACAAGCGGCGCGGAAATCGGCGGAGCATTCGGAGGTGAAAAAGAAACCGGTGGCGGTCGTGAAAGCGGCAGCGATTCGTGGAAAAATTATATGCGCAGGCAAACAAACACTATCAATTTTGGCAACAGTCTTCCTTTGGCCCAGGGAATAAAATTTGATATTTAAACGTAAACCCGCCCAATTCGCAGATTGCTATGATTTCTGCGAAATATTTTCAACCTTTGTACGTTGAATATCAGTCAATATCTCTGAAAAATCATCCGATGAAAAAACCTTTACTTCTCGCAGTCATACTGCTTGTTTGCTGGCAAATTTCAAGTGCTCAATTGAGAATAGCGCTTGCCGCTGGAGCCCACTCCTCAACAATTAATGAAACCAACGACCTTCCGAATTGGGATGAAATAAAAAACAATTACAGTAGCCGGGTCGGAGCACATTTTGGTTTTATCGCCGATTTGCAATTAGGACCGAAATCAAAATTCTATGCACAGCCCGGAGTCATGTTTTATAACAAGGGCCGAAAATTCTCCAGCACCTATGATACCGCTGTTTATGATTATTTCAGTATCGATGCAAAACAGTTTGTCAACTATGTTGATATTCCGTTGAATCTTGTTTATAAAATTCCACTAAGTGATAAAACCAAATTCTTTTTAGGCGGTGGCCCCTATCTTTCCTTTTTCTATAACGGGTTAGAAAGAAAAGAAACATATCTTAAAAACGGAAAATTCGAAACAGAAGAAAACAAAGATCTTGCTGTTGGTAATGCACCTGGAAATTACAAAACATTTGACCTGGGTGTAAACGGAACTGCCGGAATTGAATTTGGCGGTGTTTTTATAGCAGCCAATTTTAGTCGTGGGCTTACTGATATATATACTGCCACTTATGAAGGTAGTTTCAAAAACCAGGTTATCGGCGCTACGCTTGGTATTTTCATTGGCAAGCCAATTCCTCTTGTTGATGCACCAAAAGATACAGATAACGATGGCATTGTTGATAATGAAGATCTCTGTGTCACTGAGCCGGGACCGCTGGTAACAAAAGGTTGTCCGGATACTGATGCAGATGGGATTACTGATAAAGAAGATAAATGCCCAACCGAAAAAGGATTGGTTTCAAACTTTGGCTGTCCGCTTACAGATACCGACAGGGATGGCATTACTGATGATAAAGATAAATGTGTGACCGTGCCGGGGGTTGCAAAATATGAAGGATGTCCAATTCCGGATGCAGATAATGATGCGATCAATGATGATGACGATAAGTGTCCTACGGTACCAGGCCTCGGCCGTTACAGTGGCTGCCCTATTCCTGATACAGACGGCGATGGCGTAAATGACGAAGAAGATAAATGCATAAGTGAACCGGGCCTTAGAGAAAACAGTGGATGTCCTGAGATCAAAAAAGAGATCATACAGAAGGTGGAATATGCGGCAAGAAAGATACAATTCAATTTTGCAAAGTCTACTTTATTAAAAGAGTCAGAAAAAATCCTCGATGAGATTGCTGAATTACTCATTAAGCAGCCAGAGCTTATGCTTGATATAGAAGGTCATACAAGTAATGACGGAAGCTTCAATGCAAACATGAAGTTGTCAAACGAACGGGCCCAAACCGTGAAAAACTACCTGATTGTAAAAGGCGTTGACCCTTCGCGGCTGAGCTCCCAGGGCCTTGGCCCAACTAAACCCTTGAATGAAAGCAAAACAGAACAGGAAAGAGCTCTTAACAGAAGGGTTGAGTTAAAACTGAGAAACAATTAAAAGAGTTAAAAAACCTCCTCATGCAACCGGGAGGTTTTCTTTTGGCTCTTTTATTGTCATGAATTCTCAGTTTCTTGTGAGGATTTTACCAAAATTGTATGGATGGTTCATTTAATTTTGCTCGTTTTTTAATCTTTGTATTTAAATCAAATAAAAATGAATAGAATCGTAACGGGATGTGTGATTATAGCTTTGGCTTTAGCTACTAATACGGCATCTGCCCAGACCAGTGTGAAAGATCCCCTGCCCAATGGATGGCATTTACTGGATCCGAAAGAAAGCGGCGTTAATGGGATTAGCCTTGATAAAGCTTATCAATTTGTAAAAGGAAAGAAAAGTAAGACGGTGTTGGTTGCGGTGATTGACTCGGGTGTTGATACCCTTCATGAAGACCTGAAAGAAGTTTTATGGCGTAATCCGAAAGAAGTTCCGGGTAACGGAGTCGATGATGACAAAAACGGGTATATCGATGATATTTATGGTTGGAATTTTATTGGTGGAAAAGACGGTAAAAACGTAACTGTAGACTCCTATGAAAGAGACCGCGTTTACCACCAGTATAAAGATAAATACGAAGGAAAAGACATTGATGCCAACTCATTGCCAAAGGATGAAGCCGCTATTTATGAAATGTGGAGCAAAGCAAGAGACGAAATGTATGGAGCATCTGATGGTCCTGAAATCGATATTGCTATTTTAAAAGTGGCTTACGAAAATCTTGCAAAAAGCGACAGCATGCTGCAAGTTGCCTTGGGCAAAAAAGAATTTACCGGCAAAGAACTTGAAAAAGCCGAGCTGAACGACTTGAAGGTTATGAATGCAAAAAATGCATTATACGGTTTAATGAAGGCCAACGATGCATTGGATATTACAAACAAAGACTTCATGGATGGATTCAGGGATTTCGTTAATGGCGAGCAAAGAAAGGCCGATGCAAAAGAATTAGCACCAAAAAATTATCGTGATGATATTGTAAAGGATAATTACAAGGATTTTAATGATAAATATTACGGAAACAATAATGTTTTTGTTGATAATAAAAGTGCTTTTCATGGCACTCACGTTTCAGGTATTATTGGGGCAAAAAGAAATAATAAAATAGGGGTTGACGGTGTTGCTGATAATGTAAAAATCATGACGCTTCGCGCAGTGCCCGATGGTGATGAGCATGATAAGGACATTGCCCTGGCCATACGATATGCAGTAGATAATGGTGCACAAGTTATCAATATGAGTTTTGGCAAAAGCTTTTCTCCCGAGAAGAAGTGGGTGGACGAGGCGGTTGAATATGCAAAATCGAAGGGCGTATTGCTTGTTCATGCAGCAGGTAATGACGCAAAGAACATAGATACCACATGGAACTTTCCGAGTCCGGTTTACCAGGAGAATAAGAAAAGGGCCAGCAACTGGATCACCGTTGGTGCCAGTGGTGACTTATCAATTGACCAGGCTACTGCGGAGGGCTTGAGATATAATTCTTTGACAGCGGGATTTTCTAATTATGGAAAAGAGGAAGTAGATGTTTTTGCTCCCGGCATGAAAATTTATTCTACAATTCCCGGTGGAAACACTTATGGTAATGCACAGGGAACAAGTATGGCTTCACCGGTGGTCGCTGGTCTTGCAGCATTGATCCTTGAATATTATCCGAACCTTAGCGCCGAACAGGTAAAATATGTTATTGAAAAATCTGCCGTTGTCCCTTCGTTTGACGTAAATCTTCCCTCTTCAGATAAAAAAGTAAAGCTTTCTGATATTTCAAAAAGTGGTGGTGTGATAAATGCTTATGAAGCATTGAAGCTTGCTTCAACATTGAAAGGTGAAAGGACATCTGGAAATCAGTTAAAAGCATTCTAATCATACATATAAAAGGACTTCGAAAACCTTCGCGGCATATGCGGAGGTTTTTTGTTTATTACAAGAGCTGAACCCAAATTGCTTGTCGAAACGCGCGCCTTTACCGGCAATGAAAAACTCACGTTTCTTTATTCGGTTTTTGTATTTAACTTCAGATGAATAGAAATAACCAAAAAAGAGCCCTTTGATAAACTAACCATCTTTGTATACCATAAATTTTACTGGTTTATGAAATATTTCCTCACTGGTTTTATTCTGTTCTTGTCTGTTCAGAGATCATTCTCTCAACAGCAGCCATTAGACTTTACGGATGCGCTTCATTTGATCAATTCCTGGATAGAGGCACAAAGGGATTATGCGGATATACCTTCAATCTCGGTCGCTATTGTGAAAGATCAGGAAACGATCTGGCGTAAAGCATTTGGAATGGCTAATTACGACGGGAAGGTTCCAGCTTCAACGAATACACTTTACAGCATTTGCTCCATATCCAAACTTTTTACTTCAGTCGCAATAATGCAACTGTATGATGCTGGCAAACTCCGGCTTGATGATAACATTGAAACTGTTCTTCCAAATTATAACCTAAAGCAACAATACAAAGAGAGTGGACCTATTACTATTCGCTCGTTATTAACGCATTCTTCAGGGTTGCCGCGTGAATCAGACTTTCCATACTGGACCGGTCCTGATTTTCCCTTTCCTTCACAAGAACAATTGAATGCTAAATTAGGTGAGCAACAAACGCTGTATCCCTCATCAACCTATTTTCAGTACAGCAATTTAGGAATCACATTGCTGGGAGAGGTTGTTGAAAAAATTTCAGGAAAACCTTACGATATGTATGTTGAGGAAAATATTCTGAAACCTTTGAAGCTGACTTCTACCCGTACTTACATTCCTAAGGCAGACTGGGGAAAGCAAATGGCAGTTGGGTATGGAGCGATTAAACGCGAGGGACCGAGGGACAAGATCAATTTATTCGATGCAAAAGGCATAAAAGCAGCAGCAGGATACTCTTCAAATGTGGAAGACCTTGCTAAGTTTGCATCATGGCAATTCAGATTGCTAAGCAAGGGAGGTGCTGAAATCCTCAAATCTTCCACCTTAAAAGAGATGCATCGCGTTCAATGGATCGATCCTGACTGGAAAACATTTTGGGGACTTGGTTTCAGTATCTCCCAGCAAGATGGAACTACTATTATCGGGCATGGAGGATCTTGTCCAGGCTATCGAACTACATTCCAACTTGATCCAAGAGAAAAAATGGCTTATATCGTTATGATGAATGCAGGTGGTGAAAGCCCGGATTTATTAGCGAAAGAAATTCGTGAGATCATCTCTAAAATTCCAAAGGAAAAAAGCGCTAAAAAGAACAAGATTAACCCCGAACAGTATTTAGGCAGCTACACATCACAACCATGGGGTTCAGAAAAGATCATTACTTCCTGGTATGGAGACTTAGTGATGTTGAGCTTACCTAACGATAATCCTGATGAAACCATGATGATACTACAACATGTTTCAGGCGACATATTTAAAAGACTTCGGAAGGATAAAACGCTTGGAGAAGAAATCAGATTTGAAAGAGATAGTTCGGGAAAAGTGATCAGGGTCTTACAACATAGCAATTATTCAAACAGAATTCTCGACAAAAAATAAAGCTGGATCCGGCGCATAGCGCATCAATGAGAATCATAACTTTGCTGCCGATTTCAGAATAGCAGCAAAAACCCTTGACCGCAAATTGTAAAACATTCAATCATGCCTCGTCCAGATTTGTCCCGTGTACCTGAGTTTTTTCACGGATACATTAGCAAAGTAAAAGAAGATGATCTTATGTCAGCCCTGGCAAATAGTACGTCTGAATTATTTATTCTTTTAAAATCGATACCTGTAGAAAAGCATGATTATCGCTATGCTGATCGAAAATGGACAGTGAAAGAAGTTGTTCAGCATATGATCGATGGGGAAAGGGTGTTTACCTATCGCGCACTTCGGTTTGCAAGAAAAGATGATACTCCCCTACCCGGGTTTGATGAAAATCTTTTCGCCCAAACAGCTAAGGCAGATAAAAGAAACTGGAACGATTTAATTGATGAATTCCGGGCTTTGCGCAAGGCTTCAGAGGCAATGTTTGCGTCATTTGACAATGAACAATTGGAGGCTGCAGGAGTTGCCAGCGAAAGTCCTATTTATGTATTGGGAATTGGCTTTGTAGTTGCCGGCCATGTCAATCATCATTGCCAGATAATAAAAGAAAGATACTTGTAAAAAATAACCCTCTGGCCTTATGCGAGAGGGTTATTTTTTTTTTTTATTGATAGTTAAAACGGCTTTTTTACTTCTTCAGTCTTGTTCTGAACAAGATTCTTTTGCATCACCATATCAGCAGTTACTTTCGCCGCCTGGTCTATATAAATGTCCTTGCGAAGATTTTTTATCCACTGATCAAAGCGATCTTGTTTCCCTTTATCATAACTAAACCTGTTTGCATCCTGTGGCAGAGAACTTACTTCCATCTCAACCTGCAATTTCTTTAATAATTCGATCTGCCGAACAGTTGCTCTGATTGCTTTTTGTTCTTTCTGATATTTTTCAAAATTCAAGGAATATTCCCTGTCGTTTTGTTTTGCCAGCCATTCAGTATTTTCTTTTATCAGTCTAAAGGCTTCATTTGTTTGCAATCTTGCATCACTTAATTTTTGAATAGTAGAAAGCTCGTAGCCTGATCTCCAATTATTGATAGGTGCCTTCTTAATTTCATCCCAGGGCAAGGCATCTGGCTCATCCTTTTCACGGAATTTCAGATATTCATAATTATCTGGCAATACGATATCAGAAACAACGCCTTTTAATTGAGTTGATCCACCATTTACCCTATAGAATTTTTGCAGCGTTAATTTAATCGTTCCCAGATCTGAATTAGAATTCAAATAGCCTGATTCAGGATCAAGACCAAGATTGCGTTGGACAGTTCCCTTACCGTAAGTAGAAGTACTGCCGATCACAACACCCCGGCCGTAATCCTGAATCGCAGCGGCAAAAATTTCTGAAGCGGAAGCACTGAATTCATTTACCATCACTGTAAGCGGACCATCGTATAATACCTCGCGGTTTTTATCTTCAAGAATATTGGGTTTACCATCGCGATCTTTTACCTGCACAATCGGGCCCTTTTCAATAAAGAGGCCTACCATTTGCACTACATCGTATAATGAACCTCCGCCATTATTACGCAGGTCCATTATGATACCATCCACCTTATCTTCTTTAAGTTTGATGATCTCTTTCGCAACATCGATATAACAACGAGCCCCATTTGGCCTGTCAAAGTCAGCATAGAATTCAGGAAGATAAATATATCCGAGTCTTGAATTGCCGTTATTAATAATAGCACTGCGTGCGAATGATTCGTCCTGAACTATTTCATCGCGAACCAACGTCACCACCTTGACAGAACCATCTTGTTTTCTCAACGTCAGTCTAACCTCTGTGCCCTTTTTGCCACGAATTAGTTTTACCGCATCTTCAACAACAAAGCCTGTAAGTTCCGTTGATTCTTCCTTACCCTGTCCCACTTTTAAAATCACGTCACCTACCTGTACCTCGCCGCTTTTCCAGGCAGGGCTTCCGGCAACCAATGTATTTATTTTGATATTGCCTTCATCATAAAGAAGGGAAGCTCCTATTCCAAAAAAGCGACCGCTCATTTGCTCGTCAAAATATCTTTTATCTACCGGTGGAAAAAACTCCGTATGGGGATCCATTGTGTTGGTGATGATACTTACAAATAAGTTGAATTTATCGTCATCAGAAAACTTGAAACGGTACCTTTCAAAAGTCCTTTCCATGACCTTGCCTACTTTTTCCCTCGACTCAACCTCCAACTCGTCGTTTGATTTTACTTTAAAGTCCTGCCGGTCTTTATTTTTTTCTCTTGTTTCTATCAATTCAACATACCTGTCGAGGGATTGATATTTAAGCCATTTTCTCCAGCTTTCTTTTTTGTCGGCAATGGACGCTGGGAACTTTACTTTATCAGGGTCACCAGCAAACGTTTCATCTATAGTATAATTAAAAGGCCTGCTCAGCACATCCTTGTATATTAATGCCGCCTCTTCCATTCTTTTATTAAAGATTTGAGCAACTGCTTTGAAAAATTCAACATCAGCGCCTTTCATTTCATCATCAATTCTAAATTCAAATTTTCTGAGGGATTCAATATCTTCTTTTAAAAAAATATTCTTATTGGGATCAAGCACTTCAAAATACTTGTAAAATATTTTCTTAGAAAAACTGTCATCGATAAGCTTAGGACTATAATGCGCTTCCTTCAACATATCGGTAACATTATGAAGTATCTTTTCATATTTACCGGGCGGATCAGTTTCTTTTTTCACAGAACCGGCAAAAAACACGCCTGCAACAAGCAGCAGGATGATCAGGATTGGGAATCTCTTAAAGTTTGTCATATAATTTATCAGCTTTAGCATTCTTCGTAAAAATAACGCAAAAACGCGGTTTTTCTTACTCGGGATTCCTTTTAACAGCTCTTTTTGATGAATGGTGGATAGAATGAAAATAAAAAACCTTCCGAAGACAGAAGGTTTTACTGTTTGGGTAACCAATGGGGTTCGAACCCACGACCCTCAGAACCACAATCTGATGCTCTAACCAGCTGAGCTATGGCTACCATTTTGGGCGACTGCAAAAATAAATAATTACTGACTGTATGCAAAATGAGATTTTGAGTCCGGGTGTTGTTTCTGTTTCTTTGTCTAAACTTCTTAATTGAATTATTTGCTCCTGATCCAGTTTATCGTAATCCCTCTGATCTCGGCTTTCATTGGTTGGTTCACAAACTGGGTTGCTATTAAAATGCTTTTTCATCCAAGGGACCCAAAAAGAATTCTCGGAATAACCTTTCATGGAATTTTCCCCAAACGTCAAAGAATATTTGCGGAAAAACTCGGAAAGATGATCAGTGCCGAGTTTCTCTCTTTTGAAGACATTGCAGAAAAAATAGCCAATCCTCAGAACCTGAAAAAACTTATGCCCATGATTGAAGATCATGTTGATAAATTTTTGCGCAATAAACTTAGTGATGAAATGCCTTTTCTAAGTTTATTTATCGGTGATAGAACAATTGCCTCGCTGAAAAGGATTTTTATGCAGGAATTAGAAATCCTGTTTCCACAATTAATGAAAAGCTATGCCGGGCACTTACAGGAAGAACTGGATCTCGAAATGATCGTCACAGAGAAGGTGTCTGCATTTTCATCTGATAAATTGGAAAGCATACTTTTCCAGATAATGAGCAAGGAATTCAGGTTTGTTGAGATTCTTGGTGGTGTAATCGGATTTATAATTGGTATTGTGCAGGTATTAATTACCTTTCTCTTTCCCACTTGATTCTTATCAAATTGGGGTTATCATAATCATTTTCCATTTATGATGGCCAACTACCTTTTGTCATTTAAAAATGACATTTACAGAAGGTTAAATGACCTTTGCACGTCTAATTCCAAAACTCGCATAATGAATAAGTTAGTTCTCGTGTTTTTAGTAAACCTTACCAGCCTTTACTTATTTGCCCAAAATCCTATGATGCAACGACCCGGAGGTGCCGGAAATGGTCCGCAAATGAATGGTCGTATGTATGGGAAAGTAGTGGAAACTCAAACCGGCAAAGCGGTTGATGCGGCTTCGGTTCAGCTAGTTCAAAGCCGTGTTGATACTGCAACCAAAAAAAGAAAAGAGGTAGTGATCGGTGGAATGCTCACAAAAGCTAATGGTGAATTTTCTCTGGAAAATGTTCCTCTTTTTGGGCAATCCAAATTGAAAATAACAGCAATCGGGTTTAAGCCGCTGGAGCAGAATGTCGGCTTTGATATCAAGATGCAGCCTGGCGCAGACATGAGTGCTATGCTTAATGCAATTGATAAAGATCTTGGTAATATTAAACTGGAAATAGATGCGCAAGTACTGGGGGGCGTTACTGTGGTTTCTAACAAGCCTCTTTTTCAATTAGGTATAGACAGAAAAGTCTATAATGTCGAAAAAGATGTAATTGCTGCGGGTGGTACAGCCGTAGATGTGATGAAGAATGTTCCTTCGCTTTCTGTTGACCTTGATGGAAACGTTTCTCTTCGTAACAATACACCGCAGATTTTTGTTGATGGTCGTCCCACTACGATGCAGCTTGAGCAAATTCCTGCCGATGCAATTGAATCAGTTGAAATCATTACCAATCCTTCGGCTAAATACGATGCGTCCGGAGGTACTTCAGGTATTTTAAATATTGTTTTAAAGAAAAATAAAAAAATTGGGTATAACGGTAGTATCCGTTCCAGTATTGATTCAAGAGCAAAAATCGGTTTGGGCGGTGATTTCAACCTTCGTCAAAATAAGATAAACATATTCGGTAGCGCCAACTACAATCAACGTAAATCAATTAGTACGGGTTTCACCGACAGGTATAATATTCTTGATCAGCCCAATACTATGCTGCACCAGGATGATAGAAGCGAAATGCTCGGTAATTTTAGATTCTTCAGAGCGGGACTTGATTTTTTTATTACTAACAGGAATACGCTATCCGCCAGCGGTACGATGGGCAATGGTACATTCCGCCCAGAATCAATTAGTGAATTACTGGTAGATTCTCTTTATACGATAAAGAAAACGTCATACCTCGAGAGATTGACGAATTCAGAGGGTAATTTTAAATTCAGAGGTGCCCAGCTGAGTTTCAAGCATAATTTTCCAAAAGCAGGAAGAGACTGGACCGCAGATGTCACCTATAATAAGAGATCAAACACAAATGAAAGTCTTATTAGAACAGATTATTATGATTATCCATCGGACATCATCGCGAGTCAATACGCTCAGCGACAAAATATTGCCGGCACCGCTCAAAGCCTTATACTACAGACTGATTTCACAAACCCCATAACTGAAAAGTCAAAAGTAGAAATGGGATTAAGAGCGGCTATAAACAAAGGTAGCAGCACAAGTGCATTTTATTTTGTGGATCCCGCTACCGGTGAGATAACACTGCAACAAGCTTCGCAGATCGATTATGAAAGCGAAGATCATGTACTGGCAGGCTATACAACGTATACAAACCAATTAAAATCTTTCGGGTATCAGCTGGGTCTTAGAGTGGAGAGCTCAGGTTATGATGGTAAACTGCTGAAAACGGGTGAGACATTCAGCAATAGTTTTCCTATTAGCTTTTTTCCAAGTGTTTTTCTTAGTCAAAAGATGAAGAAGGAGCAGGAGCTCCAATTGAATTATACAAGGAGGATCAATCGTCCGAACTTTTTCCAATTAACACCATTTACTGATTCGTCCGATTTTCTTAACCCGAGAAAAGGTAATCCCGATCTCGAACCTGAGTTTACAAATTCATTTGAGCTATCGTACCAGAAAATATTTAAGAACAAAGACAATTTTCTTGCTTCCCTTTATTATAAGCACACAGACAATCTGATCACGACCTACCAGGAGAAATTTACTAGCCCGGTAAATAATAAAGACTATGTACTCACTACTTATATAAATGCAAACTCAAGTTATGTTACTGGTCTTGAGCTTACGATGAAGAATAAAGTCGCAAAATGGTGGGATCTTACCTCGAATCTAAATCTGTATACGTCGAAGATCAATATTGACGATCCCGCGCAACCTGAACAAGATCAGTTCGCAAGCTGGTTTGGAAAGGTTAACAATACATTCAGGTTGCCAAAGAATTTTTCTGTGCAATTATCGGGAGTATACAATTCTAAAACAGTACTTCCCCCCGGAGGCAGTGGCGGTGGCGGTGGCATGGGAATGATGTTTGGTCCGTCATCATCAGCACAGGGCTATGTCCGCTCAAATTATTATGTTGATATGGGGATCAGATATGAATTCTTAAAAAACAAGGCAGCTGCTATTTCTCTTAACATGAATGATGTGTTAAGAACCCGTCGCTCTTATACGCATTCAGAAACCCAGTATTTTGTTCAGGATGTATTCCGTCGCCGTGACCCACAAGTACTGCGTCTGAACTTTAGCTGGCGGTTTGGAAAATTTGACCCGAGTCTTTTCAAACGTAAAAATATGAAAGGTGAAAGGGAGGGAATGAATACAGGTGACATTATGCAATAATTAATGCAATCAAGATTTTTGAACCCTTTGCCGATAAGTAAAGGGTTCTTTCTTTTTTATAGGTTGTAAAAGAGAATCATTATAATTGTATAAGATTAACCAATATATATTGGAAACTATTTTTCATATTGTGGGAAACCGGCCACAGTTCGTAAAGCTTGCGATATTATATAAAGAACTATCAAACGCCCGATTTTCACAAAAGATCATACATTCCGGGCAGCATTCAAGTGCTGAAATGAGTGATATTTTCTTTTCACAATTAGCTCTCCCGGAAATCGATTTCTTCCTGCAACAGCAAAGCACATATTCTCCGGACACCTTCATTGCCGAAGCTTCAGTATCATTACAGGATTATTTGGGTTCATATACGGATAGTTATGTATTTGTATATGGAGATACAAACACTACGTTAGCCGGCGCAACAGCAGCACATAATTTGAGTATCCCGTTATTTCATGTCGAAGCAGGAGTGCGTACCGGAGACAGCAGTATGCCTGAGGAAGTAAACCGGGTATCAACCGATAAGATCGCAACTACCAATTATTGCTGTACTGAAAAAAATTATTTTACGATGGTTGCTGAGGGTTATGGTAATACAATCAAGAATCGTGTGAAGTTAACAGGTGACCTTATGTACGATGCCTTTTTAAAAGTACCTTTTGCGCCACAGAAAACAATCGTACAAAAAAATTATGTTGCAGCAACTATTCATCGTGCCGCAAATATCGTCTCAAAGGATAATCTTTCTGCGATCGTTGAAGGGTTGAACAATATTCATAAAGAAATACCGGTTGTTATGCCGTTACACCCGCACACTAGGAAAAGAATCATTGAACATGGTTTGAGTCCTGAATTTTTTATTATTGATCCGCTCGGCTACCCTGCTATGAAAACATTTCTTACCCATTGTTCCTATGTAATTACTGATAGCGGCGGCGCAGCAAGGGAGGCTTTTTTTTGTAAAAAAAGATCGTTGATAGTAATGGAATATCCTTTTTGGCCGGAGATAATAGAAGCAGGTTGTAGCACTAATGTTGCTGCCGAGTCTCTCCAGCTCTATGAGTCTTTTCTTAAATTGCCGTCGTTGTGCCCGGATTTCGAAACGCCTATTTTTGGAAACGGAAATGCTGCCCAATTAATAAGTGAGGATATTTTGCTTTTACAAGATTAAATTTTATTGATCCTGCTGAATAATGCTGTCCATGAAAAGAAAAACCATAACAGTTTCAGTTATCTCGGAGCTAACAACAGATCAGCGTGTCATTCGTATCTGCAGCACGCTACAGGAAATGGGATTCGATGTAAAAGTGATAGCACGAAAATTTTCCGATAGTCTTCCTTTGGACAAGTATAATTTCAGCGCAACGCGTATCTCGTGTTTTTTTCGAAAAGGGTTTATGCAGTTTGCTGAGTTCAACACAAAGCTTTTTTTTTATCTTCTTTTTTCCAAAACAAATTATTTTTTAGCGAACGATCTGGATTCTTTAGTGCCAAATTACATGGTAAGTAAATTAAGAAGCAAGAAATTATTTTATGACACGCATGAATATTACACGGGCGTTCCTGAGTTAAAGGATTCGCCGGTTAAGAAGAGGATCTGGAAGTTTTTCGAGGATTGGATATTCCCAAAGTTAAAAACGGTCTATACTGTAAACGATTCTATTGGCAAATTGTATCATGAAGAATACGGGAACAGTATTTCAGTAATTAGAAATGTTCCCGTGTCAATGACGATTGATAGCAAACCCATGCCTGAACATTGGAAGGGTAAAATAATCCTGTTGATGCAGGGAATAGGAATTCATCCAAACCGTGGGGGGCTTGAGCTTCTTGAAATGATGAAGTTTTTACCGGATAAATATTACCTGGTTTATATAGGAGGAGGTAGCTTATGGAATACAATTGTCCAAAAACGAAAAGAGTGGGGTCTTGAGCGTAAAGTCGAAATGATCGGCAAAATGTCACCTGTTCAATTGAAACAGCATACACAGCTTGCTCATTTTGGATTTTCGCTCGATGGCTTTGAAAATATTAACTATTTATATAATCTCCCCAATAAAATATTTGATTACATACATGCGGGTGTGCCAGTGATCGCAACGGCTATCCCTGAAGTAAAAGCAATTATCCAACAGTATAAATGTGGTATTTGTCTTACGACACAAAACCCTGAGGAGATGGCCGAACAAGTAGCTGAGCAAATAGAGAATAATGAATGCTATCAAATAATGAAAGCAAATACCGTTATAGCAGCCAGGGAACTATGCTGGGAGAAAGAAAAAAATAAGCTTATCGATATTTATCAACCATTTTTATAATGGAAAAATACCTTCATATTATATGTCATGATGTGCCCTGGCCTGCTGATTACGGTGGTGTGGTTGACCTGTTTTTTAAGATAAAGGCATTGCATGAAGAAGGTGTAAAAATAAAACTTCATTGTTTCGATTACGGAAGAGGCAAAGCAGATGAACTGAATAAATATTGTGAAGCAGTATATTATTATGAAAGGGCAAGGGGCTGGAAAGGAGTTTCACTTTCCGTGCCTTATATCGTAAAATCAAGAGCAAATCCCCTGTTACTCGAAAATCTTCTCAAGGATGAACATCCTGTTCTAATGGAAGGAATTCATTGCACCGCATTTTTAAAACCTTTGCACGAAAGAAACAGGAAAGTTTTTTTAAGACTGCACAATGTTGAATTTCTTTATTACAGCCAATTATTTCAAAGCGAAAAGAATCTATTCAAAAAGCTTTACTTTCTTAATGAGAGCATGTTTTTAAGACAATATGAAAAAAAATTACCAGAGAACCTGCCTGTGATTGCCGTATCGAATAATGATGCAGTTTTTTATAAGGAAGAGCTGGATAAAAGCCTGACAACATATTTACCTGTTTTTATTCCATATACCCAATTAAATTGTCCTGAAGGAATTGGAAGATATTGTCTTTATCATGGAAACCTTTCTGTGGCGGAAAATGAAAAAGCGGCCATGTGGTTGCTAAATAAAGTTTTTTCACTCGCAAAAGTTCGCTTTATTATCGCTGGTAAGGAGCCGTCAAAACGTTTGACCAGGAAAGTGCAACGGAATAAAAATGCCATCATGATCAGCAATCCTTCAAATGATGAATTAAATGACCTGATCGCCAAAGCGCAAATTCATGTACTGCCATCCTTTAACAAAACAGGCATAAAACTTAAATTGATCAATGCACTTTATAATGGCAGGCATTGTGTCGTTAATCATGACGCGGTTGAAGGCTCAGGGCTTGAAGATGCTTGTCATATTGGAACGACAAGTCAGGCCATTGCTTCTATAATTACACAACTCTACCATCATCCATTTGGTGAAGAAGAGATAGGACTTAGGAAAAAATTACTTGGTCAAATTTTTAATAACACGGAAAATGCCCGGCAGCTTATTCAATTGATATGGTAGCATTATCAATAACTCTTCCTCTTTCAGTACGTATCATCCTGGCCGGAAATTTTTGCACTACTATATAATCATGAGTTGCCATTACGATAGTCGTCCCAAAATCTTTTGCAATATGGAATAAAAGACTCATGATCTCGTCAGATGTTTCGGGATCAAGATTACCTGTTGGTTCATCCGCCAATATTAATTTGGGAGAATTAAGCAATGCTCTTGCTACGTCCACTCTTTGTTGTTCACCACCGCTTAATTCAAAGGGCATTTTAAATCCTTTGGCTCTTAATCCCACTTTGTCTAACACATCTGATATTTTTTCATCCATCAATTTTCTGTCAGTCCAGCCTGTAGCAGTAAGAACAAACCGAAGGTTCTCGTTTACGTTTCTATCAGTCAGCAGTTGAAAATCCTGGAAGACGACCCCGAGTGTCCGGCGCAAATAGGGAACCTTTTTCCAATCAAGTTTTCTTAGGTCAAATCCATTAACGGTCCCCTCTCCTTCTGTCAATGGTAACTCACCATACATTGTTTTCAAGAGGCTTGACTTCCCGGTTCCGGTTTTACCCACCAGATAAACGAATTCCCCTTTTCTAACCGATAAGTTTACATCTTGTAAAACAGGACTTGCGCTCTGGTATATATTTACATGCCTTAATTCAATAATATTATCAGCCATTTCAATGGGTTTGCTGCAAAATAAGTCAAACAAAGCAAGACAGACCCAAAATTTTTTCCCAAAAGCAAAAAAATTTGATTGTAAAACTAGAGGATACATGGCATTGGCATATAAAAAGTCAAGGAATAACCCATCTTAATTTATTGCTTATTTTTATATCAGCCGAAATCTCAATTCAATTGGTATTTTTCATTATGAGAGTAATTTTGATTTTTCTGTTTGCACTACCCGGAATACCTCTGTTTTCACAAACATCAGATCTTGCTGATTCTACTATAGCAGACGATAGAATTTTTGAGAAAGTGGAAGTGGAAGCTACTTTTCCTGGCGGTGAAGGGGCATGGAGAAAATATCTTGAAAAGAACCTGAACCCTAATGTCCCGGTGGAAAATGGAGCCCCAATCGGAATTTACACAGTTATTGTTCAATTTATTGTTGATAAAAATGGTAAGATTTCTGATCTAAAAACATTGACAAACTTTGGCTATGGGATGGAACAGGAAGTGCTAAGGATCATACAAAAGGGACCTTCATGGTCACCAGCAAGCCAAAGCAAGCGGCCAGTGAAGGCCTATAGAAAGCAGCCCATAACTTTTGTAATTGAAGACGCTGCGATTGAAATTGTTATGAATGAAAAATATGTTCTTTATACTGGTAAAGACAACGTAATTAAGATGAATGTATTTAAAGTAAAGAAGGAGGACATGGAAGTATCTCTTTCACAAGGAGAGATCACTCTTGGTGATGATGGTAATTTTCATATTACTGTAAATAACCCGGGGAAAGCTATTTTGTATATAAATACAAAAAAAAGGAATAAGGAAATCGGCTCTGTTTATTTTGTAGTTAAGAAAAAAACTAAAAATTAATTTGAGCTGTTGATGTCTTTATTATCAGCTCTTTTCTATCACTTTCCTCTGCCCTGCCGATAACCTGCGCATCCACTCCAAAACTTCTTCCGACGCTGATAATTGATTCAACATCTTTCTCATTTGTATAAATTTCTAATCGTGTACCCATATTAAATACCTGGTACATTTCTTTATCATCCGATTTACTGGCATTTTGTATTAATTTAAAAATAACCGGCGGCTCGAATAAATTATCTTTGACAATCCGCACATTGTCTGGAACATATTTTAGACATTTTGTTTGCCCTCCCCCACTGCAATGGATCATGCCATTTATTTTCTCAAAATGATTTTGTAACAATTCTTTTACGATCGGAGCAAATGTCCTTGTTGGACTGAGCAGTAGTTTGCCAATTGTAGTTGAGAATTTATCATTCCGAATTGAATATTGGACATTTTCTCTCAACCGGTGCGGGCCGATATACACCACCGATTCATCTAATGAATTATCAAAGGACTCATGAAAATTTTCTGAGTAAAATTTCTGCAACATATCATGCCTTGCGCTGGTAAGTCCATTGCTTGCTATCCCGCTGTTGTATTCATCTTCATAATCTGCTTTACCAAAACCTGCAAGACCAACAATCACATTGCCAGCTTTTATGTTTTCATTAGTGACCAGTTTTGATTTAGGCCATCTTGAGGTCATTGTGCCATTCACTGTAATTGTTCTAACCACATCACCTACATCAGCGGTTTCACCACCCATGTAGGTAATACGTACACCAAAAGTTTTCATTTTATCAAAAAAATCCTGTGTGCCGGTTATTACAGCTTCGAGCACCTCGGCCGGAATTAGTTTTTTGTTCCTGTCAATAGTAGAAGAAAAAAGTAAGTTATCACAAATGCCTACGCAAAGAAGATCATCCAAATTCATTACGATAGCATCCTGCGCAATGCCCTTCCAAACCGAAACGTCTCCTGTTTCTTTCCAATATAAATAAGCAAGAATAGATTTTGTCCCCGCGCCGTCAGCATGCATTACATTTACCCACTGCTCATCTCCACATAAAACATCAGGATAAATCCTGCAAAAGGCCCTAGGATAAAGTCCTTTGTCGAGGTGTTTGGTAGCGGTATGGACTTCTTCCTTTTGTGCTGATACTCCTCTTTTTGAATATAAACTCATGAATACTGTTAAGCCGCAAAAATACTTGAACCGGGAGTATTGGTAATTGAACATTGAACATTTATTTTGCATCCATGCAGGTACACAGAGATATTGATAGATTGCCGGTTTTTCAGAATGCCGTAATTACGATCGGCACGTTTGATGGAGTGCATGTAGGCCACCGCCAGATCATAAATAAACTGAAAGTTGAAGCCCTGAAAATAAGAGGTGAATCCGTCATCATAACTTTTCATCCACATCCCCGCAAAATCATCTCGTCGGCGATTCTGGGCGTAAGACTTATTAATACGCTTGATGAAAAAATAGAGGTCCTGTCCGGTCTGGGGATCGATCATCTTGTAATCGTTCCCTTTACTGATGCTTTTGCCAACCAGCCAGCCGAAGACTACATCAGAAATTTTTTGTTTGAAAAATTACATCCCGATACAATTATTATTGGCTACGATCACCGGTTTGGAAGGGAACGGCTTGGGGACTATAAATTATTGGAAAAAATAGCTCCGCAATTTGGATTTAAAATAAAAGAGATACCGAAACACATATTAGACGAGATCGCCATCAGTTCGACAAACATCCGTGAAGCAGTTTTGCATACTGACATAGAAATGGCAAACAGACTTCTTGGTTACACATTCTTTTTTGAAGGTGAAGTTGTCCATGGTAATAAATTAGGCCGGCAATTAGGCTATCCCACTGCCAATTTGAAAGTTCAGGATCCGGAAAAGATCATTCCTGGCGATGGCATCTACGCTGTATATGTTGATATCAAACAAAAGTCGGAGGTAAGAAACGAAGAAAGCACAGAAGTAAATTCGATACCTGTCGAGAATGTTCAATACAAGGGAATGATGAGCATTGGCTTTCGCCCCACAGTCGATGGTAAAAAAAGAGTGATCGAAGTAAATGTTTTTGATTTTAATAAAGAGATTTATGGAAAAACCATGCGGGTCTATGTAAAAAAATTTTTAAGAGCTGAAGTGAAATTCAATACGCTTGAAGATTTGGTAAAACAAATTGACCAGGATAAAATTGATAGTTTGCAGGTTCTGTAGAAATTGCAATGGGCAATACACAATTGGCAACCTGATAATCATATTGCTCTCTTTTTGCCAATTGCTTATTGCTTATTATCGACTTTTCAATATTCTATTTCATATTCGAAATAAGAGGCGTCTTCAAAAAAATCATCAAGACTGCCTTCAATCGTAACCTTTTTTCGGTCAGTAGAAAGTTTTACTCCTTTGCCCTCCGCTTTTTTTGCCGGCCTTGGCAAGTTGAATATCGTTTTCATGGTGGAAGATATGCCCATTTGATTCATCTCTTTCAACGACGCGAGTGTTTTATCATTTTCAACATTAGCATACTTTTCCTTATTAAGCTTTTTAGAAATTTTTCCCTTCTTATATTCATATTTATAATAATCATCCACCTCACTGATGCTACTGTCTGATTTCACATCACCCAAAAGCAGATTGTTATCCATGGCTTTTTTTTCATCTGTTCCACTTGTATCACCACCCATGAATTTCTCCATTTGATCAGCCATCACATTCTGTTTTGTTTTCTTTAACAGGTTATTGATAGTAGCGACGTCGGCTGGCTGAGAATAGGGAAATGAAAAGGCCATCGAGAATATTTCATCCGGCATATTCATTATCACTTTCAAGGAGGCTTTATCTATCAATTTTTTTTCTGCATCGGAAAGGTTTTTGATACTATCCCTGATGTCTTTTAGGTAGATGGTAGTGTCTTTTTTCATTTTATCCATATCTTTCATCCCTTCTTTCTCTCCTGCAACCATTTTTACCATCCCCAGCAATTTTCCCATATCCATCGTGCTTACAAACAAACCACTCCCATCATCATTAATAGTAGATTCCTGAACAGTATCAAAACATCCAGATAAAATAAGCAGCGCAGCGATAGCAAAAAACCGGGAAAGCTTTTTCATATAGTTAATTTTAAACTGAATATATTTTTAAAATACAAAGAAACATAATTGCTGCTTGCTAAGCAGCAATTATTTTATAGACCATTTCTTTCAATAATGATGCATCCTCAGTGCCAATATCAGCTATTCCAACCGATCTGAGATTGTAGTGATGCAATAACAGGATCGCTTTTTCAACTTCAGGAAAACTATAGGCGTTTACGGCCTTCAGGTAATCCTTCACAAAAAAAGGGTTTACACCAAGCGATGCGGCTACGGTTTTTTCATCACGGCTGTTCAGGCCATGGATCATGTATAATTTGCTGAAAAAGGAATAAAGTGAAGGAAATATCAATTGTATAGGGGCCGCTTTTGGATTATCTTCAAAATATTGAACTATCCGGATGCAACCGGAAAGGTCTTTTGCAGCTAAGGCATTTTGAAATTCGAAGACATTAAATTCTTTGCTAATGCCAATGAATTGTTCAATATCATCTTCATTGATAGTTTTTCTTTTGCCAAGGTTGACCAATATCTTTTCTATTTCATTCTCAATTCTGCTCAGGTCATTGCCAATATGATCTACTAATAACATGATTGCTTTGCGGGAAATCTCGTAGCCATGATTATTAACAATTTCTTCAGTCCATTGGGGAAGCTGATTTTCATAGATCTTTCTGGTGGAAAGTAAAACACCCCGCTCCTTCAGAAGTTTTGCAAACTTTGTTCGGCCGTCAATTTTTTTGTCCTTATAGGAAACAACAAGAATTGTAGAGCCCAGGGGGTTCTCAACATATGATTCAAGTTTTTCAATATCTTTCATTTGTTGGGCCTCTTTCAATAATACTACCTGTCGTTCGGAAAACATGGGGTATCGCCGGCATGCATTAATTACATCGGGCCATGCCGCATCTTTGCCGTAAAACACCGTTAGGTTAAACCCAGTTTCCGCTTCACTCAGAATATTGTGTTCGGCATAGTCCATTACCTTGTCAATAAAGTACTCTTCCTCGCCTTCCAGCCAGTAAAAAGGCTTATAAACTTTTTTTTTCCACTCGGTTATGATCTTTTCATGCGACATAAGGTGCTAAATTACAAGGATTCATGGATTGAAACATGAATATTTGTTGACATGATTGAGAAAAACTTTACCCATTTTTGGCATGGTTTTTCTTCAATGAGGTGTGACACGAAATTGAGATACTGTTAATAAATAATCCATTTTATTTTGCTACGAATCCAATTATTTTGAAACTGTAAAATTCAAATAAAAATGACAAACACTAATTATCCATCTGCTACAACGACAACAACACCGCAGAGGAGCAACAATTCTAAAAACATCGTTATTGGGTTGCTCGCAGTAGCCCTGCTTGGTTCCTGGGCCTATTTTCTGATGAAAATCAACAGATCTGACAAAGAAATCCTTTCTAAAACTGAAGAAGGTGTTCATTACATGAGTCAGCGTGATTCACTGGAGTCTCTTTACAAGTTTACACTTGATAAGTATGATTCAGTTAGCGTTGCTAATAATGACCTGTCAGGCAAATTGACCGGCAAACAAGCTGAAGTTGCCAAGTTAAAAGGTGAGATCAGCAGTATTTTGAGAAAGAAAAATGCTACGGCATCAGAACTTGCAAGAGCAAAAACACTTATCGAAGAGCTCAATACGCAAATTGAGACATTACAAGCCGAAGTTACACGGTTAACTGGCGAAAATCAGGTCCTGACAACTGAGAAAGCGCAGCTGACTGTTGAAAAGGATTCTTTACAAACAAACCTGACTACAACTCAAGGCGAAAAGAAAGTGCTTGAGGAAACAGTTGACGTGGGTTCAACTTTCAGTGCAAGTAATATTGGAATTACCGCGGTAAATGAAAAGAGCGGTGGTAAAGAAAAAGAAACTAGTACGGCCAAGAAAGTAGACAAATTAGTTGTGTCTTTTAATGTAGAAAACAGGATCGCAAAAAGCGGACCGGCTGACATGTATATCATCGTAACGGCTCCTGATGGGAAAGTTATTTCAACAGAAACTACAGGTGGCGGTACTTTCACAACAAGACAAGACGGTGACCAGGCGTTCACTTACAAGACAACGCTTAACTATGAGCAAGGTACTCGTCAGAACGTTCAGATACCAGTGATTCAGGAAAAATTCCAGACTGGTGATTATAAAATCCAGGTTTACCACAACGGTTTCAAGATTGGTGAAGGTGTAAGAACCTTAAAAAAAGGTGGATTATTTAGCTAATCGCAGATTTAATATAGTTTGATCCAATATCTCAGTCCCCCGATTTAATCGGGGGACTTTTTTATTTTAGATTTTTCCACATTGACATTTTGCCTGCTCCTTGTCTTCAATAATTAATTAGCTTGACCCCCCAATGAGAGATAACAAATCACTTCTTTTAGCGCTGATGGCGGGCGGGCTCATTATTACCTGGGTTTACCATATCTATGATAAAAGCCAGTATGCCAACCAAACAAGGGAAGTTTTTGTAAAAGATTCCCTGGCGGTGGCAGCAGCAGTATCTGATTCCTTGAGACAATACTATACCCGTACACTTGATCAGCTTGGCGACGAAAAGCTGGAGATCGATTCTACTAATAACCTATTGAAAGGTGAATTGGGTGAAAAAATTACAGAGATCAATAAACTTCGGATCGAGATCGGCAATATTCTGAAAAGAAAAAACCTTACGCAGGCTGACCTTACAGAAGCGAAAACCAAAATTGATGATCTGCAGCAACGAATAGATCATTTAAAAACTGAAAACACTTCGCTTGCTGACGAAAGGACGAAGTTGAATGGCATACTCGCTCAGCTAAATGGCGAAATGAATTCTCTTCAACAAAATATGCAAAAAGTAAGCGCTGAAAATAGAGAACTTAGTCAGAAAATTAATGACGCCTCTATTTTTATTGCCTCAGAAATAAAGTTTGCAGCTGTTGACGTCCGGCCTGATCAAAAAGAGACAGAAACAAACCAGCAGAAGAAGGCCAACAAGTTTGTTACCTCCTTTACTGTGCAAAACAATATCGTTGACCTTGAGAGCGCCGAAGTTGTTGTTGTCGTTTCAGATCCTTCAGGCAAATCCCTGAATACAGAGGTTTGGGATGCAGGCAGTTTTGAAACGAAGACTGAGGGGCGGAAAATTTATACAAGGAAGGTGAGATTTGAATATAATAAGGGTGAACCCAAACATTTGATTTTTTCACTGGAACCGGAGAGTTTTGAAAAAGGGGTTTACAAGATCAGTCTTTATCACAATGGCGTTCGCATCGGTGAATCAAGTTGGAAGCTTAGTTGACCTGTTATCACGTAGTCAAAAAAAACGGCCTCAATCTGAAGCCGCTTTGATTTTTGATTGTCGCTCGTCTTTTAGAAAATATTATAGCCATAGCTCACATAGTACAGCCCACCAACATAAGGACTTCCATAACCAGTCCTTGCATAGTGATTAAGTATGTTGGTGCCTCCGATTCTGAATAAGCTTTTGCTTTTTGGCATCCTGTAGCTTACCTGTGCATCTACCCATGTAAACGCGGGCAGTTGGCCTGCCACAAAAGTTCCTTCGTAATTATTATAATTCTGCCATTTGGCAATTATATTAAAACCAATCCCCTTCCAAACATTATCATTACGAAGGCTAAGATTTGCCCGAAGGTCAGGTGCATTAAAATAAGTAATAAAACCGTCGGGAACATCTTTTAATTTGTCAGAGAATACATTACCTGCTATAATATAACGACGTGGAAGTTGGTACTCTAAAGTAACACCCCAACCACTAGCTTTTACAACATCTGTGCTATTTTGTGTGTAAGAATAGCCTGTTGATGCAAGAGGATTAAGTGCATTTGTTGGAGTCGCCGCTTTTACCACTGCAACACTTGCAAAGAAATTCTGATAGCGACTGTAATATGCATAGGCATCAACAAATAATTTCTTTCCAAGAATTCCTTTGTAGCCGATCTCGCCGGACGAAACGCTTTCTGGATTTACGTCAGTGAAAGTAGACGGCTGAAGCAAAGCGGGATTAAAGGCAGCTCTTGCTGCAGAAACTGATTCAGCTGTATATGTGCCGGTATTTAAACCATAATAGGCAATAAACTCAGGCAATGCGCCTATAAGGGTAACAGAGCCTGTGTTTAAATCTATGTATTGGTTTTGATTCGTTGGAAAGCGATAGGCTGTTTGAAAAGACAAACGGATATTGTTGTCTTCTGCCACTCTCATTACGGCTGTAACTCTTGGCGTCCAGCGGCCATCAAAATTCGTTTGCACATCATAGCGAATCGCGCCGGTAAGTGTGAGAAACTCATCAAATAGTTTTTTCTTTAGTTGCACATAACCTCCCGTTTCACTGATCTTAATTGCTCCCGCACTATCTGCAAAAATTGTCCCTTGTGAATTCATCACCCATTGCTTCCATTGCAAGCCTGCGATGATCTCTAATTTGTCTGAGAACTCGAAAGCATCAGAAACATTTACCTGGCCTTCGGCAGCCCACAGGTCAGAACGATCAAGAAATTTAGCCCCGCCTTTTCCGATGGGAGTTGTACTTATTCTTTCTTTGGACGCTAGAAATGCTGAAGTGCCAGGCAAAGGCCGTCCGGCATCTACTGTAGATCTCGCTGTTGCATGAGCATTTGCCTCACCTGGCGTGGCGCCCGCATTATAAACCGCGTTTTTATATGTGGTATAGGCCATAACATAAGTCGGATACCATACAGTGCTTGGTGAAAATGCTTCCTGCATTAATCTTCCAAGAGCAGTTGCCTGGTAAGCGCCACCGGCGTTTTCCTGTGTGGTATAACCACGAACAAACCAGTTCTTATGGCGGACCTCAAGTTTATGCTGTGCCATAATAAAATCCTTAAGCGAGTAGCGATCGGCACCGGTGTAAACAGTAGTACCAGTTCCCCAATATGTATTCCATGATGCTTCGATGCCCGGCGTGATCTTATAATGCAGGCCCGCAGTGAATTTAAAATTCAATGCACTATAATCCACAAGGTCCCTTTCATTATAACCGGTTCTTGACACATTAGCAGTTTGCGCTATCCAGTTGTTCCGTAAGCCCCAATACAGTGGATCAAATTGCATAAGAGTTGGCTGCAAGGCAGCAGGATACATCGCATATACTGCATTTCTTGTTGCCTGGTTGGCGCCATTTGGTATTTGGGCATTTAAGTTGGTAACAATGTTTGGAATAAGTCCACCGGAAGCCGTATTAACGCCTGCTATATATGCCTGTTGAACAGCTTGTCCCACAAGAAAAATATTAGCGCTGGTCTCATCGCCGTATACGTTTATTCCATCATAATTAGGATCGGTATTTCTATCGCCGGGAATTACCTTACTCAGTACACTTGTTCTTGCAACATTATCATAGTCGTTGGCCTCCCAATCTTCTGCTTTTACCAATTGCCATGTAAGCTTGAAGGCGATCTTATTATTAAATGCTTTTGCCCAACGCATCGTCCAATCATAATAAGGTGCTGCAGGTCTTTGTTTGCCATCCACATGCATAATGCCTTGCTTGACATTAAAACTAAAACCCTGGTATTTGAAAGGATTCTTGCTGGTAATAAGAAGTGTTCCATTCATTCCACCCGAACCATATAAAGCAGATGATGCGCCGGATAACAGTTCCATATTATCAACATCGAGTTCTGTAAGACCAACTATGTTGCCAACTGAAAAATTCAAACCCGGTGCCTGGTTATCCATTCCATCGATCAATTGATTAAATCTTGTATTACCACTACTAACGAAACCACGTGTCGTAATCGTTCTGAAACCGATGCTGGCAGTGTGCATATCCACGCCTTTAAGGTTTGCCAGTGCTTCATAATAGTTTGGGACAGCAGCATTGCGAAGCGCAGTAGAGCTTAATCTTTCTACTGTAACCGGGGCGTCAATTATACGTTGTTGTGATCGGGCAGCAGCCACAACGACTTCCTGGCCTATCGTAATTCTGGCAGCCAGCTCAACTTCTAATGGAGAAGTTGTGCTGCTTATCTCCATTTCTTTCATTTCAAATTCTGCGTGAGTTAAAACCAAGGTAACCGGAAGTTTTGCGGAAGTATTAATTGAAAAATATCCATTATCATCCGTATACGTTCCTAACGCGGTTCCTTTTATAACAACCGAGACTGCAGGAATCGGATCTTTTGTAGTGGAATTGCGAATGGTTCCGCTTATGGTTACGGCTTGCGCCAAAGTCTGGAGTGAAAATAATACAGTAATCAGGCAAGCAGCCGTAAAGCGCAGGCTTTTACTCATATTAGGTAATTTTGGTTTTAAAATGTAATGGAAAAATAAGAATAGTAATTTGTTTGTAAAAATCTAATTTGTAGACAGTAAGGATAAGTTGTTGAAATCTTAAACGGTCTCCGATTGCGCAAATTTTCTCACCTGTTTACTTTCGGGTATGGCTAATTATCGCTTCCCAAATCAAAGCAATTTTTACAAAGGAAAAGTTCGTGATGTTTATTTTATCGGTGACGATTGGCTGGTTATGATCGCGTCAGATCGCATTTCTGCTTTTGATGTAATACTACCTCGCCCCATTCCATTCAAAGGCCAGGTGTTGAACCAAATTGCTGCGTATATGCTTGGCGAGACAAAAGACATCTGTAATAATTGGTTGGTTGATGTACCCGCTCCCAATGCGTCTGTTGGAAAAAAATGCAAGCCATTTAAAATTGAAATGGTTGTTCGTGGAAATCTTGTTGGTCATGCATGGAGAACATATAATTCGGGAAAAAGGATTTTATGCGGAGCGACAATGCCAGATGGATTAAAGGAAAATGATCCTTTCCCGGAACCGATAATCACTCCTTCAACAAAAGCTGATGCAGGGCATGATGAAGACATTTCTCCGGACGAAATAATTGAAAAAGGTTTGGCCACAAAAGATGAATGGAAAAGGCTTAGTCAATATGCTTTGCAACTATTTGAACGGGGAAAACAGATTGCAGCGAAACGGGGATTAATATTAGCAGACACTAAATATGAATTCGGAAAATTAGTCAATGAAATATACCTGATGGATGAAGTTCATACGCCGGACTCATCGCGCTATTTTTATGCAGAGGGTTTTGAAGAAAGACAAAAAATGGGCGAAAGACAAAAACAATTAAGCAAAGAATTTGTGAGAGAATGGTTGATTGCCAATAATTTTATGGGTAAGGAAGGACAAACTGTTCCGGTAATGAGTGATGAATGGGTGAATACGATTTCACAACGCTATATTGAACTTTATGAAAAAGTGATCGGGAAAAATTTTGTTGCTGAAAAATTGAGTGATGAGGAAACTTACAATCGTATCATTTCATCGTTGAATGAATATTCTCCACTTAAAAGTTAAAATAACATGTCGCCCGATTCAGTTTTTCAAACCTGCAGCACAATTGCTATGGCGGGCTGGTTAGTATTGATCGTCATCAGCCCATTCTGGAGCAGCTTCGATAAATTTCTTATTGGTATTGTGATCACGCTGTTTGCCGTTGTTTATACATGGCTTATTGTCCAGGTTTTTCGACCGGAAGATTTTGAAAAGTTTGGTTCGCTGACTGGTGTGATGGAATTGTTCACCGATAAAACTGCTGTAACGGCCGGCTGGGTCCATTATCTGGCTTTTGATCTTTTTACAGGAATCTGGATAAAAAAGAACGCACAGAAATACGGGATTCGTCATTTGATCTTAATACCCTGTCTCCTGCTGACTTTTATGCTTGGCCCAATTGGTCTGTTATTATACTTATTGATTCGTGCGGTAAAAACAAAACAATATTTTGCATCAAACTATTAAATCGCCCATATGGATTTCTTCACTGAACTTAAAAGAAGAAATGACTTATTGTTTTGGTTTGGCTTTTTCAACCTTGCAGTGGCAATCGCTTGTCTCCTGTTAATGCCATTTGAAGAAACACAGATACTTGGTGTAAACAGATGGCTTAAGCCGTTTAAATTTTATGCTTCTGTTGGCATAATGGTCCTTACCATGGGATGGTTGTTGTATTATTTGAAAAGTGCTAAAAAAATAAAACTTTATTCATGGCTGATCTTTATATCAATGTTTTTTGAAAATGGATTAATTATAACCCAGGCCATCAGGAATACAACTTCACATTTTAATACTACTTCTTCCTTAAATGGTGTCATCTTCCAGGCAATGGGGTTTTTTATCATTGTATTTACAATTACTGTCCTATTTGTTTGTATTTCGTTTTTTAGGCAAAAAGAATTTTCAATACCCGGTGCTTATGTATGGGGTGTCAGGCTTGGCATTTTATTTTTTTTATTTTTTTCATTGGAAGGCGGTATGATGCTGGGTCTGATGAAGCATACAGTGGGTGGTCCTGATGGTGGCGGCGGCCTGCCATTGGTAAACTGGAGTACACAATATGGTGATCTCCGCATTGCACATTTTGTTGGCATTCATTCGTTGCAAGCTTTACCATTATTTGGACATTATGTTTCAAAAACAAAAACGCAGACTATTTTATTTTCGGCCGTTTATTTTCTCGTTGCATCAGGCTTATTTTTACAAGCCATGAAAGGAATACCTTTGTTTTTCTAATTTGTCTTTATGCAAAAAATATTATTTATTGGTGGGTCAGGTATGTTGGGCAGACCGGTAGCACTGGAATTAATGAGATCCGGGTTTCCGGTTACATTCCTTGGAAGAGATGTTGAAAAGCTGCAAAAGCTTTTTCCAAATGCGGCTGTAGTCAAAGGTGATGTGTTTGATATTTCGTCATTAGAGGCGGCTATGGCGGGGCAGGAGATCGTTTATGCAAACCTTTCTGTAGCGCAGTCATCGAAGAAAAAGGACCCACAACCTGAAAGAGAAGGAGTAGCTAATATCATTGAGGCGGCTAAAAAATCAGGCATTAAACGCATCGCTTATCTTTCCTCACTGATAAAAAATTACCAGGGGATGAATGGCTTTAGCTGGTGGTCATTTGAATTGAAGCAGGCAGCGGTGGATGCCATAAAAAGATCGGGCTTAAACTATAGTATTTTTTATGCTTCCACATTTATGGAAACACTCGACAGGCAGATGTTACAGGGTACACGTTTAATGGTTGCAGGAAAATCAGAAGCACCGATGTGGTTTATTGCCGGAAAAGATTATGGCGTACAAGTGGCATGGGCATTAAAAAAAGCTGGTGACAGCAACCAGGAATACAATATCCAAGGCCTGGAGCCATTTACTTTTGACGAAGCAGCAAAGGTTTTTACTCAGAATGTAAAGTCACCAATAAAAATTATGAAAGCCCCTCTTGCTCCGTTAAAATACCTTGGAATTTTAAATCAGCGGGTGAATTACGCTTATCATATTTGCGAAGCGTTAAATAAATACCCGGAGAAATTTGAAAGCGAAAATGCCTGGAATGATCTTGGCAAACCTTCCACTACATTAGCAGAGTATGCTGCTTCATTAAAACTATAGAACTATTCCTATGCTAAGATCTGTTTTTCTTTTTGTGGGGTTACATCTTATCCTTGGCCTCAGTCTTCGCAGCCAAAATGCTAAAGACCAGTTTCTCATTCTTGGCACTTATACTTCAGAGCAAAGCGACGGAGTGTATGTCTATAAATTCAATACAGAGACTGGTGAAAACAGTTTCGTTAGTTCTGTAAAAACGTCTAACCCGTCATTTGTTGCTGTTTCGCCCAATAAAAAATTTGTGTATGTTGTAAATGAAGATGATCCGGGTAATGTAACCGCCTTTTCATTCAACAGGTCAAATGGTCAGCTTGCTCAATTGAATCAGCAACCGTCCCATGGAAGACATCCATGTTATATTACGATTGATAAAAACGGTAAATGGGTGATCGTGGGAAATTACAGCAGCGGGACCATCGCAGTGTATCCTACGAACAAAGATGGTTCATTAGGCAGTGCTACCGACTCTGTTTTGCACGAAGGTAGCAGTGTAAATTCTGAAAGACAGGAAGCTGCACATGTGCATGCAACTGTATTGAATAAAAATAATAAAACATTGTATGTACCTGATCTTGGAATGGACATGGTAGCGATGTACAATCTTGATAACAAAACAGGCAAGCTCAAAGAATTCCCTACTCCCTTTGTGGCTACAGAACCGGGAGCTGGTCCAAGACATTTAGATATTCATCCCAACGGAAAATATGCTTACCTGATGGAAGAAATGAACGGTGCTGTTTCGGTTTATAAAATAGAAAATGACGGTTATTTGAGCTTGTTGCAGAATATTTCTGGCTTACCAAGAGATTTTAATGGTGTTGTAGGCAGTGCCGATATTCATGTTTCTCCTGATGGGAAATTTTTATATTGTTCCAATCGCGGCGAGAGTAATACAATCGGGATCTTTAGTATCAATCAATCCAATGGCCAATTGAATTGGATCGATCATCAGTCAACGCTGGGTAAAACGCCGCGCAATTTCAATATTGATCCCACCGGTAATTTTCTTTTAGTTGCCAATCAAAACAGTGACGAAGTAGTAATTTTCAAGAGGGATAAACAAACTGGTTTGTTGACAGATACCGGAAAAAGGATCAATGTTTCTAAGCCTGTTTGTTTGAAATGGATACCTGTTGAATAAAATTTTGATCCCCGGCCTAAAGGCCGCGGCAACTCATTAAAATACTTCAGTCAATTTTGGAGATCACACAGCTAGATATCGAGGAAGCCCACGAAAGAATAAAACCTTTTATTCATAAAACACCTGTCTTAACTTCTAAAACACTTGATACTATTTCCGGCGTTGACATATTTTTTAAGTGTGAGAATTTTCAAAAGATCGGGGCATTCAAAATTCGTGGGGGTATGACTGCGGTGTTGTCCTTGCCGCAAGACAAAAGAAAAAAAGGTATCGCCACTCATTCATCCGGTAATCATGCACAGGCGATTGCTTATGCTGCAAGAGAAGTGGAAACGAAAGCTTATATCGTAATGCCGAATAATTCTCCCCATGTTAAAGTGGATGCGGTGAAAGGTTATGGTGCAGAAATATTTTTTTGTGAGCCAAATCAACAGGCAAGAGAAAAGAAATTACAGGAGGTCGTAGAAAAAACCGGCGCAGCGTTTATCCATCCTTACAATGATCATCGGGTGATCACGGGCCAGGCAACTGCTGCAAAAGAGTTGCTCGAAGAAATTCCTTCTCTTGATTTCATGATGACTCCTGTGGGTGGCGGAGGATTGTTGAGCGGCACATTATTAAGTGCTCATTATTTTTCGCCGTCTACACTGGTTTATGCCGGTGAACCCGAAGGTGCAGCCGATGCAATTCTTTCTTTAAAAAATCGCCGGATCGAAAAAGCACCTTTTATAAACACAATTGCTGATGGCTTGCTTACTACACTTGGCGACAAAACTTTTGCCATCATTCGTGAATATGTAAAAGACATTTTGACGGTAAGCGATGAAGAGATCATAGAAGCAATGCGGCTTGTGTATGAAAGAATGAAAATTGTTGTAGAGCCAAGTGGTGTGGTTCCGCTTGCGGCATTATTAAAAAATAAGCACCTTTTTACCGGGAAAAAAGTTGGCGTTATTTTCAGTGGTGGTAATGTTGAGCTAAAAAGGTTGGGCGAGTGGTTTTGATGGCTCACATATTTATCTGATAGCACTGAATTTTAGAAATATCATCATCTAAATCGATCCTGTAATACAATTCATCATCGCCGTTGCCAAATTTCTTATTGTTGTTTTTATCATTCTTCCCTTTTACAAGTATCATTTTCTTGTCTTTCGATAACGTCCAGGAAAGGACATAAAAACCTTTGGGTGTGATCTGTTTCAGATTGTCACCTGTTTTTGTAGAGACATACAAATAAACAGGATCTTGATTGTCAAGTGCATTATCTCCATTGAAATTTTCTGTTCTTGCTAAATACACAATATGCTTAGGTAAAATATTCGCTGGTATTTCTGTTTCCCTGCCTTTATCATAATAATAATCCCTCTTACTGAATGATTGGATCAATGCTAATTGCCTGTCAAAAAGCTTTTTTGTTTGCTTCGTGGCTGAGTTATAAAAATAGACATCGATATAATCTCCCCAACTCAAGTACCCAACTCCTTTTCCATAAACATCTTTATTATCGTTGTCAACCAGTTCCGGGATTAAGTAATACTCTGAGCTGTCAATTTGAAAAGGATCTGAGAAGTTAATCTCTTCTTTTTTCTGTGCGAAAAGTGTTGAGGAAATAAACACGATTAAAAGTAGTGTTCCTATGATCTGTTTCATATGCAAAGGTTTTGGGGTTAATTATTACCTTAAATTTAGTTATGGCAACCTTATGGAAATTCCGAATTGAGTTAAAATGAATTTAATTCTTGATTGCTTTTCATTGAACAGGCTGTGTCAATGTTCCAATTGAGCCGTTGTAGAGTAGTTTGAAGACTTCAACTGCTACATTTTTCATTTTTGGTCTAATAGCCACTTAATTACCTTTTCAGGGTCAGCGATACTCCATGAATGCGGGTGACGTCGATTCCCGGGTTGTCTATAGCCTTTACTTTCCGTAGTTACCAAAATGGCTTTTGAATTTCCCAATCGCCTTAATTCGTTAACCATTGCGGCGGCATCTATTATATCCATACTGTAAAAATCAACTCCTCGTTCTGACAGCCACCAATTAATGTCAGGCTCTGAAAAAAACATTATAGGAGTCAAAGCGAGAGCCTTAACTGCTTTTTGACTCGTATCCGTGGCCGAGTATGGCGAATAATTTTGATAGTTATATTTATTAGTTTGGGGTGTTCCGCCTATTTCTTTCTGCAGCCTATCAACCATATAAACAGCTTCCTGATTGGGCTGCATATCTTTTGAAAGCCGAATATTGCGACTTGCAACATTATAGAATCGCTCAAAATCTAGCGGTGGATCAATTGCAAAGACAGCGGAAGGTTTGTATTTATAATTCTTCTGGTTAGCCAGCTCGGCATATTTAACCGCACAAGTTCCTCCAATGGAAAAGCCACCAATGTAAAATTTGACATCAATTAATTTATGTCTGCTTATTACATGATCCAAAATCTCTAAAAAAGAAGATTGTGTTGCAGTGTCTACTCCTAAAGAATATGGGCCCGTTTTAAACGTTGGAACAATCGTCAAAATACCTTGTTGCGCTGCTTCGGTTGGTATTTTGGTTTGTGTTAATACTTATTCGGGGCTTCACCAAAACTTGGTATTAAAAACATAAACCCCTTCCATGGAATTTTTGGTGGATAAATAATCACATACATATTTGATATACTGTCTAGTGGATTTAAGTAAACTGTTTCCGTCTTCTGTCCAAATGAAACTAATGCAACAAGGACAGCCCAAAAGAAAGAGGAAATTTTTTTCATAATCATTTCTTTAAGAACTATGAATTTACGCTACTATTCCGTGTTTTTCTTAAATCTTATAATCGTTTATGTTGCTTCATTGAACTTTATACTCTGCCTGATTAGTTTGATAACAGAGCAAGATGACTCCGGAATGAGATGGTTTTGCATCAATTAGCTTCAATCCAACTCTTGTATTGATATTTTCAAAAAGTGGCTTTCCCGATCCTAGTATGACAGGGTGAACTGCAAGCCTGTAAACATCGACCAGGCCGAGGTTAATGAAGGTCGTAATGAGTTTTCCTCCGCCATAAAGCCAAATATTTTTACCAGGCTGTTGCACAATCTCCTCTACTCTTTCCTTGATGTTAGAATTAATGAAAGTGGCTTTACCGTCATTTGTTTTTGCAGTTGAAAAAACATATTTCGGTTTACTATGAAGTAAATTATAGGCCTCTTTGAGCTTCGGGCTTGCATTTTCACCGGGATAATAGTTACCCCACAGACCGTAGCTTATTCGTCCATAAAAAATGGTATCAATGTCAGCAAGAATGTCGGTAAGAATGTCTCCAAAATCTGCCTCATCATCTTTAACAAGCCAATCAATTTCTCCCTTCGGACCTTCTATAAAACCATCCAGTGTGACGGCCAGGTCCAAAACAATTTTTCTCATTTATCTTTGAAATTTTATTGTGTTGAATGGGCTGTAAAAATTAGTGCTATTACACCATGAATCTTTGTACCAACATGCTGAAGATGAAAGAAGAGGTTTCAGTTACATTACGTGCTGATTCATTCATGAAAAAACTAATTTATTTCGTATTAGGATGTTTACATTCTTCCCAATAATCAACAATCAGCTTAATGGTTTCTTTTAGCTCGCTATAAGAATTCTTTTTTTGAAAAAAACCCTGGACAGTCATTTTTGTGTACGCTTCATTTACCGTTTTCTGATTTACTACGGTAGAGCAGAAAACAAATGGGATACTTTTTTTCCTCAGTTCCTTATCCTCATCTATTTGACGCTTACATTCTATTCCGCTTAACCCCGGTAAATTCACATCGCAAAAAATAATAAAAGGCTGTTCGGAAGTTTTTTTCAAATATGAAAATGCGTCATCGCAATTTTTAAACCATATTACAGGATTAAGAACTTGTAAATCTTTAAGGATATCCTGGAAAACATCTTTATCATCAGCATCGTCTTCAATAAGAATTACTGGTCCCGATTTCATACGTCACATTTTTTTTGAAAGATATTGAAATAGATACAGTTGAAAAAAAGTAAACTCGAAGTCAAAACATGCAGTCTTCATGCTTGCGATTTATTTTTTTGCAAATTAATTAGCAGCTGTTTCGACTTATTAAAAACATTTCTCCCTTTATCGATGCCACTTCTCAATTTTTTTTGTTCTTCTCCCGGTAAATGAATAAAGTCCTGGCATTCTTTGCTGCATGTTCCTTCAAATTTCTTTTTACATTCATCACATTGTATAAATAAAAGGTGACAGGCATCATTCACGCAGTTCACATGCGTGTCTGCAGGTTTGCCACATTGGTGGCATTGCGAAATAATTTCCTCTGTCACCCTCTCTCCCAGTCTCTGATCAAACACAAAATTCTTTCCGTGAAATTTTAATTCTAATCCTTTTTGTTTTGCTTCATTTACATAATTGATAATGCCACCTTCGAGGTGAAAGACATTTTTAAAACCACTATGCTTCATGTATGCAGATGCTTTTTCGCAACGAATGCCCCCGGTGCAATACATGATAATGTTTTTGTCTTCATTATCCTTCATGATTGCAACAGCCATCGGTAATTGTTCCCGAAAAGTGTCCGAAGGAATTTCAATTGCATTTTCAAAATGTCCAACCTCAAACTCATAATGGTTCCTCATGTCGATCACGATCGTATCAGGATCATTGGTGAGCTGATTGAATTGTTCTGCATTTACATAACGTCCCCTATTAGCCATGTCAAATGATGGATCATTGATGCCATCAGCAACAATTTTATTGCGAACTTTTATATCCAGCACATAAAAGCTCTTGCCGTCATCATCTACCGCTATGTTAAGACGGATCCCATTTAAAGGTCCAATTGAATAGAGATAAGATCGGAATGCTTCGAGGTTGGCGGCAGGTAAACTTATTTGTGCATTGATTCCTTCTGAAGCAATATAAATCCTCCCCAGCACATTTAATTCCTTCAAATGACGATACAACTCATTCCTGAACTGTGCAGGGTCTTCAATTTTAAAATAACAATAAAATGAAATGGTAATACGTGGTGTGGGGTCGTTCTTGATGCGTTCTTTTAACTCCTTACGGGAGATACGGTTGTGTAATGCTGCCATGTTCTTTGAATTTTAATTCTAATTGCTAAGAACCCCAATTGCAGGTTGGGCAAAATTCTAAAGCGATGCAAAGATAAGAAAACCCCCTGTCCCCCTGAGGGGGGAACTTAGGGTTGGATATGCTGAATAGAATTGATTAAGTAAAAGAGTGCGACGCAAGAGAAGTTATATAGTAGCAATAAAGCTGGGTAAATAAGACCAGGAGGAATACTGTCTACTCAATCATCACTTCCGCGGCCAAGTCTTGAAGTAAGTCCGATTCTGAAATTGTCTCCAAACTTACTTCCATCTTTAAATGCCCAATAGTAATCGATACGGAAAGACTTGAAAATATTTTCAAGGCCAACAAAGATCTCTCTATATACAGAGCGATCGTAATGGAAGATATTTGCACCGCCTACTAAATACCAGTTAAGTTTTCTGAACCCGGGAATCTTATTTGTAAGAAAACCATTGAAGTGATGCTCCACGTGGGCTAACATATAAAATTTTGAAGTATTACTAAATTCATATATCGGCAATATCTGGAAACTGTTGAGATAGGCAGTGGCTATCCTGGATATGTTTCCATTGAAATGCTGGTAGTCGGGAACTTCCACTTTGTTTCTTTCAATAAAGCCTCCCATGCCGATGCGATAATTTAAAACACCAAAAAGTTTTAACCGCCAGATATCGGTTACTGAAAAGCGCCATTTGGTGTAGTCAACATCACTTCCGATTATTTCATCAAATATGCGGGAATAGCCAATAGAAAAAGTCGGCCACTTAGAACCAATATTAATTTTTCTATCCGGTAGTTCAATATATTTTGCGCCAGGTTGCCAGGTGATTCCAAAATTTAAGGCGAATGACTGGTGTCTTTTAATATTTTCATTCATCAGCTCGGTTGGATAATTAGGCGTAAACCCTCCATCTTTTGGATGAAAAAAAGAATAGTCAGTTGTATTATCCAACGGCATCCTGTCCTGGTATTCAAATCCTGCACTCCATGTGAGTCCATCGCCAATGCCTTTGGTCACTGTGCCGCGCAAATACCACGCTTCATAAAGTTTCAATAAGTTTTTCCTACCCAAAAGTGTGGCCAGCGTATTACTTCTTGGGCCAATCGGGCTTGCATTATTAAATTGGAATACTCTTTTTCCGCCTGATAAATTTATTGATGAAACATATTTTTTGCCATACGTATAAGTAGTGCTGAGCCAGGCGTTAAAATGCCGGTTGCTGAATCCATAACGAATAGTTGGAGTAATTTGCAATGATCTTCGCCCTACAGTGGTGTCGAGCCTTTTTGTGTAAGTTCCACTTGCATTCATTACAAGGCCCTCCACAATATTAAAACTCACCTGCTCAGTTATTGGCCGGAAATAAAAAGTTTCATTTTTTTTCTTCTTTGAAAACGTTTGACCGGTCAATAAAACACCCATGATGGAAATTTTATTCTTTTCCCGATCAACCGAATCAAGATAAGTTGGATTTTTACTTAGTTGTTCAACACTATCTTTCTTCCTGTAATCTCTCATTTCTTCATCCAGCAATTTCATGGGACGGGTTTCATCCCAAAAGCTTTCAGTTTTTCTATTGGCGCTGTCATTATATTTTAAAATTGTGTTGTCAAAATAGTTCTTCTTAAAGCTTGGATCAGGATCAAATTTTGAATATATGTTTACAAAGCTTCCATAGGCATCAATCCCAAGAAATTTTATGTATGGATAAATCACCTGGTTCTGCAATACCCATAAGCTATCGTTGTAAGGAACATACAATTGCTCAATCATTAACGAATCCAGGTATTCCATTTGCGAAGCTTTTACTAACTGAAGCTTCAATGAATGAATTCGCCATTCATGTTCAATAATATTTATATATCCTGAAAAAAGAGGCTCATATTTTCTTTTGGGAGTTACAATTATCCGGCTTATCTGTTTTCCATCTTCAAAAAAAGTACCTTCATATTTGTATTTATAGTAGTTCTTGGCATTGTCAGAAATTGGTGAAATAAACCCTCTGGGGTTAAGGCTGGTACCGATCTGTACGTTGTTGTCATAGAGTGAGTAAAATTCCGGCGCAGCTAATCCATAACTGTTACTGCTCCCACTTACTTTTGAAGAATGGACCTCTATTTTCCTGTCGTTTGGTTTGCGAACGGAATAAGTTGCAATTGTTTCAGACAGGTAAATGATCTTGTTTTTACTCGTATCGCCATCGGCAAAATCAAGTTTCTGGCCAAGAACCTTTTTTGGATAATCACGCAGTCTTAGTTGCCCCTTTGTATAAACTTCACAAATAAATTCATCGAGTTGTTTTTGATAAACAGGCCGCATGCGGATCGTATTCGTTATAATATCATTGGCAGGGTTTTCTCCTGACCGCACAATTACTTCTTCCATTGTAAAATCAACAAGACCGATCACGAAGTCGACGGTGATATCTTTGTCAGCGACAGTAATGTTTTTTACTTCCCTTCTATAACCTACATGCTGGCAAATAAGTGTATAGTTGCCCGGTGACAAGTTTAAAAAATATTCTCCTTTGCTATTGCATGACGTACCGCCTGTTCTATCCTTGATAAAAACAGAGGCGTTTGGCATCGGGTTGCCCTTATCATCTTTTACAAGACCGGAGACGGTTTGAGAAAATGAAACTGTACTTATTAAAACAAGAAATACAAATTGAAGGACTATTTTCATGGAACTGATTATCAAAGTTTTTTTTTAGAACTTGTTGAACGAAGATAACTTCCGCTGAGCGCTGCAAAACCTGCTACAAGACCGCCTATCACTGCAGTAAAAATTATCAGTAGCCATTTTGAACCCCCAAAAGGCAGCAGCGAAGCAATTTTTACTGCCAATACTCCCCCATTTGAATTATCGATCCAAGAAGCCAACACAAACCAAAGGATAAATAAGGCCAGAAAACCTGCAAGAAATGCTTTCCCTCCCCTTTGATGAACTAATAAAGCCACGAGTAGCGCAACAACTGCAAAAAACCACCACAATGGAATATATATCCCGGCAATAAAACTTAATAAGGCAGTTAATATTGTGGCTATTAAAAGTTTCATTTCTTTAGTTAGATTTTTTCAAAGGTCATTTTCCATTTAGCTTTTTTATCCAGCTTATCACCTGGTTGCATAAACCAAATTGTATAATATTTTCCAGCCGCCCATTGATCAACAAATGAGTCATAATATTTGCTTCCGGGGTTACCGCTTTGACCGCCGGGATACACTCCGTAAGCTTCTATTTTATCCGTCAGATGTACAACCATTCTCCAGCTCGGGCCGTGACTATGTTGCACAGCGTTTACAATATGTTGACCGCCGCCAATAGGCAAAGAGGGTCTTGCAAAAGGCATTGCCGAAGTTCGCAGCAAATGATAAACAGTAGTATTCTTATGTTTCCCCCATGCGAGGTGCCCGGCTTTATCTTCATCCACTAATCCGGGGGTTGCTTTTTGCAACGCAAGAGTGACTATATCAAACAATGTTTCTCTTTGAGAAGTGTTAACATTATCAATGTAACGAAATGCACTGTCTCTTAATAATGCTTCCACCAGTGTTCTTTCTGTAGGGTACAAATTTCTTGCCTTACTTAATTCGTCACTCCACACCAAAACTTCAAGGCTATCGAACCATGTTTGGTATACGGTCGCACCCGTTTCATGGTAATCATTTTTCAGGTTCCAGTTACGAACCAGCTCTGCCATTTTCTTTTCGTCAGCCGATAATTTAGTTTCATCCACATATTTTAGAAGTATTGGCCGCATCATTTGTGCAAATGAATTATAGTTCTCATTGTGCAGGTTCATCATATCCTGCGGAGTAATTCGCTGCAAAGCATTAAGCCGTTGATTAATGGTATAACCACGATAAAGATCATATTTACCGGGAATAAAGTACGGGTAAGCGCTGTCAACGGGCCGTTGATTTGCGCTGCTTACAAAACCACTTGCCGGATTTATAACATGAGGGTTTTCTTCCATCGGGATATATCCCTGCCACATATAACTGCTATCTTGCCCGGGCATCACGTAGACACCTTGTCTGTCCCACAATGCCGGCATACGTCCCTGTTGCCAAATGGCAATATCACCACGCTTTGAAGCAAACACCATATTCTGTGACGGGCAGGTGAAATATTTTATCGCATTGTAGTAATCATCGTAGTTTTTTGCACGGTCAAGATAATACCACATCAATAACTCATTCGAAGGATCATGAGCCGACCAGCGGACGGCCAGGTCTTTTTCTTTAAACGAAATCGTATCAGCAGGAAAACTTTTATCATACATAACAGGACCAAAAACTGTATAAGCAACGGTATCAATATAATCTGGTTTTCCTTTAATCTTTATTGTCTCCGGTCTCATCACCGCGTTTTTCCATGCACTGTCAAACCAGTATTGTTGCCGGCTGTCGTCCTGAAATTTGATCTCATAATAATCTCTTACATCTCTTTGTGAATTGGTGAAACCAAAAGCTACACTATCATTGAAGCCGATTACAATACCGGGAATACCCGGAAACGTCACCCCATATGCATTCATCGTTGAAGTAGTGATCTGCATTTCGTACCAGATCGAAGGAAACGACAACTCAAGATGTGGATCATTACACAGGATGGGCGCACCGCTTTGTGTTTTGCTGCCTGCTACAGCCCAGTTATTACTACCATTATTTGGATCGGGCTGATACAGATCAACCAATTTAATGGTATCTTTTTTTCCAAGGTATACCGAATCGACATCAGCAGGTTTTATTGGTACAATGGATGCCGCAGCGAAAACAGTTCCTTTTGGAACAATTGGGCTTAATGAATCTGACACTTCTGGAAAAAGAACCTTTAGTTCATCATCACTGAAAAAACCTTTTGCATTAGTCATAGGAAGATCATCAACGCTGCCTGCCAGGGTTTCTGTCATTTGTTTTATAAACAAAGCAGATTTTAGATTAGTCCACCGTTCCGGGTTATAATTCAATAGTTTATATTCTATTGGCAGCTGGCTTTCCTTCAATGATGTTATATAGGCATTTACGCCGGCTGTATACTTATCTATTGTTTTTTTGGTTAGCGGGTTTGCTTCAATTTCTTTCAACATGTTTTCGGCTGCGAAGACCATTCCCAGCCTTCTTTTTGTTCGGTCATACGCCAACGCTTTCTCACCGATAATTTCACTTACTCTGCCCGCGGCCGCATGTGTTTGAAATTCCATTTGCCATAGCCTGAATTTTGCATGGAGAAAGCCTTGCACAAAGGCTGCGTCCCCATCATCATCCGCAAACACGTGCGGGACCAGGCGATCGTCAAGAAACACTTCAACTTTTCCCGTTAAACCATCCAGTTTCAGATCAACACTAAAATCATTGTCGTTTTGTTCTGCATTTTGCCATATGCCAAATTGCGGACTTATAAACTTTCCTAATGGCATCGGGACGTTGGCACCCCAGGGCTTGCTTAAAGTATATATTAACCCAATTGTAATAATGACCGAAACAACAAAAGACACTATTCGCATAAGATAAAATATTGCGGGAAAATAAGAAAAAACAAGCATACCATGTTAGTCATGACTATAATCATTCTGCAGACGGTCTTTTGTTGATAATTTTAAGACGATGGTTAATTTTCTCAGGTAGTTCTTTACTTATTCACGTCAATTATTTTTTATGAAATGTCAATTCTTTCCAATTATTGTGCTGGCAGGTTTCTTAGTGGTTTCCTGTAATCAGAAGAAGTCAGAAAATAATGCGGAAATAAAACCGATTAGTTCAGCCGAAATGATAATCCCGGTTTCACCAGACACATTGCTATCATCGGGAAGAAGAAATATTTTTTTAGTCAGTCGCAGGGAAATCCCAGGTTTGTTTATTGAACGTTCTTTTTTCCCGCCGGGTTACAAATCAAACCCCCATACGCACCAGGGGGATCTGAACATAACAGTAATCAGTGGTTCATTCAATCTTGTATTGAACGACAATCCAGACTCAAATGCGGTGGCAAAAGTATACGGTCCCGGAAGTTTTGTGATTATTCCGGCCAATGAAATACATTTTGAATGGTTCACTGAAAATACAGTGATGGATATAACCGGGATAGGGCCTTTAAATACTATTAATCAGCCAATCATTCATTCAAGCAGTAACTAAATTCAAGCATGAGAGTGAATTGTTATTTTGTTTGCAAAAATGTAATGTCCTCGGTTTTTCATTAATTTTAGTGCTAAACAAAACAACATGGGATTTATAGTTTTGATCGTGATCGTATTCCTGCTGATTTTATGGCTGGTTAGTCTTTATAACCGGCTTGTAAGCCTGCGCAACCGCCGTCAAAATGCATTTGCCGATATCGATGTGCAGCTTCGACAGCGACATGATCTTGTACCGCAATTAGTGGAAACGGTAAAAGGTTATGCAAGTCATGAACGGGGCGTTCTCACGCAAGTGACTGAAGCCAGAACAGCGGCAATGGCTGCCAGAACAATCGATGATAAAATTGTGGCAGAACAACAACTCACTGCTGCACTGCAGGGATTAAAGGTCCAGGTGGAAGCATATCCTGATCTGAAAGCAAATCAGAACTTTCTGCAATTACAGGAAGAGCTTAGTGATATTGAAAACAAGCTCGCCGCATCAAGAAGATTCTTTAATGGTGCCACCACTGAGTATAATAATGCAGTGGAGACCTTTCCTTCAAATCTTATTGCCAATAATTTTAATTTCAAACGCGAGATCATGTTTGATCTTGGTACCGAAGGAAGAACAAAAATGGAAGAACCGCCAACGATTAAATTTTAGTCCCGAAGCACTCGGGAGCGGATTTACGACTTAAGATTTAAATGAAATATACCGGACTTCACCAGCAGATCCAGAGAAATAATACCAATTCATTTCTTTTATTAATTGCATTCCCGGTATTGTTGCTGGCAATGTTTTATATCATCATTTATTTTATTGCAAGAGATAATGCATCGGAGTATCCCGATGAGAATTTTCCAATCTCTAGCGATCATAACACGATGTTTCTTTCCGTGGCCCCTTTTATTCTCATCGGAGTTGGCATCTGGTTTTTGATCGCATGGGCGGGGCATGCTGCGTTTATACGTTTAGCAACCGGTGCAAAACCATTGGAGAGAAAAGAGAACAAACGGATTTATAACCTGGTAGAAAATCTTTGTATCTCAAAAGGCATGAAGATGCCCAAAATAAATCTTATTGAAGATGATTCACTAAATGCTTTTGCAAGCGGCATAGATGAAAAAAGCTATACTATAACGTTATCGAGAGGAATTATCAATAGGCTTAATGATGAAGAACTGGAAGGAGTGATTGCGCATGAATTATCTCATATAAGAAATCGTGACGTCCGGGTTTTGATCATTTCGATCATCTTCGTTGGTATTTTTGCATTTCTTGCTGAAATGGCATTCCGCAGTCTGCGCTTTGCTGGTGGAGGGAAGAAGGAAAAAGGAGGCGGAGCGATTATACTAATTGCAATTGTAGTTACTGCGGTTGCTTATCTTATTTCTATGTTGCTCAGGTTTGGCATTAGTCGAAAAAGGGAGTACCTCGCCGATGCCGGTGCCGCTGACATGACAAAAAAACCTTATGCACTTGCCAATGCATTAAGAAAAATTGCTGGTGATCCATATATTGAAGCGGTAGAAAATCGTGATGTTGCGCAATTGTTCATTGACAACCCTACTCCATCAACTCATAAATCCGCATCCTGGGATAATCTATTTGCCACACATCCACCGATTCAAAAGAGGATTGAATTGCTTGAGCAGTTTGCGTGAAGAGCCTTTATGTAATTACGCTTAGGAAACTATTTGATTAAATTTGTTGGTGAAATAATGTATGCTCCAGCCAATCGAATTAAAACTAACCTTGCCAATGAAGCTTTCAAACGGTGTTGTTTCCACAACAACGAAAGTCTGGAACATCCTTGCTGCAAGTAAAAGAGGTGATCTTGAAACAGTAAAGAGAATGGCAGATGAATGTCGTGAATTGCTTTTTGCTCAGTACAATTATACTCCACCCATTCATTTTGCTGTACGTGAAGGGCATGTTGAACTTGTGAAATATTTACTTGACAACGGGGCACATGATCCTAAGTATAAAATTTATCCGTTTCAGGACAGTCTTCAAACAATTGCAAACGACAGAGGGTATAGTGACATTGAAGCGTTGTTAAACGAATATGGCACAAATCCCGCATTACAAAAATATAAAGGCGACAATGGCGAAATCCACTATAACAGAACTGAATTGCAGCTGGAATTTGAACATGCAGTTGATAAAAATGGCTATTCTAAAGTAGAGGCAATATTAAAAGAGCATCCTGAGTTTGCAAAAGATGAGACCTATTTCTGGGGCGAAGGCATTCTGCTATTTGCAGCTAAAGGGAATAATCAAAAAATGATGAAACTTTTAATGAGCCATGGCGCTAAAGTTCCCAGCGTGCTGAAATGGGCGCAGTTCTATTATTTTGAACGTTATGATAGTGCCGTATATCTGATGGAAAAAGGAATGAACCCGAATGTTATGAGCTGGCATCATGTTACGCTATTACATGATATGGCACAAAAAGGAGAAACTCAAAAAGCAGAATTACTGATTAAATATGGAGCAGAGGTAGATCCAGTTGATGAAGAGTATCAATCAACACCTTTAGCTATGGCGGCACGATGGGGACAAACTGAAATGGTTGAATATTTAATTTCGCAAGGTGCAGATCCTAACAAAGCCGGAGCGCCATGGTCTACACCATTAGCATGGTCGAGGAAGAAGGGACATGCTAAAATTGAAAACATCCTTTTAAAACATTTCAAATGAAAAAGCCAAAAAACACTGATGAATACATCTCCTCGTTTCCACCAGCAACACAAAAGATCTTGCAGCAGATCCGGACTACCCTAAAAAAAGTTGCTCCTAAAGCTGAAGAAGCGATCAGTTACGGTATACCCGTATTTAATCTTAATGGCACTTATCTCCTTTATTTCGCCGGATTCAAAAATCATGTGAGCATTTATCCTGCTCCAAGAGGAAATGATGAGTTCAAAGAAACTCTATCAGCTTATAGAGGGGGAAAGGGAACGGTTCAATTTCCGTTGGATAAACCCATACCTTTTAATTTAATAACCAAAATTGCAAAGTTTCGTTTGAAAGAGAATTTGTCTAAAATGGCAGCTCCCTATAAAAAATTGGAGCGACATTTTTGAGGGGTTGAAACCAAATCATAATTTATAAAGAACTGAATTTTCAGAACAGTTTACTGAGGTTGATGAATCCGCGAAAGAAAACTCCGCATTATTGTGCGGAGTTTAACGTTATAGGTTTATTTAATCAAAAATCGGTACAAGCTGTAGGGTCTGGGTTTAAGGTACAGTGATTATTGCAGATCCATTTCCCAATGTTACCGGTTGCGGCCCGTACACCAACGGTATCTGTAGTTGCCGCAAATGTTCCATTTTGTATATCCGTATGCGTTAGTGTTGAAAGAAAAGTTTCAAGTCTATTGTAATCGTTGACGATTGAAGTAGGAATAGGGTTGCCACTATTAGCGCATGCCATGCTGAGCTGCAAAGCAGACGCCTGGAAGAAGGCTCTCCTTACCCAGTTGTTTTGAGGAGGCCAGAGAGAATCTCCCTGCTGTTCGCTTATTTCTAAATTTCCAAATCTTACATTTTGACACCAGATCGCATTGGGATTAGGATTAGAGAACCAATAACCTTGTGAATATGCACACCAGGTGATTGTAGGTATTGTGCAATCCTGCTTACAATAATATAACGCAGTTGCCCATTCATTTGCATTACCGGGATTAATTAAAAAAGGCGCTCCCCATGCTGGCTGTTCGATGCCCGTAACACAATCTGCCGCGTTATTAATTTGTCTGACAGACGCCCTCATGGCAATATAATACTGCACATTGGTTTGGCACTGCGCATTATTATCGATAGTAAGAGAAGATAAAAGCACTCGAAAGGTGAACGTTTGTCTAAGATTGCAGTAATTTAATTGTTGCTTGCCGGGAAATTGTAAATAAACCGGATTACCATCCAGGTTTCGGGGAATAAGTGATTCTCTTCCTGCATAGGAATGCGCGTCTCCAATATACCAGTTACCGGTAAGGTTATAAGTTAAGTACAGGTAAACAGCATCATTACCGACAGTTACAGTGCCAATATCGGTACCATCTTTAATTTTCAGAGTGGAAGTTAATGCAGATCCACAAAATGAAACGGCAGGCAAGTTTAGTATTGATTCGTAAACATTCGGAGTTTCAGTTGGAGGATCACCAGGAGGTGCGTCAAGTGGTCTCTTTTTACATGAGAAGATTCCTATAAGCAGCAGCAATGACAAAACTGCAAATCGTTTCCACGGTTGGATCAGGTACATGATTTAGTTTTTTAAGGTAACGGATAAATGATCGGAGTTTCTCTAGGATGGAATTACAAAAATAGAATTTAAACAGGGAAGTTGCAAGTATAGATTTTAATTTATTATTAGATAGATTCAGTAACTGTATCAATAGTGTTTCTACTTGAGAAGACATGTCTCAAGTTGATAAAGCCTATATGTTTTCCAACGCTTGCAAGCAAACCTGCGTATATGTATTTACCTAACGTACCATGACTACTTAAAATAGCTCGACGAAAACTTAAACGATAGTAAATCGCCCATAATCAATATCGCGGCGTCTATGAAAATTTGATTTATCGTAAATCCCCTATGGCTATTTAAGATTTAGCCCTCTATGTAAACTTTTTCACACTGCAGTCGGCCCTCAAAGGGGCTGCTGCAGGATGAGAAATTACTCCTGGTATAGCTAACGCTATTGCAATTTCAAATCCAGGGCATTATTTTTATCCTTCAGCATTTCTGATTGATAACACTCCAATTCCTGAAAGCCCCATTATAATTATTACCAAATGTCTTTCTCAAAAAGTACCCTATCTGAACAGGACCTTGTCAAAGGTTGCATCGTCAATGACAGACGGGTGCAGGAGCTGTTATATAAGCAGTACTGTTTATCATTGGTGGTACTGTGTAAATCTTACGCAAAAAATGAAGAAGATGCCGTTGAAATTTTACAGGACGGGTTTCTAAAAATTTTCCAGCAAATTGATAGTTACGATGCAAACCGGTCGTCCATATATACATGGATGCGAACGATCATGGTCCGAACGGCCATAGATTTTTTGCGGAAACAAAACAGAAAGAATATATCGGTAGAATGGAAAGAAGAACATGAACCGGTTGTTGAGGCCGAAGCATTGCAACGGATGTCAGCACAGCAAATACAATATATGTTACAGCATTTATCGGCAACCACCAGAGCAGTGTTTAACCTGTATATAACGGAGGGATATAACCACAAGGAAATCGGCGAATTATTGAAGATAAGTGAAGGAACAAGTAAATGGCATTTAAGCGAAGCCAGGAAATATTTGATTAATTTATTAAAAGCAAAAGAAAGAGCATGAACAAGGGCCATCACCACAAAAACATTATAGAAAGGAAGCTTGAGCAGCTACCCGCTGTAGATACAGATCTTCTATGGAATGAGATGCACTTGATCCTGGACAAAAAGATGCCGCAAAGAAAAGAAAGACGTCGTTTTATAGTATGGTGGTTTCTTAGCGGCAAAGGTCTTCTATTGCTGACTATTGGCGTCCTAATTATTACTGGTTCTTCTTTATTCTTTTTATCTACAAAAGAAACTTCACCTGACACAGTTAAAAAATTGCCCGATTCCCCACTGTCCGGTAAAATTATTGAAGATGACGCAGCAAAAATTGCCCCGGAAAGGGCAGAAAAAGTAACAACGGCCAGTGCTGCAGGTCAAATAACCAATGTCAACTCTTCTACAACAATAACAGATGACTACATATCTGCAACAACAGCCTCACGCAGTACTGGTGAAAATGTGATCAATAATATTAGCATTGCGGACCAAGCCATAAAACAAGCTAAGAAGTATATGGCGAAAGACCAATTCAACCAGCCAATACACGATAATTCTAAAGCCACGGCAAATTTTGATAGTGCTCCTGTTTATTCAAAATCAATCTATCAGGATTTTCTTATTGCAACAAATGACAGCGTAGCAAAAGATTCTTTAAACCAGCAACCGGAACTCGTGGTTAATAAGATGAAAACGAACAGCAGTAATAATAATGAAACTGGCTTCTATGCGGGGATTATAACCGGATTAGACCTGAGCTCAATACATTTTCAATCTGTAAAGCCTGGTGCAACAATGGGATTGATTTTTGGTTACGCCTTTAATAAAAAATGGAGCATTGAGAGCGGTCTTCTTTGGGATACAAAGAGAGTTTATGATAATGGTAGTTATTTCAATCCGCCAGGATATACACCAACCGGCGGGATCACGATAATAGCTGTAAATGGAAAGAGCCGTCTTTATGAATGGCCTGTTAGTGCGAAGTATGCGATCATAACAGGAAAACGCAGTTTATTTACAACAGTCGGCCTATCCTCTTACTTCATGAGATCGGAGAATTATGATTATGAGTATATGCAGAATAATCAACCTGGCGGTCATAATTATCTCAGCTATACGAAGCAAACAAAAAATTGGTTCTCTGTTGTCAATCTTAGTATAGGGTATACTCACAAGTTGGGTGGTAATGGAAGCATACGGGTTGAACCTTATCTAAAGCTTCCCATTAGCAACCTTGGCGTCGGCAACATGCCTATCATGAGTACAGGCTTGAATATTGGGTTTACTAAACAATTAAGAAGATAAAGTTTCGCCGTGCGCGTGTTGTTTTAATCTTTTAATCTACTTCTTCCCTTCTACCATTGGCACAAAAGAAAAATTATCAAACACTTCTTCTTTTATTTTGCCCCGGTCGAGTTTAGTAACCCGTTTCATTTGCTGCACTTCGCCAACGCCAAGGGGTAAGACCATCATCCCACCGGGTTTGAGTTGATCCATAAGCTTAGGAGGGATTTCCGGCGCAGCGGCAGTTATAAGTATTTTATCAAATGGAGCATATGTTGGCAATCCTTCATAACCATCACCATAAAAAAATTTGATGTTGGGATACTTTTTTAAATGGGTAAATGCTTTATTGAGCTCAAATAATTTTTTTTGGCGCTCAATGGTATAAACCTGCGCTCCCAGCTCTGCTAATACGCATGCCTGGTATGCGCTGCCGGTTCCGATCTCCAACACTTTTTCAAATGGTCTTATTTGTAATAAAAGAGTCTGATAGGCTACTGTATAAGGCTGAGAAATTGTTTGACCCTCCCCAATTGGAAAAGCTCTGTCTTCATAGGCCACCTCATCAAATGCAGAATCAAGAAAAAAATGACGCGGAATTCTGGTAATGGCGTCAAGTATTCGTTCATCTGTTATCCCTTTATTGCGAATACCGTCCGTTAATTTTCTCCGTAATCCTTTGTGCCTGTAAGTATCTTCTGTTGGTCTCATAAGTTTGTGAAGATAATGGCTTTGAAAATTTTTTCAACATCGCATTTCATTCGTACCTTTTTGCCCCATTTTATAACAACAAAATTGCTGCCAATGAACACCGTGCTAATCTTATTCATATGAATCATTAAGTAGTGATTTCCTGATGAAAGAAAAAGATCCTACCTTAAAAGAAACGGGTGGGGAAAAAAGTAAAAACAAACCAAAAATAAAACAAAAACTATGAAAAGAATCGCAATGCTTGGCTCAGGATTTATCGGCAGGTTTTATGCTGATGCGCTGCAGGGGTATCGCAGCAAAGACAAGGTGGTAAGTGTTTATTCTCGTCGCGAAGAATCCGCAAAGAAATTTGCACAGGATTACAATTGCGAGCACTGGACCTTGAATATGGAAGAATCCGTTGCCCATCCCAATGTCGACGTCGTTTGTATCTCGTTGCCTAATAATTTGCATGAAGCAGCAGTGATGCTTTGCTGTAAGCATAATAAGGCTGTGATCACTACAAAACCGTTAGGAAGAAATGCAGTAGAAGCAAAACGAATGCTGGAAGCAGTAGAAAAGGCAGGTATCTTCAATGGTTATTTGGAAGACCTGGTTTATACACCTAAATTTTTAAAGGCAATTGAAAGTGTAAAGAACGGCGCACTGGGAAGAATTCTCTGGGCAAAATCCAGAGAGACACACCCCGGTCCGCACAGTGATTGGTTTTGGGATATTGAACAAGCAGGTGGAGGTTGTATTCTTGACCTGGGTTGCCATTGTGTCGAAATAACAAGAAGCTACATCGGTAAAGACATTAAACCGGTTGAAGTAATGTGCTGGGCAGATACACAAGTGAAACCAATTGATGCGGAAGATCATGCAATTGGTTTAGTAAAATATGAAAATGGAGCTATCGGTCAGTTTGAAGTTAGCTGGACATTTCGTGGCGGCCTGGATCTTCGTGATGAAGTGATGGGCACTGAAGGAACTATTTGGATCAATAGTTTTTTACGCACCGGTTTTGAAATGTTTACAACTGGTAAGGGAGCCGATTATGTTGCAGAAAAAGCAGAAAGCAATACCGGTTGGCTGTTTCCTGTTGGCGATGAACTAAATGAGCTTGGGTATAATCACATGTTTATGGATATGTTTAATTCAATGGAAAGAAATAAAGCGCCGAAAGAAACTTTTTATGATGGCTATGTTGTCAATTGTGTCCTTGATGCGGCTTATCGCTCTGCAAAAACAAAACAATGGGAACCTGTGAGACTTGATATTTGGCGTGGAAGAACAGGTGTGACAAAGGAAAGTCATTTGACAGAGTATGATAAAGAGAATTACCTGGTAAAAGAAGAGATGACGCATTACGGGGCGAAGAAAGTTATTTTGAAAAATAAAAAAAGTGGAAAGATCACAGAAAAAGTTCTTGAATAATCATTTGGCCCGGGCCTTTAGACCGGGATTTAAAATAAAATATTCGTTTGATGGAGAAAACAGCAGCATTTGAAGGAAGCATTCCCGCCAACTATGAACGCTATCTGGGCCCTTTTCTTTTTGAACCCTACGCACTTGACCTTGTTTCCCGTTTGCAGGATAAATATTCTGACATATTGGAGATTGCTTGTGGTACGGGACGTGTAACAAAACATCTTGCCAGATCAGTGAAACATGATACGTTAACGGCAACTGATCTCAATGCAGATATGATCGATGTAGCAAAAGAAATGGTAAATGATAAACGCATCAGATGGATGTATGCAGATGCAATGGATCTTCCATTTGATGACGAGTCGTTTGACCTTGTCGTGATGCAATTCGGAATAATGTTTTTTCCTGATAAAGAAAAGGGCTTGAAAGAAGCTTATAGGGTTTTAAAGAACGGCGGCAAATTAATCTATAATACATGGAATAAAGTAGAAACAAATGAGGCGATTCATGAGGGGCGGCTGATCATTGAAAGTTATTTTGGTGACAACCCGCCGATCTTTTATAATGTTCCATTTTCCATGCATGATGACAGGGAATTAATCACAATCACAAGACGGGCAGGATTTAAAAGTATTACAACAACTTTGGTAAAAAAAGAAGGTATTGGTCCATCGGCAATGGATCTTGCCAAAGGAATAGTAGAAGGCAATCCTGTCTACCTGGCAATTTGCGAAAGATCTCCATCTTTAATAAACACAATTAAAGATCATATAAAGCGGGTTATTACGGAAAAATTTGGTGATAAACCAGTGAGGAGTCCTTTGCAGGCCTGGGTTGTGGAAGGGATCAAATAAAATCAAAAAATGTTTAATGAAATTTAGTTCAGTTCCTTTGATCCTTGTTTTTGTTGTTGCATGTTCACAATCTGAAAAAAAATATACCACCTGGGAAAATTACGGCGGGACTAAAGACAACCTACACTACTCTTCTTTAACTCAAATTGATACCGGTAATGTAAATCAACTACAGATTGCATGGGTATTTAACACGGGCGATGCTGACACAGCAAAGAACTCACAGATACAATGCAACGCGATCGTAATTGATTCAGTAATGTACTTTACCTCTCCCACGCTGAAGCTTTTTGCGGTACATGCCGCCACGGGTAAAAAGATATGGGAATTCAACCCTGATTCTATATTCAGGAATAATGAGTTTATGCATTTTGTTCTGAATAATAATCGTGGGGTCACTTATTGGACTGATGGAAAAAACGATAAAAGAATTCTTTATGTTGCCAGTTCTTATTTGCATTGCATTGATGCAACGAGCGGTCAACTCGTAACGAATTTTGGCGACAGCGGTTTGGTTGATCTCCACAATGGTCTGGGGCGGGAGGTCGCCGATCTTTTTGTTACGGCAACATCCCCTGGTATTATTTACAAAGATATGTACATACTAGGCTCAAGGGTTGACGAAAGCGCAGCTGCAGCACCAGGTCATATTCGCGCATATGACGTTAGAACTGGTAAGGTCCAGTGGATATTTCATACTGTTCCGCAGCCCGGAGAAGTGGGGTACGAAACATGGGACGATCCTGAAGCATATAAGCATATTGGCGGTGCGAATAGCTGGAGTGGCCTGACGCTTGATGAAAAACGGGGAATCGTATTTGCGCCGACCGGTTCTGCTTCTTATGATTTTTATGGCGGTAAGAGAAAAGGTCAGAATTTGTTTGCCAATTGTTTGTTAGCGTTAGATGCCGAAACGGGCCAACGTAAATGGCATTTTCAATTTATACATCATGATCTCTGGGACTGGGATCTTCCTGCCCCGCCAGTGCTTGTTACGATTGAAAAGGAAGGAAAAAAAGTTGATGCAGTGGCGCAAACAACAAAGCATGGAATGGTCTGGCTGTTGGAAAGAGAAACCGGTAATCCTGTGTACCCGGTTAATGAAATACCGGTTGACACTGCGTCGGAATTAAGCGGTGAAAAAGTCTGGCCAACACAGCCAATGCAGACTTTTATTAAACCATTTGTGCGGCAAACTTTTTCTGCAAATGATATCAATCCTTATTTACCAGATTCATCAATTGCTAAATTGAAAAAGGACCTGGGAGGATATCGTTATGGAAAAATGTTTTTGCCACCGGGGAAGAGAACTGCTGTCGAGTTTCCGGGTTTCGATGGAGGAGCGGAATGGGGAGGCCCTTCTTATGATCCGCAAACAGGGTTGTTTTATGTAAATGCAAATGAAATGGGTTGGCTTGTAACAATGCTTGATGTAAAACATGATTTAACTACTATAAAAGAGAATTATGGAAAAGCGGGATTAAGACTTTATCAAAGATATTGTATTAGCTGTCATGGCGCAGATAGAAAAGGTGCCGGAAATTTTCCCACGCTTATCAACCTGCAGGAAAGGTACCGGGATGGCGATATATTATCATTGCTTGCAACAGGGAGAAGGATGATGCCATCATTCAATTATATTACGAAAGAAGAGAAAGAAGCGATCACGAGTTTTATACTTGAATCAAAAGAAAACCAGCTGAAGGAATTTATCCGGCCCCCGCAGCCACAGGATGCTTACCGGAGCGTGCCATACGTAATGGCCGGGTATAATAAATTCCTAAGTCCGGAAGGTTATCCTGCCATTGCTCCGCCCTGGGGAACGTTAACGGCAATCAATTTAAACACCGGTGAACATATTTGGAAAACTACTCTTGGAGAATATCCTGAATTAAAGGCAAAAGGAATTCCCCCAACAGGGACTGAAAACTATGGCGGTCCGGTTGTGACCGCCGGTGGCATCTTATTTATTGCAGCATCAAAAGATGGAGTGATGAGAGCTTATAATAAATACAATGGAAAATTATTATGGGAATACAAATTACCCGCACCCGGTTTTGCGACACCGTCTGTGTATGCCGTAAATGGTAAGCAATACCTGGTGATAGCGTGTGGCGGTGGTAAATTGAAAACGAGGTCAGGAGATGCTTATGTTGCTTTTACATTGCCTGATAAAAAATAAGAATTACAGAAGAGGTGAAATATTTCTTTCCGCTCTGCGCTCGGCAATAAAGATCGCCGTGAGTATTGTGATCAGCACAATGCTGTATTCAATACCATTAAGAGAACGCCCTACTACGAACCATCCATTTTCGCTATGCACCGTGATGATACCTGTAATAAGTATGACCATTTCACCAATGCAGAAAATTTTTACAAAATACCGGAAGAACATGAGTATTCCTCCCACCAATTCGAATAAAGTCACTGCCCATGCCAGGTAAAATCCAAAGGGAAAACCTTTGCCATCTAAGAAATCACCAAAGCCGGGAAGTGTGTTATTATAGACTCTTACACCTGCATGAAGAATAAAAATTATTCCCATCATCATTCGGAGTGCAGCAATGGAATATGTTGGCCTAAAAAGATTGTGTATATCCATTCTCAATTAAGGTGCTTTTTACCAAAGAAATAAATTAAAGCCAGATAAACAACAAATGCAATCACCATTGAAATAATAACTGATGAAAGTGTAATGCCGCGCTGGGTCCTCAGAAAAAACTGATCAACAATATTATACCCTATAACTACTATTATAACTGCGATGATTCGTCCTCTCTCTCTCATGACAAGGATTCTTAGATTTTCAGGAAATAGTTTCGGGCCAGAAGAGTAATTGTTGACTATAGTTAAAGAAAAAACGATTTCAAAGCCTCATATCATCAATAATTGCTTTTATCTTTTCATCCAGCACTGCATTCATTTTATCAAACTCATCAGCAGCCTTCAGTTTTGTATTTACACTGAAGTAAAATTTTATCTTAGGCTCGGTGCCGCTTGGTCTTGCACTTATTTTGCTTCCATCAGCCAGCACAAATTGCAGCACATTTGATTTCGGAAGTTGTATTTCCCATTCCTCGCCTGTCTTCAGATTCTTGCCTTTTTTCAATTCATAATCGAGCAACTGTACCACATCTGAACCCGCCAGCGTTTTCGGAGGATTGCTTCTGAATCCCGACATCATATCGGCAATTTGCTGCTGACCATCCATTCCCTTTTTAGTAATGGAAATGAGGTGTTCTTTATAAAATCCATACTGTATGTACAAATCGATCAGTTTATCATACAGGCTCCGCCCTTTGTTTTTTTCATAAGCAGCCATTTCGCATAACAGGGCCACGGCGCTGATCGCATCTTTATCTCTTACTTTATCGCCGATCATCAATCCGTAGCTTTCTTCGCCCCCAACCACATAATGTTCTTTACCTTCTTTTTCTCTTATTAATTCAGCGATCCATTTAAACCCGGTCAACACATTATAGCAACTGATATTATTTTGTCTTGCGATCTCATCGATCAACTCTGTAGTAACAATCGTTTTCACCACCATGTCATTCGGTCTTGCAATTCCCTTTGCTTTTCTTGCTTCGATCATATAATTAAAAGCCAGGACCGCGGTTTGGTTCCCGTTTACCAATATCCAATTGCCATTACGGTCCTTTACTGCAATACCAACACGGTCGCTGTCGGGATCGGTGCCCAATAAAATATCTGCATCGAGTTTTTTTGCTTTTTGCATTCCAATGTTCATCGCTTCACTTTCTTCAGGATTAGGATAGACAACAGTCGGGAAATCGCCGCTGATATTACTTTGCTCTTCTACAATATGTACGTTAGTAAAGCCAAAACGCTTCAGCACTGTCGGCACCAACGTAATACCTGTTCCATGTATTGGAGTATAAACAATTTTCAGATCATGTTGTTTCGCGATCACTTCAGGATAGATACTTAAAGTCTTCACCATTTCCATGTACGTCTCATCCATTTCTTTCCCAAGGATCGTAATATTTGCTTCACCCCCACTCCATTTTACATCATCAACTGAAGCGATCTTTTCCACTTCCTTAATCACATTTTTATCATGGGGCGGCACTAATTGACCTCCGTCATTCCAATACGCTTTATAACCATTATACTCTTTCGGGTTATGTGATGCAGTGCAAACAACGCCGCCCTGGCAACCAAGATGACGAATAGCAAAAGAAAGTTCAGGCGTTGGGCGCAAATCTTCGAATAAAAAAACCTTTATCCCGTTTGCAGCAAACACATTCGCGGTTGTTTCAGCAAAAAAGCGGCTATTATTCCTGCAATCATGTGCGATGGCTACTCGCACCGGGCCGCCGGGATAGGTTTGATTAAGATAATTTGCGAATCCCTGTGTCGCCATACCAACGGTATACCTATTCATACGGTTGGTGCCCACACCCATAATACCACGCAAGCCCCCTGTTCCAAATTCAAGATTGCGATAAAATGACTCGGCCAGCTCTTTCGGATTTTCTGACTGCATTTTTTTTATAGCATCTTTTGTCGCCGCGTCAAAATTTCCACGTAACCAGTTAGCCGATTTTTCTTGTATCACTGCTTCCATTATAGAACATTTAAAAGTTACAGGTCCCGATAGCTATCGGGATGAAAGTTAGAGAATTTTATCAATTGAAACCGAAAAGGGTAAGGAAACGTATTTTTGTTGCGATCCGCCAAAGGCGGAGAAGCAATCTCCTCAACCTATTATAATTACATTATGAAGCCAGCACCCGTGCAAAACCCATCACTACTTGCAAGTTTATTCAGAGCGAGGCGAAGGACGTCTTTTACATCCCACTCAGTATTCAGCCTGCTGGTGCTTTTGCTTTTTTTTCCTACTTGTTTTTATGCTCAACCTGATTCATCCCGTTCGGGCCAAAAAAGTATAGTTAGCCAGTCGATGGATACCATAATAAAGCCAGCTCCTTATTATTTCCTTAGTCCCGAACAAAAAAGAAAAAGGCAGTGGATTATCGGTGGCCTCAATGTGGTAGGTTATGGAGCGTCGATCATCATCTTCAATAACACCTGGTATAAGGATTATCCGAAAACTTCATTTCATACTTTCAACGATAGCAAGGAATGGTTGCAAATAGATAAAATGGGTCATGTATGGGCTGCTTATAATGCAAGTCGTGCGTCGGCAGCTATGTGGAGATGGGCTGGTGTTTCTCCAAACAAGGCGGCATGGATCGGGGGAGTGAGCAGCATTGCATATTTGACAGTGATAGAGGTTTTAGATGGTCACTCGGCCAAATGGGGCTGGAGCTGGTCGGATATGGCCGCCAATCTTTTTGGTTCTGCTTTATTCGTTAGCCAGCAACTTGGTTGGGAAGGGCAGCGTATTCAATTTAAATTTTCATTTCACTACAAAAGCTACTATGACCCAATGCTTAATGAAAGATCAAACGATTTGTTCGGAAGCAGTTGGATTGAAAGAATGCTGAAAGATTACAACGGCCAGACCTATTGGCTCAGCACCAACCTTAAATCATTTTTTCCCCGATCAAGTTTGCCGGCCTGGCTCAGTGTAGCTATCGGTTATGGAGCGGAAGGTATGTTTGGAGGTTTTGAAAATAAATGGACGGATGAAGATTCCGGAGTTCCCGTTGACAGGACTGATATTAAACGTTACAGGCAATGGTATCTCGCTCCGGATGTCAATTTCAGTAAAATAAAAACGAACAAAAAAGCTGTAAGAGTCTTATTTGATGTCTTGGATGCTTTTAAATTCCCTGCACCGACTCTCGAGTTGTCAAATGGGAAAATGAAATTCCATGCGATATATTTTTAGACCAAAGAACCGAGATTTATACGATTAGAGAAGGAAGGGGATAATTGGAAAAATCATTAGAAAAATATCGTCCTAAATTTCCTCATAATCCTTCGCAATCATGTAAATCGTGGTTCTGTTTTATTTTAGATAGGCCCCTGTTACTTCTTCTCCTTTTACTTCCACAAAAATATGTTCCTGGATAGTTGTGGCTATTGATAAACCAACATAATCAGGTCTTACGGGAAAACTTGTATGCGTTCGTTCAACTAATACCAGGATTTGAATTTTTTTAGGATGAAAAGCAATAAAAGGTTTTAAAGCATAGAGCAGTGTTTTGCCGCTGTTGCTTACATCATCAATTACAACAATTACTTTTTCATTAAAGTCAAAAGATTTACTCAATGAAACATCGGTTGGCTCTTTTTTATCAAGCGTAATTGTAATAAGCTCAGTTTTGATTGAAGAAATTTCGCCAAGCATTTTCTGTATGACTCTGGCAACCACACTCCCACTTTCTCTTATACCGGCCAGGATGATTGCTTTTTCATCAATATTATTTTCTAATATTTCATACGCCATGCGCCGAAGTTTTTTTTCGACGACTTCTCTGCTAAGTATATATTTTTTTTCAGTACCCATATCAATTTGTCTCCCGATAGTTAGCGGGATTAAAATTTAACTTTTAAACGCTTAATTTAGCAAATGTAATTGATTGCATATGCAAATTGTTCAACAGGTGTTATTTGTTCTTGTTTCCATTGTTGCGATCTGGCTTTTTACAAAAAAAGTAAAAGAGATCAGCCGGAATATCAGGCTTGGCCGTGATGAAGATTTTAGCGATAATAAAGATATACGGTGGAAGAATGTTTTGTTATTGGCATTTGGACAAAAGAAAATGTTTAAGAATCCGTTGGTAGCAATATTGCATTTTTTTGTCTATGCGGGTTTTATCATTATCAATATTGAAGTGCTGGAAATAGTGCTGGATGGAATCTTCGGAACACACCGGTTGTTTGCTAAGCCACTTGGCGGCTTTTATACTTTTCTTATTAATGCATTTGAAATACTCGCAGTGCTTGTGATCTTAGCCTGTGCAATTTTTCTTATCAGGAGAAATATCATTAAACTAAACAGATTTATCAGCAAAGACCTTGCTGGCTGGCCAAGAAGCGATGCAAATTATATTCTTATCACAGAAATAGTCCTGATGTTGTTGTTTCTGACATTGAATACCAGCGACAGGGCTTTGCAATTGCAGGGCAACGAACATTACCAGGACACCGGTAGTTTTCTGGTCAGTGGATTTTTCTCATCATCTTTAAGGCCGGTCTCATCGTCAACCTTACTTGCACTCGAACGTGGCGCCTGGTGGCTGCACATCATTGGCATCTATGCATTTTTAAATTACCTGCCTTATTCAAAACATCTGCATATCGTGCTGGCATTTCCAAATGCATACTATGCCAGACTGGAACCAAAAGGAGAAATGAAAAATATGCCAGCAGTACAAAAAGAAGTTTTGTATGCTATGCAACCGGAGTCGGCGCCAACTGATGCTGTTCCGCCGGCAAACTTCGGCGCTAAAGATGTTTTTGATCTTAGCTGGAGAAATTTACTGGATGCATACAGTTGCACCGAATGCGGCCGCTGTTCTGCTGCTTGTCCTGCAACACAAACGGGTAAGGCTTTATCTCCCCGAAAAATCATGATGGATACCAGAGACAGACTAGAGGATGTTGGAAGAAATATAAATGTACATAAGGTATATAAGGATGATGGTAAAAAATTATTACACAATTATATTACTGTTGAGGAGCTTCGTGCATGCACTACATGTAATGCCTGTGTAGAGGAATGTCCTGTTTCCATCTCTCCTCTGGAGATCATTCTCGAACTCCGCCGTTCATTGGTAATGGAAGAAAGCAATGCGCCACAGGAATGGAATGCCATGTTCAATAATGTTGAAAATAATTTTGCTCCGTGGAAGTTTTCCCCGGATGAAAGAGATAGGTGGACACAGGAGGTTTAACTTGCGAGGCCGACGCCGGAGGCCAAGGCAATCCCATGAATTATTTTGTCCCTCATTAAGTAACACGTGGGGCACAACAACTCTAATTAGCGATAAACAGTTTTCCTTTGCTTCGATTTGGATTGATAATTGACTAAATTTGGTAGACAAAACTTCCTACAATCTGCAAGTTGCCAACCATTTTTATGAGAGTACTGTATTTTATATTTCTTATACACCTGGTTTTGGCTTGTAATGATAAAATAGAAACTCAGGTGGAAGAGGTTACCATGACTGAAACTGAAAGTACAACAGCTCCGGAACCCCCGCCCCCCACATTCTCTTGTTCAAATTCTGCTACACTACAGGAATGGTTCTTTAAACTGTCCGATTCGGAAAAACCTGATAAAGATGTTTTTGCTTACAACTTTGGTCTTTTCGAAACGGGCAGTTGCTACGCAATTCATTTAGTTGATTCAATACAATATGAAAAGGACGATGGGGGCACGGCGAGAAAAAATGAACCTGATACTTCTGTTAGTTATTATCCACTATCTAAAAGCGAATACGAAGCGTTAGAGTGGAAACAAGTCTTAAATAAGATAAAGTCTCAACTGGCGGAGTTTGCCAAGACAGAAAGATTCAAAAACTCTTACTTAGCAAAAGCAGAAATTATAACGATGCGTTTTGACGACGGAGATTTGTTAAGGTTAAAATAGGACTCCAACAATGGATCAATAAAGCTATCTTCCTCTAATTTGATCTTGGATTTAGTTTTTGATACCCTGGTCTTAATCAGTAAAAAAAACAGGTAAATTAATTACATTGCGGCCTGCAATTCTTTGACTATAATTCAGGCAATGGATATTTTTAAACGGCATGCACGTTATTATTTTTTAGCGTTTCTCAAACATGATTTTAAAGCCAGCATCACTGTCTTCTTTGTTGCGCTGCCTCTTTGTCTTGGTATTTCTTTAGCATCCGGTGCTCCTTTGTATGCGGGTCTAGTTTCCGGTATTATTGGCGGCATTGTCGTTGGTCTTATCAGTAAATCCCATTTAAGCGTAAGCGGCCCTGCTGCTGGTCTGACGGCCATTTGTGCGGGGGCGATTACTGAACTTGGAAGTTTACAGATATTTTTTCTTTCCGTTGCCGTCGCCGGTGTTATTCAATTATTGCTTGGTGTTTTCAAACTTGGCGGGTTTACTCATTTTATTCCTTCAGCCGTGATTAAGGGAATGCTGGCCGCCATTGGCATTATTCTTATCGCCAAACAAATCCCATTATTACTTGGATACGATGAAGCATCCTTCTGGACAAAAGAATTATTTAACATCATCACATTTAAAAATGCTTTTAGTCATGTAAAGAATATTTATTACCATACGTCAAAAGGCGCCATTGTAATAGCAATCGCCTCTCTTGCTTTATTGATAGCCTGGAAGAAAACAATGGCCAAGAAAGTTCCGTTTATACCAACATCTTTTCTTGTGGTATTATTTGGAACCCTGCTTGCATTTTTATTTCAGCAATTCATTCCATCATTGGCATTAAAGCCGCAGCAGTTCGTCAACCTTCCTTCCAATTTATTTTTAGATATAAAACTGCCCGATTATCAGTCGATCTTCAGCAATACGGACATTATTAAGAATGCTGTTGTTATTTGCATTGTCGCTTCGCTTGAAACACTGTTAAGCATTGAGGCGATTGATAAAATTGACCTGTATAACCGCATTACTCCTCAAAATCGTGAACTGGTGGCTCAAGGCACAGGAAATATTATTGCTGGTATCCTCGGTGGATTGCCTATCACTGCAGTTATCGTAAGAAGTTCTGCCAATGCCGAAGCAGATGCAAGAACAAAACTCTCGGCTATTTTTCACGGTATCTGGTTGCTCGTGCTTGTATTTTTTGTTGCTTCGATGTTAAATATGATCCCTTATTGTGTGCTGGCTGTTATTCTTATTCGTACTGGTTACAACCTTGCCAAGCCACGAATGATCGCTGCTGTTTATAAATTAGGAAGAGAACAATTCCTGCCTTTCATCGTAACTATTGTTGCCATGTTATTTACAGATCTGCTTGTTGGTGTAGGTATCGGCATTGCATACTCCTGCTATTTTATTTTTAAAAATACATATCGGGCAGGTTACACGTTAGAGACAAGATCCGAAGGGCATATCAAACATTACCATTTCAATCTTGCCATCAATGTCAGCTTTATCAATAAAAAAAGGATTAAAGACGAGTTGGAAAAAATTCCGAACTATTCAGTAGTACATATTGAAGGCTCGCACAGTGTTTATATTGATTATGACGTGTCAGAGATCATCAATGAGTTCAAGACAAAAGCAAAGCATAAACATATTGAACTTCATTTATCGGGCATTCCTGACGTGGAAACTATAAGTGCACATTAAGCTGGCAGATCAATCGTATACTTAAACCCATCTGCGGGTAACAATGCTTACGTCTGCAGATAATAAGGTTCCTTGGTAGTGGTGTTATAAACTTGGTTTTTCAAAAAAATACCTTGCGATCTCCTTTACACAGGGGCAGGCATGATCGACCCACACCGTTTACCGGGGATAGCCCGGCAAAATAATTCAGCTGCTTAAACGTTTTATAGCCATGAAAAACCTGGTGCTATCCGTCTTAATCTCAGCCCTCTCCTTAACTGCCTCAGCCCAAAAACCATGGGAACTGGGTGGTGAATACATGAGGCCGATCGGCAAAGGTTATAAAAGCAATATTGTTGGTCTTCGTTATGAAAATTTCAATGATAAAACCAGTTTCAGTGTCGGTATCACCTATCATTTTTCATCAAGGGATGCTTATGGAGGTTTTAAAGGTTATGGCATGTATGCAGGCTTCAGAAACAGTTTTGGAAATAACACCAGCGGCAGTAATCCTTTTATTGGCTTAAGAGTATTATTTGCATTTGAAAATTTTGAAGGAAAAACGAATCTTGGAAGCCTGATGTTTACACCAATCGGCGAGGCAGGTTATCATTTTGTTTTCGGAGAACATTTTTTCACTACTCCATCAATTGGCTACGGATATCAGATAAAAGTCACCAAAGAACATAATACAAGAGATCAGGATGAAGGGGGCCGGATCATTCCGGGACTTTCTGCTGGCTATAGGTTTTAAAGTAAAAAAATCAAAAGTAAAAATCCAAAAGTCGTAAGCTCGCGGAGTTTTCTACCTGGCGAACTCTATTTTTTATTTTTTACTTTTAACTTTTGACTTTGAAATTTTTCCTCGCGAACCAAAAATAAAACGGAACTCCGGTTAACATTAGCGCCATGCCAATTCCAGCTTCCCTTGGCCTCTCAATAATTGTATTAATAAATAACGTGGCGCAAAATAAAATTACGATGATGGGTACTACAGGATAGCCCCAAACCTTGTATGGTCTGGGCGCATCAGGCATTTTTTTACGGAGAATAAAAACGCCTATCGTTGTCAGTCCATAAAAAATAAAAATGGAGAAGATGACCATATCGGTCAATTGATCAAAAGTGCCTGATAATACAAGTATACTTGCCCAGATACCCTGTATCCACATGGAACCTCCCGGTACACTTGCTTTATTCAGTGTAGCTGCTTTTTTAAAAAACAAGCCTTCTTTTGCCATTGCATAAAATGTACGGCAACTTGAATAGATGGTAGCATGGTTACAGCCAAGGGTTGTTACGGCGATCAACGCAGCTATAAAGTAACTGCCGCTGTCGCCCCAGAAAACTTTTACTGCTTCTACTGCTGCTATGCTGTTTTGGCCTTTATAAATTGATTCCAGTTCGGGAATCGACAGCAGCGATAAATATGTCATATTTACCAGCAGGTAGATGCCAATGATTATAAACAGACCCGCGGCAAGTCCTAAAGGAATATTCTTTTTTGCATTCTTTACTTCACCTCCGATAAATCCGATTGCAGCCCAGCCCTGGTAAGCCCAAAATGCCGCAAGCATTGACACAAAAATTGCCGAAAATGTCACCGGTCGCCCCGTAGTAGATTTTGTACTAAAAGCACCGGATAGATCCGAATGCGGGCTGCTTAAACCAAAAATGATGATCAATAGTATTCCCATTATCACCAGTATCAATAAAAATGTGCTTAACCTTGCTCCTCCTTTCAGTCCTTTGCTATTAATCCATGTGAGGATAAGAATGGAAATGATTGCAAGAAGTTTTACATTAAAATCCTTGAACGGATAAAAGACACCAAAAAGGTTTATATCCTTCCACGATTCCAGCACGGGTGGTAAGGCCTCGATGCTGTTTATCGACTGAGAAAAAATATATGCAAGTGAAGAAATGGCGGCAGTCTGTATTGCAGCAAACATTGACCAACCGAAAATATACGCGATCGGTTTAGTGTAAATCTTTTTGTAATAAGAATATTCGCCACCTGTACTTGCAAGGAGACCCGCCACTTCGGCATTACATAATGCACCAAACAGGCTGATGATACCACCCAATACCCAGGCGATCAGCACCCAACCGGGAGAATGTAGTTCCGCAGCCATCGGAGCCACTTTTTTATAAACGCCTGAACCTATAACATTCGCTATCACAATTACAATCACCATACTGAGACCAAGCGATTGTTTTAGCTGTGGGGAAGTGTTCATTAATACTTTTTTGGTGGCGGGAAACTACATCTTTTCATCTGCACTCGGACCGTACATTCCGGGAACAGGAACATCCAGCAAACGCAAATAGACCGATAATTGACCACGATGATGGATCATGTGGTTAAATCCCCAACCGCGGATGGCAATTTTTTTTCGCGTGACTGACATAACCTGCTCGCCCCTTCTTACGGTCCAGTTCTTTTCAAAATCTTCATCATTCATTGTTGAAAGGTCTGCAATTGCTTTGTCAAGGTTAGTTTGAAAAATTTCCAGCAATTCTTCCGTAGATCCAGCAACGTTAGGTTTGAAATTGTAGTCTTTTATAAAATCAAAATCATCAATATGAATGATATTAGAAACCCATTGGGTATTCTCTGCCACATGTGTCGCTAATCTTCCGAGTGACATAGATTTTTCATGCGGCTTCCAGTTTTTTTTATCAAGCGGAACTTTCTCCAATATTTTTTTTGACATGGACGACTCGTGTTTTAATTCTCCTATAAACGCATCTTTAATAGCCATAGCTGTCGATTTAAATTATTGCTTTTTAGTTAACATATTATATAATTGCAAAAGGCCGGCTAAAATAAAAATAATCCCCATAAATATATTCAAAGCGCGGTTACCTGTTTTCATCTTTGTGAGCATCCAGTTGCCACCATGAATATAAACAGCAAGTCCAGCCAGTGAACCAAGCGCCGCTCCTGCGGTGAATATATTGAATTGGGAAGTCGTTGGCACCAGTACTCTACTATTTATTAATTGTGTGCTCCATAAAAACCAAAAAGGGATTTGGGCGGGATTTATTCCACTTACAACAATTCCTAGTAGAAAACGATTCATCTTATTATTTAATAGCAATCCTTTCTTTGCACCGGTTTGCTTTTGTGCCATCACAAATGCCAAAATACCTAACACGACAAAAACAACTACGGTCAACCACCCCATGACCGCAAATAATTGTTTATGTTCAACGACCCAGTCCATCCCCGTTAATGCCAGTCGCAAATAAATTATTTCTACTATCACAATCCCTGCCCCATACTTCCAGGCACTGCCATAGCTTTCCTGAAAGCTTAGCTGTGTCGCAGTAAGATTCATATTTCCGAGGGGTAATTGCCCGAGAAAGCTAACAAGCGAGCCAGCAAAAAAAACTTTGATCAATTCAATCATACCAGGTGTCTGAACGTAGTAAATTTCATATTCCTAAAGCAAGATCTTTTCTTTGTAATTCTTTAAAATCTTTTCTTACTTGCTGTAAAAAACGGGAGCTTTTCGCAAAGGTCCAATAGGGAACTCCATTTTGGTTATTGATCTTGCCAATACGATACAGATGACGCCAATGTGACGAGATCACCTTCAAAGCTTTACCATAACTCATTCCGCAATCATAGATGTGGTTAGGCTCGGCTCCTGCGCCGTTATATTCAAGGATCATGATATTCTTTCCTTGCTTCAGGTCTTCGATCGAAGTGCATTTCAGATCATAACGACCATAATAAAAACCTCTGGATTCATGATTGATACGATCAAATACATCATGAAGCCGCTGATCGATCTCATTACAGAGGTTAATAAACCGTGCACCGCGGTTGTGATTACCTGCCATACTCAGGTAATAATTTTCACCGTTCTTCGGAATGTTTAACCAATTCCTTTCATGTTTTTTTTTCATTTCTGCTGAGCGGTGGCTCGCCTTCGGATGTTCATCAACTAATTGCTCCAATGTTTTTTTTCCATCGCCTGTCACATGCAGATAATCTTTTAAAATAAACCCCGTCACTTTTCCTCTTTTTTCTCCTGGGTAGCGTATATAAAAAACGCTGAATTCCATCGCCAGATCAATATAGGTTTGAAGGATATACTTAACGCCAACAACTCTATGGTACTTTTTCATTTCATCTTCTGACTCAATCACACGAAATAAAATTCCCTGCATTCCCTCATCAGGCTTTACCACAAATGGATAATTTAACCCACTTGCTTTTATTTCACTTTTTACAGTATCGATTGTTTGTGCAGGGCTGATCAAAATTGTTTTTGGATATGAACCTGCAGGTAATTGCTTGTACATTTCATTTTTACTACCAGCTTCGAAGCCTCCGAAGACCAACGTGGGATTGGAAGCAGTGAAAAAATATAATGATCTTGCTTTTAGACCATAATATAGCCACACAATACCAACCGGTGCATAGATGAGACCAAACGGCCATAACTCCCAGTTAAAAAGCTGCTTGAAAATTTTCTTCATATGAACTTCCCAGTTTCTTTATAAACAATTTTATTCTTTATGATCTTGCATCTGTTCTTCCATTTTATTCTCTAGACCATGCGTTACTTCTTCAGGATGCTCGAGTTTGTGTGCTGTTGTCTTTTTTGTCATCATTTTCCAAACCTGGATAATAGCTGTTATTAAAAAGATAGCTCCGATCACCCAATTGATAACCTGGTGATTGTTTTGCAACTTACTGGCTGCAAGCCGTCCCCCGAAAATAAAAACACAATTACCGATAAGAGTTCCGAGCCCGATACCAATTATATAAAAATTATAGTGTTTATTTACAGGTAATAAGATCTTTTTTGCCAGCAGCACTGTGCTCCAACCAAACCAAAAAGGAATTTGTGCCGGACTTACTGCACTCATAGAAAAGCCAAGCACTATTTTAGGAAGCGGGCTGCCCAGGAAAACATTTTCTTCAGCGGATGGGTTCATCGCTGCATGAAAGCTGGATATGGCCAGTACTATTACAATTCCAAGAGTTATCCATTCAAGCATTTTAAAAATGAATTCCTTCTTCCGAACCCAGTCCATGGCAACTAATGAAAGACGAACATAGATTACTTCAGCAACCAATGAACCAAATGCAAACTGCAATGCCTGTAGGACCCCATCAGTAATACTGATCTGCATGGCGGCAATGTTTAGTGTGCCCAGCGGAAGTGAGCCGAGAAAACTAATGAGCATGCCAATAAAAAAAATTTTTGCTAATCGCACGGTGCGAATGTACAAACTAACGGGTAAGAATAAATGAGCAGATCCTTTTGAATATCGAAGTAATGAATAAAGCCGGTTTTAATTTTTCCTGGCAAAAATTGAAAGCTCGACGCTAAGATCATCAGATACCGAGAAACTCTTTCCTCCAACACCAAAGTCTCTCCGGTTCAAAGTGAATTCACCTTCAAAAAGAATGCCTCCGTCTTTGTCTTTGTGCGTGAAGGGAAAGCTGATTTCCTTAGATACATTTTTAATAGTAATGATACCATATAAATACAGGTAGCCTTCTCTATTTGTGGTTGTAACCTTAGTAGATTTAAAACTAATCCTTGGATATTTTTCAACGTCAAAATATTCGGCCTTTCTTAAATGGTTATCCCTTGCTTCGATATCAGTGTCCACCGTCTTTGCCTCTACACTTACGTTAAAACTGGCAGTGGCAAGTGTTGATCGATCGAATGTGATGCTTCCGCTAAGGCCGTCAAAAGTTCCCCCTGTATTGATCCCGAAATTTTTTATAACGAACCTGACTTTTGAGCCAGCATCTGTAGGAGTATAGGTTTGACCAACTGCTATAACCGTGCTGAATATTGCTAATGTTGTAAAACCCTTTTTGAACATACATGCTGTTTGACTTGTCAGAACGTTTTTTTAACGAAACCCGTTGCTTTTTGTCAAAGGTTTTTTTAAGTTTAACAAAATTCCGTAGCCGTTACAGCTGTTTGACATTAATCAAATTCTTCTAACAATCTGAAATGGCGTTTGGCTTGTTTCAAAAAATCACGGCCTTTTTTATAAGGCCAGTAAGGTGTTCCGTGTTCATGATTGTATTTACTAATCTCGTATAGCACTTTCCAATGCTTTAATATTTCACGGTAAGCCTGCCAGATACTAAGCCCGGCATCATAAATATGATTGGGCTCAGCGCCACAGCCATTGAACTCCAGGATAGAATAATTTTTCCCTTCTTTCAGTTCGTCAAGTGTCACACATTTAATATCGTACCGGCCATAATAAAATTTATCGGTGTAGTGACTGATATCATCAAAAACCTTCAAGAGTTTTTCATCGACAAGGTGATGCAGGTCAATGAATCTTGCCCCGCGGTTATGGTTGCCTGCATAAGAAAGGTAAAAATGCTTGTCTTTGGGTAAAACCCTTTGCAGGCGATGCTCATGCCGGTGTTTCATTTCTTCAAGGCGGAATTTTGCACGGGGATGTTGCAGGATCAACTCCCATAACGTTGATTTACCATCACCAAATACCTCAAGTAATTCTTTTTGAATCAATCCACTGATCGTTCCTTTCATCGCTGCCGGATGGCGATAGTAGAAAACGCTTAGCTCAACTGGAAGATCAATTAACTCCTGCACAATGTATTCTACCGGTATTTTTTCATGGTATTTTTTTAGTTGTTCATCATTATCTATTTTTCGAAAAAGTATTCCTTTCATACCAACGTCCGGTTTTACAATAAATGGATAAGTAAAACCATTTTCCAGGACCTTTTTTTTTACTTCATCGAACGACAGATCATGAAGTATATAAATTGTTTTGGGATACGATAAAGGCGGTAACTGATCATACATCTCTTTTTTACTCTCTCCTTCAAAACCGCCAAAGGTTATGGTGGGATTAGATGAACTAAAGAACCAAAGTGATCTTGCCTTAATGCAGTACCATATCCAAACAAATCCAATCGGAAAATAGAGGACGTAAAATGGCCATAACTCCCAATTGGTAATTCGCGAAAATAAATTGTTTGCCTTCATTGCAGTTGACAAAAATATGGCTTGAAAAGCAGTATCTGATTACTGTAAAATAGTAATTTCGGATTATTTTTAAAATCAAAACCAGTTTTAACAGAAGTAGAAATTATAGATGATATAACTTATCATTGTCAATCTATCTAATTATATCATCTTTGCAGCCATCGATTCATTTAACCATTTTCGTGAGGAATAAATTATGAAAGTCCCCGTACTTGCAGAACTTTTTGCAGAAGGTAAGCAACCAGAAATTCTATTTTGGGTCGGCTGTGCGGGAAGCTTTGATCAACGGGCACAGAAGATCACAAAGGCTTTCGCTACCATTCTTGACAAAGTTGGGATCAATTATGCGATTCTCGGGAAAGAAGAAATGTGTACCGGTGATCCTGTCCGGCGTGCCGGTAATGAATTTATGTTTCAAATGATGGCATACCAGAATATTCAAACATTAAATAATTATAGTATTAAAAAAATTGTGACTGCCTGTCCGCATTGCTTTAATATTTTCAAAAATGAATACCCCGCGTTAGGCGGCAATTATGAAGTCATTCACCATTCTGTTTTCCTGCAACAGCTGATCGATGAAGGGAAAATTCAATTAAAAGATGGCGGTGGCTTCAAAGGAAAAAAAATTACATATCATGACAGTTGTTATCTGGGCAGGGCAAACAACATTTATGAAGCGCCACGAAAGGTTTTAGAAGTCTTTGATGCCGAACTTGTGGAAATGAAACGTTGCAAAACAACAGGCCTTTGTTGTGGAGCAGGCGGAGCACAAATGTTTAAAGAAGAAGAAAAAGGCACAATACGAATAAATAGTGAACGCAGCAATGAAGCAATAGAAACCGGCGCAAGCATTGTTGCCGTCGCATGTCCTTTCTGTAATACGATGCTTACCGACGGTGTAAAGCAGGCAGAAAAGGAAGATTCGGTAAAAGTGCTTGATCTGGCGGAATTGGTTGCAGCGAGTTTAGCTTAATTTTGCCCTTATGAACCTCGAATACAGACATCTCCTTGACAGCCATTTTGCGCCTGAGAGCCGCGTATGGATCTATCAAAGCAGCCGGTTGGTTACTTTGAATGAGGCAATGGCTGTTGAAGACCTGTTAAATGATTTTACTGCTAAATGGTTGTCACATGGTGTGCCTGTAAAAGGCGCAGGGTATCTGTTTTTCGGACAATTCATTATTTTGATGGCTGATGAAAAAGCTACCGGTGTCAGCGGATGCAGCACTGATAGTTCAGTTCGGTTGATAAAAGATATAGAGCAACGTTTTGGTGTAAACATGTTTGACAGGACTACATTGGCTTTTGTTGCAAAAGATAAAGTGCAGTTGTTGCCACTTTCTCAAATACAATATGCTTTCGACAACAGGTTTATTGATAGTCATACTTTATACTTCAACAATCTTGTGCAGACGAAGGCCGAATTAGAAAATAATTGGCTGATTCCCATAAAAGATAGCTGGCTATCAAAAAAGATTACTGTAAATGTGTAAATTAGTTCCGATAGTTAGCGGATAGAAAAGCGGAAGTAGCTCACCTGGTAGAGCGACAGCTTCCCAAGCTGTAGGTAGCGGGTTCGAGTCCCGTCTTCCGCTCTGTAAATAAATTTCTATCATCGCTGCGAACGAGCACTAAAAACCTTTCAACACTTCTATTTTTTCGTTGGGGACTTTGTAAAATTATATCCCAGCGTTAGCCTGTAATTTTTTGTTTGGGTTGTGCTTGATGAATGCACTTCAAAATTGCTTCCGTAAGTGTAGCTATTCGTGACCTGATTGCGGAACGGGTCAATTACATTCAGCGTAACAATAAACTTTTTGTTAAAGAGTTTTTTCTGAACCCCAACATTGGTGCTTAAGTTCCAGCTCACTGAACCTTGCGGATTTGCAAAACGATTGGTGGTAAAATTGCCGGTAAAGTACCAGACATCCTTAATCGAATAATTTCCATTGAGTGTTGTCGTAAACGAGCCACCATCACGATACTTTCTTACTGTTTTATCATAATCGCTATACTGATTATAAGTATAGCTGGCGCTCCAATTTACTTTTACTTTCTTATTTATTGTGATCCCATTCCATGTACTTGCTTCATATTCTTTTCTATGGCTGATGTTTTCCCATGTTATATGCGTTTTACCATCATTGAATAGTGTTCTTATTTGGGAAAAAATGTTCTCGACCTTGTTATACCCCAGACCGAGGTTCACAAAATATTTTGGGTTTGTACGTCCGATCACCAAATCAAAATTATGCGCCAGCGATGGATCCAATCGGAAATTTCCATAACGAATGTTATACGGGTCGGAAAAATCAATCGTTGGATTCAATTCATTTATTCCCGGGCGACGAATCGTTCTGCGATAAGCCAATGTGAGCGTTAGTTTACCCCTCCAGTTCTTATTTATGTTGGCAAAAGGTAAAAAGTTCCAATAATTATTGCCAACTTCCTTTCCTTCCTTTATCAAGTCAAAACTTATTGTAGTTTGCTCTGCAGCAATACCGCCGGTAAGGCTGAAGTTTTCACCCAATATTTGCTTTAACGATGCACGTAAATTGCTGACATCCTGGTGAAATTTAAAATGATTACTTAGCAAGGTCATTGGTATCAAAACTTTGTCGGGATTTTTCAAATAGGCTGCATCAACCTTAATATGGTTATTGCTGCGATTATAGGACCCACCCACGGAAAGAAAAGTTTTTTTGTCGACCAAAGGGTTATCATAACTGACACGAAAGTTCAACCCACTGTTTTTATTATCGGTAATTTGTTCCTGCGTGGAGTCAATTCCATTTGGCGTGTGATCCGGGTTAAAAAATTGCTGGTAAAAGATCCGGTCGTTCTTATTAAATGAAAAATTAGCTCCTCCAATTATTCTGAATTGTTCCCCTGCTTTTTTCCCTTTTTTTGTGTAGGTCACGTTAACAGCCGGATTATAATTATCACCCTCACTCCGAATCATTCTTTCACTTAATTTATATATCTCATTGAAGCGATTGAGATTTGTGTACTCAGTTGTATTGCGATTATTAAAATCATTCTGGTTATAGGTTGCAGTAAAATTCAGGACCTGATACTTCGAAATATGATAATCAATATTTACCCTTAAGTTCGGGCGAATGCTTTTATTAAGGAAGTCCGTTTGCGTAAGAAAATAATTAGTTGAATCAGGATAAATATTTTTTCTTTCAGAATTTCCATATCCCTGGAACCTATTCACAGCTGTGCCGGCATTTACATTTATAGCAAACTTGTTTTTACGATAAATAAAATTTCCATTGATGCCGCCTTCTCCCCTTGTACCAGCTGAAACACTTAACCTCCCACCCATACCCACTTTGCCTTTTCTTGTCACAATATTGATTACGCCGCCTTGTTCATTTGCATATTGTGGTGGAGGATTCGTCATCACTTCAATTTTTTCAATAGAGCTCCCGGGCAATGATTCTAATAGATCCTGTAGCTGCTGAAGATTCAATTCAACCGGTTTATCATCGATCAGGATTTTGGGTTCTTTTCCCCGCACTAAAATTTTTCCGTTTGGATCTTTTGAAACAAGTGGAACTACATTTAGCAACTCACTGGCATTGCTTCCCGCTGCTACAGCAGATTCGCTTGCATTGAAGGTAATATTACCTTCTTTTGATTCGATCAAAGGTTTCTCCGCATAAACAACTACTGTTTCAAGTTCTGTTGCTCTTGCCGATATCCGGATATCAGCAAGATAAAAATCTGATCTTTCTGCGCGAACATTGATACTGTCGATTCGGAACATCGCATAATCAATAAACGAGATGCTTAGGCTATAATGGCCAAACGAAAGATCATCGAAAGAAAACGCTCCATTCTTGTCGGTCGATTTTGTAAACCTTTTATCAGAACCAGTCAAAGCCAGCTGAATAGAAGCGCCCACCATTGCTTTTTGACTTACAGAATCCATAACGTTACCGGCAATAAGCCCGGAACTTTTCTTAATGCCCTGCGAAAAGGTCGTCAACCCCCAAAACAGAAAAATTGCCAGAAACCCATATCTCCTCATAACGCAAATTTAGACGTTCGAGCTATTGAAAACCTGTCGTTTGGGTAATGGTTGGCTCTCGTTATTTTTTGATTATGTCATCCTGTCACTAACTGCTCTTATTTACTTAAATTTGCTGTCCAAATTGATTTGATGCTTGATTATATAACAGATAAAGTGCAGGATGAAAACCGCCAGGGAGAAGCTTTTGCTCCTTTTGCAACCGATCCAAATCAGTATAGGAAGTTATTCTATATTGAAAGTTATGGATGCCAGATGAATTTTTCAGATAGCGAGATCGTTGCTTCTATTTTAAATAAAGAAGGTTTCGGGGCTACCCGCAACTTTGAGGACGCGGATCTTGTGTTGTTAAATACTTGCTCTATCCGGGAAAAAGCCGAGCAAACAGTAAGGAAAAGACTGACTGAATTTAAAAAGGTAAAAGAAGCAAAGCCAGGGATGCTTATTGGGATGCTTGGTTGTATGGCAGAGCGCCTGAAGTCAAAATTACTTGAAGAAGAAAAACTGGTTGATCTGGTCGTTGGACCCGATGCATACCGTACTTTACCCGGTTTGATCATAGAAGCAGAAGGTGGACAGAAGGCAGTAAATGTTTTGTTAAGCCGCGAAGAAACTTACGCTGATATTTCACCGGTACGTCTTGATAGCAACGGCGTGACTGCGTTTGTAAGTATCATGCGTGGCTGCAACAATATGTGTAGCTTTTGCGTTGTCCCGTTTACCAGGGGAAGAGAACGAAGTCGAGATGCTGGATCCATTATAAGAGAATGCAGGGACCTGTTTCAAAAAGGATTCAGAGAAGTAACATTGTTGGGCCAGAATGTTGACAGTTATTATTTCGTTGACGAAGTGAAGGATGAGATAGTAACATTTGCTAAGCTTCTTGAAAAAGTTGCGCTCATTTCTCCATTATTGCGTGTTCGGTTTTCTACCTCGCATCCAAAAGATATCACTGATGAGGTGTTGCATACAATGGCGAAGTATGAAAATATCTGCAAATACATTCATCTGCCGGTTCAAAGTGGCAGCTCAAGGATCTTACAATTAATGAACCGAACCTATACCAGGGAATGGTACATGGCTAAAGTAGATCGCATTCGGGAAATAATGCCGGACTGTGGCATCTCCTCTGATATCATTGCCGGTTTTTGTACAGAAGAAGATGCAGATCATAAAGACACATTAAGCATTATGGAATATAGCGGCTATGATATGAGCTATATGTTTTTTTACAGCGAGCGACCCGGCACACTCGCAGAAAGAAGATATAAAGATGATATACCCGATGATGTGAAAAAGAAAAGACTCCAGGAAATTGTCGAGTTGCAGGGGAGACTGTCTTTTGCGAGCAATACGAAAGATATTGGGAAAACATTTGCCGTGTTAATTGAAGGTGATAGCAAGCGAAGTGATCATGACTGGAGAGGACGAAGTTCGCAAAACAAGGTGATCGTATTCCCAAAAGAAAGCTATCGACTGAAAAAAGGTGATTACGTAAATGTAAAAGTAACTGCCTGCACACAGGCAACATTATTAGGAACAATTATTAATTAATAATTATTAATTAATAATTCAATTTATAAAATGGATATACAAAGTATTAAAAACAGGTTTGGTATCATCGGGAACTCCCCGGCGCTTCATTACGCATTGCAGGTGGCCGTACAAGTTGCAAATACTGACCTCACTGTTCTTATTATGGGAGAAAGCGGTGTGGGTAAGGAAGTTTTTTCCCAGATCATTCATGCACTAAGTGCTAGAAAACACAATCCCTTTATTGCAGTAAACTGTGGTGCCATTCCTGAAGGAACGATCGATTCAGAGTTATTTGGTCATGAGAAAGGTTCGTTCACCGGCGCTGTTGATTCACGCAAAGGATATTTTGAAACTGTGAACGGCGGCACTATTTTTCTTGATGAAATTGGTGAATTACCATTGGGCACTCAGGCCCGTTTATTAAGGGTATTGGAAACCGGCGAATACATACGTGTCGGTTCTTCAAAAGTGCATAAAACGGATGTACGGGTGATTGCAGCAACAAATAAAGATCTGCTGGAGCAGGTTCATAATACAAGATTCAGAGAAGACCTTTATTATCGTCTCAGCACTGTTCCAATCCGCGTTCCTGCATTGCATGATCGCAAAGAAGACATCACCTTACTTTTTAGAAAATTTGCAGTTGACTTTGCCGAGAAATATAAAGCCGCTCCTGTACAATTGGATGAGGACGCAAAAAACATGTTAATTAACTATCCATGGCCGGGTAATGTTCGGGAATTAAAGAATATTCCAGAACAGGTTTCAGTTCTTTCAGCGGATAAGCAGATTACTTCAAAGGAATTGAGCAGATTTTTGCAACCTTACACTGCGAATCGTTTGCCCGTGCTGGCGCATACAAATGGACACGGTGCGGAAAGCTTCGCGAACGAAAGAGAAATCCTTTATAAACTTTTCTTTGATATGAAAAAGGATGTAACGGAATTAAAAAAAATGTTCTTTGAAGTATTGCAAAATCCCACGGCTTTGCAAAATCAATCTCTTATGAACGAGTTGAAAGAATTAAAAGATCATGAATTGATGCAGCCGGTACTTGTGCAGCCAACGGCACAACAGCCGGTGCTTATGAATAGAGATATCCAGGAACACGTGGAGGTAGAAGAAAGTTTGAATATAATGGATAAAGAAAAAGAACTCATCATTAAAGCGTTGAAAAAACACAGGGGTAAAAGAAAGGATGCAGCGCTCGACCTGGGCATTAGCGAAAGGACTCTTTACCGTAAATTGAAGGAATACAATATCGAAGAATAATTTAAATGATTGTCTTGCGAAAAATATTTTTTACGATCATTCCATTGTCGGTTTTGCTTGTTTATAACTTCGGCTGCAATTATAAGTTTAACCAGGCTTCCGTTCCGCCAGAAATAAAAACGGTACGGGTACAATATATCGAGAACAAGGCGCGATATCAAAATCAACAATTAAGTCCTCAGTTAACAGATAAGCTGCGCCAGAAAATAGTGAGCCAGACAAAACTGACACAGGTAAATAACGAAAATGCAGATTTTGATATTTCCGGTTTTATATCTCAGTATGATGTTACCACGTCCGCCATTTCTGATCAGCAAGTAGCTACCAACCGTCTTACCGTTGCCGTTAACATTACGTTAGTTAACCGAAAGACACCCGGCGCCGAACCAAAAAATTATTCAGTGAGCCGGAGTTTCGATTTTTCAGCAACATTAACTTTGCCGCAGGCCGAACAGCGGTTGAATGATGAAATGATCCGTAATCTTACGGATGAGATCTTCAATAAAATATTTTCAGATTGGTAATTTTTTTATCCTGGCATTATGCATGAATTGATAAACAAACTGACTTTCTCTTTATTCAGGAAAAACAGTTTAGAAGAATGCAGCGCGGAAGAGATCGAAGATCTTGCAAAGCAATATCCTTATTTTTCGTCAGCTCAACTCTTACTTTCAGCAAAACAAAAACAAATCAATCACCAGGATTTTGAAAAACAGCTCGTAGCTACTTCACTTCATGTAAATAATCCGCTTTGGTTAAATCATCTCTTAAACTGCAAGCCCTCTCTAAAAGAGAAAATAACTGTTGAAGAAAAAGTTCCAGTCGCAGAAGTCAATGAAGAGCCATTTAATGATGAACTGGTTTTGGAAAACCCCAGGCATGGATCCGTACGGGCGATAATTCAGGACGAGAACCTTAGTGTTACCCCACTCCCATCAATAACAAAAAACGCAGAAGACAAAGAACAGTCTCCTGCTTTTGAGCCATATTATACCGTTGATTATTTTGCATCACAGGGAATCAAACATGTGATAGAAGAAAAACCTAAGGATCGTTTCAGTCAGCAACTAAAGAGTTTTACCGAATGGCTAAAAACTATCCGACAGATGCCGCCACATCAAATTGCAGCGATGACCGATGGCGGGTCCGAAGAAAAGGTCGTTCAGCTGGCGACCAATTCGCTTGAAGAAAAAGACGTGGATACAGAAGCTATGGCCGAGGTATGGATCAAGCAAGGCCACCCCGAAAAAGCTGTCGAGATTTACCATAAACTAAGTTTGCTCAATCCCTCTAAAAGCAGTTATTTTGCAGTCCTTATTGAAAAATTAAAGAAAAACTGATATGACAATCATTTTTGTGATTCTTGTGATTCTTGCCAGTGTGATACTTGGTTTGATCGTACTTGTTCAAAACCCTAAAGGTGGCGGCCTTGCCGGTAATATTGCCGGTTTTAGCAACCAGTTTATGGGCGTAAAGCAGACTACTGATGTACTCGAAAAAGGTACATGGATATTTGCGGCAGTAATCGGCGTATTATGCCTTGTTTCGACATTGTTTATTTCAGGCGGTTCCACAAGCAGTAATGGTGCTTCTAACAAGGTTAGCAACACCCCCGTTCAATCAGCTCCGGTCACGAATCCAGGTGCATTGAATCCACAGGGAGTGCAGCCACAGGCCAACCCCGTGTCTACTTCAACTTCGCCAACAACAAATCAAACACCCTAACTAATTTTTTATAAAAGAAATGCGAACCCTGTCTTTAAGACAGGGTTTTTTATTTATTTTGTTAGCCGGCTTTTGTATGTCCAATAATTCTGTTCAGTTAATTGGAACACTATGAAAAAAACCCTTCGATTTCTTCTGGTCATCGTCCTGGTCGTGATTCTTTTTTCCGCCTGGAAAGTTTTCGGCCCGTCAGTTACGCCACCACAGGCAAAATTTTTTTACATACATACCGGTGAAAGCTTTGCTGAAATGAGGAATCACCTTGTTTCGCAAAGGATCATTTCGTCGGGCCGTTGGTTTGATTGGGTAGCTCGTGCCATGAAGTTTAATACAGCGAGAGCAGGTAAATACGAGATCACTAAAAATATGAGTCTGTTTGAGCTCATCCGTATGCTTAGAAATGGTAAGCAGACACCTGTGAAACTTACGATCACTAAATTAAGACTGAAAGAAGATCTTGCCCGTAGGATGGGTCAGTTATTTGAATTCGATTCGTTGGCTGCAATTCAATTCCTGACTAATAATGACTCATTAAAGCCTTTCGGGCTTGATACGAATACCGTCATGACTGCCGTGATGCCCGACACGTATTCCTATTTCTGGAACAGTGACCCAAAAAAAGTTTATCAAAAATTATTTGATCATTGGCAGCATTACTGGAACGAGGAAAGAAAAAAGAGAGCAAATGCATTACAGCTCACCCCGGTTGAAGTCTCTATACTTGCGTCTATAGTCGATGAAGAAAGTAACAGTAAGAGTGATAAGTCGAATATTGCCAGTGTATATATCAATCGTTTAAATCAAAAAATGAAATTGCAGGCCGACCCTACTGTAAAATTTGGTCTCAGGGATTTTTCATTGACAAGAATTTATCATAAACATCTTGCGGTTCAATCGCCATATAATACTTACATAAATCCCGGTTTACCTCCTGGTCCTGTATGCACTCCACAGCCTGAAACAATCGATATCGTACTAAATGCCCCGCAAACAGATTATCTTTATTTTGTAGCGAACAGTGATTTTTCAGGCACACATATTTATTCCAGTACTTATGAAGATCATTTAAAGTCAGCAAAAAAATTCGCGGAGGCACAGAACCGGCAGGATTCAATCAGAAAAGCAAACCGATAAGAGCAAATGCATTTGCTTACACAGATAAGGCGGAAGTTCATTACATCTTTTCCGGTAAAATTTATTATCCGTAAAAGTAAAAATATTATCCCTCCCGGTTTTTCTGGCATCCCGCTTTTTGATGTAATCAGATTCTTTTTTATCCAGATCCAAAAGACAAGCCTGAATGAAAGAGCTGCCTCGATCTCATTTGATTTATTGCTGGCAATTCCGCCGGCCTGCATTTTCATTTTTACACTGTTACCGTATTTGCCAATAAAAGATCAACTGGAGCAGCTGTATGAACTCATCCGTGATGTAATTCCGGGTAAGTCAAATCATGAACCTATTATAAATTTTTTAGAAGATTTTGCTTCCATTGAAAGAAGCGATCTGCTTTCTTTTGGTTTTTTGCTGGCATTGTACTTTTCATCAAATGCCATGATCGGCATTATGAGGTCATTTAACAGAAAGAACTATATCGGCTTTTCAGAGCGGCATTATATCCATGATCGTTGGGTAGCTATAAAGCTTACGCTGATTTTCTTCCTCATCGTTTTGCTGTCGATAGTCGCTTTGGTATTGCGTGGTGCTGTCCTTACATGGCTTGGTATCGAGGATCCTGCTATCAGAACGATCATTCTCAATGCCCGGTGGCTTGTAATTGTGCTGTTATTTTTTCTTACTATTTCCTTTATTTATCGGCATGCGCCGGCGGTCCATAAGAAGTGGAGACTCGTTAATCCCGGCTCCATTCTTGCTACATTCATGATGATAGCATTTACCATGGGTTTCTCCTATTATGTTGTCAACTTTGGTAATTATAACAAGTTATATGGTTCGATCGGAACTGTCCTGATCCTGATGCTATTGATCTATTTTAACTCATTAGTGCTGTTGATCGGATTCGAATTAAACGTGAGTATTTCTTCCCTGCGAAAGTTGGCTGACCAAAGGAAAAATCCTGTGGCAGGCGGCTAATGAAATTTGAAAAAAAATCAGAACTTTATATCGCTAAATAATCAATCATGAAAAAAGTATTTTTTGCTGTTTCGGCCATTGCAACAATTTCGTTTGCGTTTACAACCTTTAGTGAGGTGCTGCCAATAGGCGCCAGTATACCTAAAGCTGATCTGAAGCTGAAGGATATTTCAGGTAAAGAGGTATCCCTTAAAGATGCTAAAAAGAAGAATGGACTGTTGGTCATGTTCAGCTGTAATACATGTCCATGGGTAGTTAAAAACCAGTCAAGAACGAGAGAAATTGCGAATTATGCGCTGTCAAAGGAAATTGGAGTTATCCTTCTTAATTCCAATGAAGGTCAGCGGGATGACGCAGATTCTTTTTCAGAAATGAAAGCCTATGCAACAAACCAGGGCTATAAATGGTATTATGCCGTAGATGCCAATAATGTACTTGCTGATGAGTTCGGAGCTAACCGTACCCCAGAGGTCTTCCTGTTTAATGGTGACGGCAAACATGTTTACCATGGCGCTATTGATGATAATCCGGGAGATGCCTCAAATGTACAACGTAAGCATTTAAAAGAGGCTATTGATGAGATAGTTAGTGGCAAAGATGTTTCTGTGAAAGAGTCCAGGTCGATGGGCTGCCAGATTAAAAGAAAAGGATGAGTTTTTCATAAATAAATTCAGAAATCCTCCGGCGAATTGCCAGGGGATTTTTTTTAATTCTTGTGTGGAATTCTTACATCTCTGAATCTAAGCAGAAAATTACCCGGCCACAACAATTTATTAACTTTCCGTTTTTTCATTTACTATCAGGCAACGGGACCTAAAACCAGGCTTATGAATTTAAGAACTATTATTAACAGAACACTCATCCTTTCTGTTTTTGCAATCGCTGGCTATCTTCTTGCCCGCAGTTTCTATTATGGAAGTTTTATCGGGATCGTACTGGCACTGGTGGCTATGGGTGCATGGGGTATGTTTTTGTACCAGTTGAATACTATGCAGGCCAAAAGAGACAAGGATGTTGTTGAGGAGTTGCCCAGGAGGTATTAATTACTAAGAATTTTTCTTAGTTCGGCTTCAAACTTTTCTTTTGGCATCTCTTCTTCAAAAAAACTGCGATAGCCTTTTTTATTATTTATAAAAAGAGTTGCGGGCATTACTCCTGACCACCTACTATCCACTTTAGGGCAGAAATAATCTGCATTGGTCTCATCAAGCCATACAATGGGTGAGGTAAATTTTCTTTTATCAGCAAAGCTGCTAACCTTCTCGGGGTATGATTCTTCAAAATCAAGACTTACCAAAAGTAGTTTCACTCCGTTGTCCTTATACTTTGCGACTACCTCCTGGAAATAAGGAATTTCTTTTATACATGGTACACAATACGTGGCCCAGAAATTTACAATAACAGGTGTGTCACTCTTAGCAATATATTCTTCCAGGTCCCCAATCTTCCATTTCGGGATTGATTGGGAACCAGATTGTTTACAGGATAAAAAAAAGACAATTACTATAACCAATCTTGAAAGTCTAAATATTGAATACTTGTTGTTCATTCTGATTACTTATTGTTCATCAATATCCTGGTATCCCCACTTATCCATTAGCTCTTTTAAAGCCTCGCCATCTAATTTCCTCTTATTATAATGCCCTGCTATAGTTTTCTGTCTATATGCTTCATATAAAGTTACGGCGCAAGCTACACTTACATTTAATGATCTTATAATACCTGCCTGCGGGATGATAAAATTACCATCAGCCAACTGTCTTATTTCTTCTGACACGCCATTGTGTTCATTGCCAAAAATGAGCGCCACTGGCTGAGTAAGATCTATTTTATACAAGTTTAGTGCATCGTTGCTTAAATGCGTAGTTAAAATTTTTGAATATTTCTTTCTGAGTTCAGACAGACAGGCTTCTGCATCTTCAAACTGATAAACGGTTAGCCATTTTGCGGCGCTGGAAGAACTTTTTGCGCCCCACTTTTTGTGTCGCGGGATCCTGGTGTTTAAAACATAAATTTCCTGTATACCGACTGCGTCACAAGTTCGCATCACTGCCGATATATTATGCGGGTCAAAAACATTTTCCAAAACAACTGTTATATCGTTTTGTCTTTTGCTTAAAACCGATTCCAGCTTTGCTCTTCGCTCCGGGGTCATCGACATAAAAATAAAGAAACATGCTTGAGCACCGTTACTTAACTTTGAAATTTTAAAAGCAATAGAAGAAAGTATGCATCCAAACACCAGGGCCATAAGAACGAGAGTGACTCAAACAGACGAGATGGAACATACGACACCGCTGTTTCTTACCAGCAGTTTTTGCTTTGATACTGCGGAAGAAATGCGTGCCGCATTTGCCGATGAAACCGATGATAATATTTACAGTCGCTTCAGTAATCCCAATGTGCAGGAATTTACTGATAAGATGGTCGCATTAGAAGGAGCCGAAGCTGGTTATTCAACTGCTTCCGGCATGAGTGCCGTATTTGGCTCTTTTATGGCCTTAATGAAATCCGGTGATCATTTGCTTTCCTGTCGTGCCTTGTTCGGGAGCACACATAATATCATTACTAAATATCTTTCAAGATTTGGAATTGAATTCAGTTATGTTGACGCCTCGGCGAGCATTGCCGAATGGGAAAAAAACATCCGGCCTAACACAAGAATGATCTATGTTGAAAGCCCCACAAATCCCGGTCTTGAGATCATCGACTTAAAAGCACTGGCTGATCTTGCACATAGGCGCGATATCATTTTAAACGTTGATAATTGCTTTGCAACGCCATTTGGACAATTACCCATTGCGCTTGGTGCTGACCTTGTAGTTCATAGTGCTACTAAATGGCTCGACGGGCAGGGAAGAGTACTAGGTGGTGTGATCGTCGGAAAAAAGGAATTGATAAATGAAATTTATTTGTTTTGCCGTAATACCGGCCCGGCCCTGTCGCCGTTTAATGCATGGATATTAAGTAAGAGTTTAGAAACACTTGATGTAAGAATGGAAAGACATGCTTCGAATGCAACGTGGATCGCCGGGCAGCTAAAAGATCATAAGAAGATCAGTTCACTCAAATACCCATTTCTTCCATCCCATCCTCAGTTTGAGATCGCAAAAAAGCAAATGCAGCATGGTGGCGGAATCTTTTGTTTTGAAATAAACGGAGGACTTGACGCAGGTAAAAAATTTCTTGATAGCCTGGAGTTATTATCAATGACCGCAAATCTGGGAGACACACGGAGTATTGCATCACATCCTGCAAGCACTACTCATGCAAAACTTACGGAAGAAGAAAGACAGGCGGTTGCCATTACTCCCGGATTAATCAGAATTTCTGTCGGGCTTGAACATCGGGAAGATATTCTAAAAGATATTCTTCAGGCGTTGGACGGTCTTTAAATGTTATGTTTCTCCATCCATTCGAATAAATGTCTTGAAATGGATTCCGTTTCTACCAAAAAACCATCATGGCCATAATCAGAAGAAATGATATGCAAAGTTGAGTTAGGGATATGTTCGGCCAGAAATTTTTGTTCAGGAAGGGGACAAAGAATATCGCTGTCGATACCGATTACCAGCATTGGCTGATGAATTTGCTTCAGCGCCTCTTCAAGTGTTTTAAATCTTCCACGGGCTATATTATGACTATCCATTGATTTTGTAAGCAGCCAATAACTCTGTGCATTGAACCTATCGGATAATTTATTTCCCTGGTGGAGAATATAGGCTGAAGCCTTGTAGTTATCAGTTTTTGAAAAGTCCGGATCGGTTTGTCTCTGATGAAATATCTTGTAATTGCGGTACGTAAGCATTCCGATTCCTCTCGCAGCTTTTATTCCATTTTTTCCAGCATCGGCTGAATTATCCTTCCATGTTTGATCTGCTTCAATTGCCAGGCGCTGTGCTGTATGTATTGCAATTCCCCATGCACTTTCTGCTGCTGATGTTGTGATAACAAAACTGTTTTGTATCACATCAGGTTCCATTAAGCACCATTCCAATACCTGGTAACCGCCCATGCTCCCTCCCATCAGCAGTTTTACTTTTTCAATCCCTAGTTTTTTACGAACAAGAATAAATGAATCGATCATATCACGGATTGTAACCACGGGAAAAGAAGAATAATAAGGTTGGCTCGTGTCAGGACTGACCGTCAATGGTCCGCTGCTTCCATAGCAACTGCCAATAATATTCACACAAACAATAAAATGGTCTTTTGGATTGATAACACAATTTTCTCCTACGATACCCCGCCACCAATCAAACACATCGCTGTTAGCAGTAAGCGCATGACAGACCCAAACAACGTTATCTTTTGCTTCATTCAGTTTTCCATAAGTATGATAACCAATAGTTAGTCCGCGTAAAGTCTTGCCATTTTCTAATGGAAACGATTCTGTTAAATGTATTATGTTCATATTTCCTTGCCTTTGGCAAAATTGATCGTGCCATTCTACTTTTCAAAATTTTAAATTGATTTAATAAAAAGATATCTTAATTCGAAACGGACAAGTTCATGTAAACATAGTGAGGCATAAAAAAAGCTCTGTTCTCCAGAGCTATTCTGTCGGGCAGACTGGATTCGAACCAGCGGCCCCTACGTCCCGAACGTAGTGCGCTACCGGGCTGCGCTACTGCCCGAAAAAGGGTAACCACTCGTAAGAAAATGACTACCCTTAATTTATCGGGTTGATCCTGATTGAATCGGGATGATCACCTTATTTGTCGGGACGACTGGATTCGAACCAGCGACCACCAGCACCCCATGCTGGTACGCTACCGGGCTGCGCTACGTCCCGAGTCTGGTTAAACAACCGGGTCACAAATCTAAGATTTATTTAATTGGAGAAAAAGATATTACAAAGCCTGAAAGATGGGAAAAATTATATTGGCTTGACTTCTGATGTTAAAGCGAGATGTCCGACCAGGTAACTGCTGAAATTGGCCCTGATGGCAAGTTTCGGCATTGTTATTTTTCAAAGCTAACAGATACTGTGGCAGTGTGGCGAAGTGTTGAACGAAAAAATGTAAATAACCTGACATTCTTTTTTTACAGCTTCCATAATTTCGCGGTTATTCTCCTTGTCAACTAACCAACAATGCAAGTATTACGTACGCTGGAAACTTCGGAGTTAATGGATATGTTGTCTAAATACACGATAATCTATACAAGAATGCTCACCGATGGATCATCCCAGGAAGAATATTTGAAATACAAGGAAGCTATAAAAGCTATTCAATTAGAATTAGAATTTAGACAGAATGAGGACACTGGTTCCCGGGACTTGAATAGTGAGATCCCCACACATGCTGATTTTTCATAGCATACATATTTTTCGTTATTCAGTAGTAGGTTTACCAGGCAGCGTGGCTGCCCGTTTCGTAACAATGCATTTGGAGAAATTTCTATTGGGACCTGGTTTGTACTGGCATTCGGTTTGTCATTATCAACCTGGATCATCAGTAGTCCAGCTCATCATTGTATCAACCAGTGAATAAACATAGTCTTTCGCGAGTGCAAAGAGAGCGAGACCAGTAACAGGAATTAAAATGAGCAAGAAGTTGTTGTCAGTAAACAACTGAACAATATATCTGCATAAAGAAAATATGATTAGATAAATCAAAAGAAATATCAAAAACCTGAAGGCTTGTCTAATTTTTTTCATCATCAAAAGTATAAAAAATCGAGTCCGGCTGTTGAGGCAGAACTTTTTCCAAACTATGGCAGGTTAACTACATAAAATGCCATTTCGAAAAAAGGCTTATCATTTGTCTGAGTGATTTTCCAGTAATCACCCTAACACTTATTACAGCGACGGCCGCGCTATAGCGTATCATTGGGGTTTGTTTTCTTTACAAAATCACCAAAAAATTCTGCCAACTCATAGATTCTTTCTGTCCTTTTATTTGGATCAAAGATCCATTGATTTGTAAAACGAAGTCTCCCCAGGTAATAGTTATCGCTATCATATAGATGCCAGGTTGCTGCTTCACCGGGGCGGGCAACCCTTGTAAAATAACAATCACTATACTTTATGCCGTTGTGTTTAAAGCTTATTGGTATGGGATCCATACTCCAAAATAGAAAGCCC
>JAICGN010000003.1 GCA_025923075.1 Chitinophagaceae bacterium
CCGGCTTCTCATCATTAGCCAATTGTATGAAGTGGAATGCTGAACAGCGTGGCCACATTCGTGCGCCGCTACGGCCGCCGCCGAAATGCTAGTTCCTGTATATACCTCAGGGCTAAGATTTACCGTCTTATTGACCGGGTTATAGTGATCGGACAAAAACCCCTGTGAAGCAGTAACCTGGACATCATAAATACCATTCTCCCGCAACATCTTTTCCGCAATTTGCTTTCCGCTCAGGCCGCTTGCGAGTGGTATTTTGCTATATTTTGAAAATTTCCCTTTCAGTATCATTGAAACAATCAAACTGATTCCAACAAATAATAAGGAAACTAAAAGAATTCCTGGTGTCATATTATTTTGATTTTTAGAGTAAATATATCAAAGCTGGGTCCATTTTTTTTACATGCAAAAACGTCAACCTTAGTATAGAATCTGCAGCCTTTTTGACATTGGCAAGATGTGAAAATTAATCAACAAATTCATAAAAGGCAGAATACTGATTTGTAAAGATACTGTTCTAAATACATGAATGTTAAACTATTACACCAGTTTTAATGGTTGCCTGTTTAAAAAATAGATAACTGTGGAAGTTAACCGAAAAGTTATACACAGCAAGAAAAAATTATTTTGAAATGTGAGTCAGAATTGTAACTTAGTACCAGAATTTAATGGGTTAGTAAGTAAGAGGGTCAATCAAAAGATTGGCCCTTTTTACATTCAATTCTTCACCATTTAATCAACTTTTTATTTTTTTCTTTATTTAAGTTCACTCACTTCACAATCACTTCGCTAATTGAATTTATCTTTTTCAATTGAAATTAGTTTTCTGTAAACGAAACCAGATGTTGATGAAAACCTAACTTTATTTTATGAGTAAGGTGAAAAAAGCTTTTTTCTGCCAAAACTGCGGCTATGAAAGCGTGAAATGGCTCGGTCAGTGTCCTTCCTGTAATCAATGGAACAGTTTTGTCGAAGAATTAATACAAAAAGAAACTGCGAAAGAAAATGGATGGCAGCATTACCATCAAACAACAGAACGACCAAACAAAACAATTCAACTTGATGACATAAATAATAGTGAAGAAAAAAGATTGATGACCACTGATGAAGAATTGAATCGTGTGTTAGGCGGTGGAGTCGTTCCCGGCAGCCTTGTACTTATTGCAGGCGAACCGGGCATCGGGAAATCAACCTTGTTTTTGCAAAATGGATTAAAACTCACCAATAAAACTGTTCTTTATATAAGTGGTGAAGAAAGTGAGCAGCAAATAAAAATGCGTGCTGACAGATTGAATGTTAAGAACAAAAGCTTTTACTTACTCACCGAAACATCAACTCAAATTATTTTCCAGGAAATAAAAAAACTAAAACCCGATCTGGTCATTATCGATTCAATTCAAACTTTACAAACACCCTATATTGATTCATCGCCGGGGAGCATATCACAAATACGGGAATGTGCTGCCGAATTTCAACGTTTTGCAAAAGAAACGCATACTCCGGTTTTTCTAATTGGCCATATTACCAAAGAAGGATTTATTGCCGGACCAAAGATCCTTGAGCATATGGTTGATACTGTTTTGCAATTCGAGGGCGATCGTCATTATGCTTATCGAATTCTCAGAACATTAAAAAATCGCTATGGCAGCACGTCAGAGCTCGGTATTTATGAAATGACCGATGTTGGAATGAGAGCTGTAACAAATCCCAGTGAAATTTTAATTACCCAAAAAGAAGAACAACTTAGTGGAATTGCAATTGCGGCGACGATCGAAGGAATGCGGCCATTGTTGATAGAGCTACAAGCATTAGTTACCCAATCTGTTTACGGAACGCCGCAAAGAACAGTAAGCGGTTTCGACCTGAGGAGATTGCAATTGTTATTAGCTGTGCTGGAAAAAAGAGGTGGTTTTCATTTTGGAGTAAAAGATGTTTTTATCAACATCGCAGGTGGATTAAAGATCGAAGATCCATCTATTGACCTTGCGGTGTTGTGCGCAATCTTATCTTCGTATGAGGATACTCCTTTGCCTCATCATATTTGTTTTGCAGGTGAAGTTGGGCTTAGCGGCGAAATAAGAGCTGTAAACCGGATTGATCAAAGAATTGCAGAAGCTGAAAAACTGGGCTTTGAAAAGATCATTGTTTCAAGATACAATCAAAAAGGACTGGGCAAGCAAAAATTCAATATTGAAATAGTGACGATGGGGCAAGTGGAAGAAGTGTACAGATACCTATTTTAGTTTGAAAATCAATGTTGCGTTTTAAAGAAATAAAAGATTCCCTGTTCCATGTCGTTTTTCCCCACGTATGTGACGGATGCGGAAGCGATCTGTTAACTGTCGAGAGTCGGTTGTGCATTCGCTGCGTAGCTTCCTTGCCTGCAACAAATTTTGAACAGCATGCTGGTAACCCGGTTGAAAAAACATTTTGGGGCCGGCTGTTAATTGTGAACGCTGCTGCCCATTTTTATTTTACAAAAGAATCACTTATCCAGCACCTTATGCATCAATTCAAATACAAAGGCAACAAGGAAGTTGGTTTGCAACTGGGAAGAATGATGGCTTATGCAATAAGATATTCAACCCGTTTTAATAATATCGATGCATTAGTGCCTTTGCCACTCTTCCCTTTCAAAGAAAAAAAGCGAGGTTACAACCAGGCAACTGTGCTTTGTGAAGGAATGGCAGAAGTTTTATGTCTTCCTGTTTTCGATAATATAATAACACGACCGCACGATACGGAAACACAAACCCAAAAAGGACGGATCGAAAGATGGCGGAATATCGAGGGAAAATTTTTTTTGAAAGATCCCGAGGCAATCAAGAATAAACATTTGCTGTTGGTAGATGATGTTATCACTACCGGTGCAACTCTGGAAGCATGTGGCAATGAGCTTTTATCAGCAGAAAACGTATCATTATCTTTAGCTACTCTATGCATGGCTTCAAGGTGATCGCTTGTTCAAATTTTATCGGAAGTCATTTCCTCCTTTCAACTCTTCGTTCTATTTTTGAGGGTCAATGAAGAACCTTGCTTTAATTTCAATATCCATTCTTATCCTTTTTTATTCCTGCAAAAAGGAATCTTTCATAACCAGCCCCGATGCACAGGTCAGTATGTCTGCTGACGAAATAAAATTTGATACTGTTTTTACGACAACAGGATCCATCACGCAATTTTTTAAAATATTCAATGACAACGATCAAAAGCTTCGTCTTTCATCCATTAAACTGATGGGTGGCAACGCATCTTATTTTAAAATAAATGCGGACGGCTTCATTGGACCTGAGATTCCTAACATTGAAATTGAAGCAAATGACAGTGTTTACGTTTTTGTTTCTGTAAGCATCGACCAAAGCACAGCTAATATTCCTTTTATAATTCAGGACAGTATACAAATAACTTATAATGGCACAACCCAACAGGTAAACCTGGAAGCGTGGGGACAGAATGCTCATTTTTACCGCGATAAAAAGATCACCGCTGATGAAGCATGGGATAATGATTTACCTTATGTAATTCTGGGATCTTTGACTGTTGATGCAAATAATAAACTGACGATAAATAAAGGATGTCGAATTTATGTACATGCTGATGCTCCCATACTTGTTGACGGAACATTGGAAATAAATGGAGAGAAAGACAGCGTCGATTGGGTTCAGCTGCAAGGTGATCGTCTCGATGAACCTTATAATGATTTCCCAGCCGGTTGGCCGGGTATCTTTTTCAGAAACACGAGCAAGGATAATGTATTGAATTATGCTGTAATAAAAAATGCCTATCAGGCTTTGGCTGTGGTTGACCCTTCAACAAATGCTAATCCCAAACTTGTTTTGAACGAATGTATTGTAGATAATGCTTATGATGCCGGCATTATTGCGATCAACAGCAGTATAAGAGCTACGAATTGTTTGGTAAGCAATTGTGGTAAAAATGTGATACTGGCCAAAGGTGGGAATTATCAATTTACCCATTGTACTATTGCCAGTATTTCGAACATTTATATTCTTCATCGTGAACCCGTGCTGTATGTAAGTAATTACATCAAGGTGAATAATGTGCCTGTCCTAGCAGCCCTTACAGCAGTATTCCGAAACTGTATCTTCTGGGGTGAAAATGGAACCGTGGATGATGAAGTGGTCGTTGACAAAGATCCAGGCGCAAACCTGAACGTGAATTTTGATTACAACTTATGGAAAGTTCAAAATAACCCAAGTGCAATTACTGGAGTTATCAGTTCCGGCATAATTAATAACCAGAATCCTCTCTTTGACAGTATTAATACTACACAACGATTTTACAATTTCCGCCTAAAGGATGAATCTCCCGCTAAAAACAAAGCAACCAATGCCGGTGTTTCTTTCGATTTGGATGGAAAACCCAGGCCGGTTGGAATTGCGCCAGATCTGGGTTGTTATGAAAGGCAATGATCCGGCAGGATTTCGTGGTAAAAAGATTATTGGGAAATACGTACAGGAGCGTCTTAACTTTGTTATCCTCTAAAAAAAAAGATCATGAAAATATTTTTGCTTGCACTGATATTGTCAGTCACACTCGAAGGACCGGCTATTTACGATTTCAAAGTGCCGGGACTTGATGGAACTCCAATTGATTTTTCTGCTTACAAAGGCAAAAAAATAATGATAGTGAACACTGCTTCCAAATGCGGCAACACACCTCAGTACGCCGAGCTTGAAAAATTGTACGGGAAATATAAAAACAAACTGGTTATTGTTGGTTTTCCTGCAAACAATTTCGGCGAACAGGAACCTGGTAGCAACACTGAAATAAAGGAGTTTTGCAAAAAGAATTACGGGGTTACTTTTCCCATGGCTGAAAAAGTTTCTGTCAGAGGCGATGATATGCATCCTTTATACAAATGGCTGGTGGATCAATCAAAAGAATTGGCGAAGAGTGTACCGTCTGATAATTCTAAAGACATTGTCTGGAAAAGATATTTACAGGATCCTGTCAACTGGAACTTCACAAAATTCCTGGTAGATGAAAAAGGAAATTTGGTTGCTGTGTTCCATAATAAAGTGAGCCCGATGAGTGAAGAGATCACGAAATATCTTAACTAATAGAAGTCCTACCATCCCGATAGCCATCGGGGAAAAAAGCGTTCTGAAAACCGGAACGCTTTTTTATTTTAAGAAGATTTATTTTCGCTTCAATGCAATTCTCAAAGATTATCAACCAACAGGAAGTAAAGCAACAATTGGTTGAGCTGATACAACACAACCGTCTCAGCCATGCCTTGCTTTTTTTAAGTAAAGAAGGCAGCGGGGCCCTGGCGCTTGCATTAGCATTGGCTCAGTATCTAACGTGTGAAAAAGCAAATCCAAAAGTAAAAAGCCAAACCTCATCTCTGTTTGAAGAAGAACTCACGCCTGACGTCTCACGTCTCACGATTCAAAACGACAGCTGTGGAGTTTGTGCTTCATGTATTAAAGCGAGCCAATTGGTCCACCCGGATATTCATTTCTCGTATCCTGTTGTTACAAAAAAATCAGGAACTCCGCCGTTGAGTGTTGATTATATAACTGAATGGCGGGAATTTATAAATGACTACCCCTACGGGAATGTGTATGACTGGCTGCAATTCATCGGGGCTGAAAACAAACAAGGTAACATAACAGCCAACGAATGTAATGACATTATTCACAAGCTGAGCCTGAAAAGTTTTGAAAGCGAATACAAAGTGCTTATTATGTGGATGCCGGAATATCTTGGTGCAGAGGGCAACAAGTTGCTCAAGCTGATCGAAGAACCGCCGGCTAACACCCTATTTATACTGGTAGCAGAAAATGAAACATTATTATTACCAACCATTGTCAGTCGCTGCCAGATGATAAAAATCCCAAGGCTTGAACCAGCCGATATTGAAACAGCCCTGATCGAAAATAAGATTGATCCGTTAAAAGCAAGACAGGTGGCCGCCACTGCAGAAGGTAGCTACCGGGAAGCAATACAATTGTTACAAAATGCAGAGGAAGACTGGCAGGCCTTGCTCCGTGATTGGCTGAATTCAATTATCAAAACCGGCCCGATCGCACAAACAAAATGGGTGGAAGAGATTAGCCGGCTTGGCCGGGAAAAACAAAAACAGTTTCTTCGCTATTTCAATCACCTCCTGGAACAATCAATTCGTTCAAAAGCTACAGGCAGCAATGTTTACCTGGCAGATAATGAGAAAGATTTTGCCGACCGGCTGAACCGGCTTGCAGATATCAGTCAGCAACAGGCGATTATAGAAGAATTGGACCGGGCCACCTATTATATAGAACGAAACGCTAACGCCAAGATCCTCTTTCATGCCCTCACTATTAAGCTTTATCATGTCATTCAGGACAAAATTGTATTTTTGGCAACTTGAGGAAAAGGTAAGTGAGACCGGAAAGTGCAGAAGGAGAAATGTGAGTATAATTATTGAGTCATCTTTCTGATCTATATTCAACGATGTTGCGTCGCACGCTTCAACACCTGTACATGCATGAGCCAACATCGAGTTGCTCTGCCAGATGCGGAGTAGACTTATGAATGTACGCGTGAACAATTTGCGGGGTAAAGCAGCAAATTGGAAACAACAGGGGATTGAAATAGTAGTGCAGCCGGCTCCATAATTATCTCCCTCAATTATTAATTCTTAATTTTTAATTCTTAATTGCAAACATGGGTTGCGATAGTTGCGGAACGGGTAAGCCAAATGGATGTAAGAGCAACGGCGGGTGTAGTACCGGCGGATGCAACCGCATGAATGCATTTGACTGGCTGATGAATATGCCTGTTGCTGACGTGTCGGATGAATGCAGGGTGATCGAGGTGAGCTTCAACCAGGGCAGTCGCAAAGATTTTTTTCGCAACACCACACTGCAACATTTTGAAAAAGGAGACCTGATCTGTGTGGAAGGTGTTAGCGGTTTCGATCTTGGTGAAGTATCATTGACCGGAGAGGTTGTTCGATTGCAAATGAAGAAGCATGAGGTGAAGGAAGATAATCCGGAAATGAAAAAAGTATTACGCCGCGCCAGCGATCGTGACATTGATACATGGCGACACAGTAAGAGCAGGGAAAAAGAAGCGGTGATCCGCAGCCGCGCAATTGCCAAACAGCTAAAGCTCGACATGAAAATAAGCCAGGTGGAGATCCAGGCCGATAGCCGTAAGGCCACTTTCTTTTATATTGCTGATGGCCGTGTGGATTTTCGTGAATTGATAAAAATATATGCTTCGGAATTCAAGCTGAAAGTAGAGATGCGGCAGATCGGTGCAAGACAGGAAAGCGCAAAAGTTGGGGGTATTGGCAGTTGCGGCCGCGAGCTTTGCTGCAGCACATGGCTGACTGAGTTCAAATCTGTAAATACGACTGCTGCCCGTTATCAGAATCTTTCTATTAATCAGACAAAACTCAGCGGCCAATGCGGACGCTTGAAGTGCTGTTTGAATTATGAGCTGGATACCTACCTCGATGCATTGCAACAGTTTCCCGATAACTGCGATAATATACAAGTAGCAAAAGGAAATGCATCGCTGATAAAGAAAGATATTTTCAAAAACCTGATGTGGTATGTATTGCCCGACAGCAATAAACAATACCCGGTTACAATTGAAAGAGTGAGAAAAATAAAATCACTCAATGCACAGGGTGTAATTCCTGAAGAGTTGGAGGTTGCCGAAATAACCTCATCAAAAATAAAAGAGGTAGAACCTGAATTTGTGGAACTCGTTGGCCAGATAAGTTTGCAATCGCTTGAAAAAGCTGATAGGAAACGAAAACAAAAACACCAGCAGAAACAAAAACCGCAACACCCGTCTCAACAACAAAGAGGACAGCAACCACGAGGACAACAACAAGGTCCCAAACAAAATCCTAACCGTCCTCCGCAAGGTGGCCAGCAACGGGGGCCTCATCGTCCACCACAACAACCACGAAAAGATAAGTAAACAGGGTATAAAAAGTAAATAGAGTTTATAAAGTTTCTCATTTTACTTTTATACTTTATAATCTATATATACCCGAGAAGAGATAAGCGAAAAAGGTATAAAAAGTAATAGAGTTTATAAAGTTTTCCATTTTACTTTTATACTTTATAAACCTTCTACCTCCGGCAGTAAACAATCATACAGCCGCAGTATTTTTTCTTTGTAGGTTTGATCGATGAAACGAAAAGCCTTTAGACGATTGCTGATTGGTTTTTTCATATTTATTACTGCCTGGGTGATATTAGCACAATGCACGATGAAACATCGTATAAATGACAATAAAGCAAAAGAAAAGTTTTCAAGGGCCGGAGTTTCGCTTACTACTGAAACTAAAAGGATAAATGGTTTTGATATACACTACGCAAAAACAGGTAATGATACATTTCCAACTCTATTTTTTGTACATGGCTCTCCGGATGGGTGGACCAGGTATGAAGAATTTATGCAGGATAAAGAATTGCTCTCCAGGTACAGAATGATCTCTATTGATCGTCCGGGTTTCGGTCACAGTCAATTTGGCAATGCAAAAAATTTAGAAGATCAATCGAAGTTAATCAGTCCACTTGTAAGATCGATTAAGAATGGTAAGCCGATATATGCAGTTGGTCATTCTTACGGGGGACCGGTAATTGTAAAATTGCAGGTGGATAACCAGGATCTGTTTGATGGTTTAGTGCTTCTTGCGGCTTCCGTTGATCCGAAGAAAGAAAAACCGGAGAAATGGAGGTACATAATGCAGGTGCCGCCATTAAAATATTTTTTGCCCGGTGCATTCAGACCAAGCAACACAGAACTTGTCTTCCTGAAAAACGATTTAAAAGAATTAGATAAAGAATGGGAAAAGATCAGCTGTCCTGTTTGGATCCTTCACGGAGACAAAGACACCTATGTTCCTGTTGCCAATGCTGATTATGCAGAAAAGAAATTGACAAAAGCAAAGTCAGTTGAAGTCAAAATTTTACCGGATGCTGATCATTTCATTCCGAAAGAACGGTATGAGGAGGTTAAAGAAGTGTTGATGAACTTGCCTGTTTAAAAAAATGTCAAAATACAAATTCCAAACTCCAAACAAATTTCAAATCAAAAATTTTAAAATAATAGTTTGAAATTTTTTTACCGAAGCTTATTTCGATATTTGAGACCTGGGCAGATTTTTTAGTCTGTCATGTAAGTTGCCTGAATATATCCAGCACTACTGTGCGTATTGGAATGAGTGACTGACCGCCTGCTTACTACCTTGTTTAAAACTCAAGTAAACCTTCGTCAATGGAAATATTTTAGTTATAATTTCAATTTGCTTTCTATCTCAAGCAGCAGATTTTTGATTTTAAATTATTTGACATTTGGAACTTGACATTTGGAATTTCTCACCTTATCGCCTCAATGATCGCATCCTGAATTTTACCTCTGACCAGCAACGATGAAAGCAAAGGATTATTTCTTGTCGGGTTTACCCTGTTAGAAAGGAAAATATAAACAAGATCATATTCCGGATCTACCCAGACACAGGTGCCGGTAAAACCCGTATGACCGAAAGTTTGTGGTGATGCAAGTAATGCAGGATAAGGTTCTTTGCGAGTTATATTGTCTTTCTCCGGCTTGTCGAAACCCAGTCCCCTGCGACTGTCCTTGCTATGATACTTTGTAAATAATTTAATTGTCTCCTCCTTTAGAAACCTTTCCCCGTTAAATGTGCCGCCATTTAACAGCATTTGATAAAGCATGGCCAGATCATACGCGTTGGAAAATAATCCGGCATGACCGGCAACACCACCAAACATGGAAGCTCCTTCATCATGTACATCGCCTTGTATCAATTGTTGTCGAAAATGTTTTTCATATTCAGTAGGCACAATCGATCCCTCTTTCCAAAAACGTTCTCTGGGTTTGAACCCCGTCGTTCTCATTCCGATCCTGTTATAGAAAGTTTTGTGCACATACTGATCAAGTGTCATTCCCGTAAGCTGCTCGACAATTTTTCCAAGGAAAATAAAATCATTGTCACTATAAACATAGCGACCTTGTCTACTCAAGGGACTTTGCAAAACTCGTTTTATCATCGTATCCTGCCAGTCATTTCGTATGTAGAGATTTTCTGCAACTCGTATGCTAAAACCGGGCTTTGCGGTATCAGAATAAATTTGCGAATTGGGATTGCCGGTCGCCGTATCAATTGTTTCTCTATAAAACGGAATGAAGGGAACAAGCCCTGCCTCATGAAGCAATATATCTTCTATTTCAAGATCGGCTTTATCAGTGCCTTTTACCCAGGGCAGGTAGTCACCCAGCTTTTTTTTTAAACTGAGCTTGCCTTCCTCATAAAGCTTCATCACTGACACGGTAGTCGCGGAGATTTTTGTAACCGAAGCCAGATCATAAATGCTTTCAAGTGTAACGGGCTGAGAATTTTCAAACGTATAATTACCAAAAGCCTGGTTGTAAATAATTTCCCCGTTTTGTAATGCCATTATTACACAACCCGGAAATGCTTTCTGAGAAATTGCATCGCTAACGATTGAATCGATCGTTTGAACCATAAAAGCTCTTCTTTCCAATGGATCGGGTCTTTCAGTAGCTACCACATCAATACCAAAACCAGCAGGATAGCTGCAAACCCTTACCGGTAATCTTCCTGATGCTTTGATTTTTCCTTTCAACAGATCAGCAGCTACCTTTCTTGTGACATTATCATCCTGGTAACAGGCAATTAGTGTATTAGCCTTACAGAAATTTGAGGAGGCTAAAACATTCCCAAAAACAAGGGTTACACTATTCGCTTTATTGAGTCTGCGCCACAACGAAAGAGACGAATTGGTAATGCCATAATTGTTTGCAGGTCGGTTGCTGAAATTATGAATGCCAATTACCACTGCATCATACTTATCCATCACCTTTTCAAAAATTTCATCTGCTTTATCGTCTCCATCTTTCCATGAGAATAAGTAGGAGTCTGTTTTATAAGTGTCACTTAATGCTCTCCCAAAACTATTTATATCAGAATCACCAATGGCTATATAGGCTATCTTGTTATTTTTTTTCAAAGGCACTAAAACATTACCACTTGCCTGTTTCAGGACAGTAATAGTTTCTTTCGCCACTTTCAACCCGATAGCATCCGTTTTCGCATTCAGATCACGAAGAAGATTTGTTGTTTCAATTGGTTTTAATTGGTTTAGTCCAAGCTGGTATTTTGCTTTTAAAACTTTTCTCACTTTTTCATCAATAGCAGCCCAGCTCAATTTATTCCCATCAATCGCTTTTTTTATCGCATCTATGGCATTTCCTACATCTTCAGGAAGACAAAGCATATCGTTACCAGCAATCAAAGCCTCAACAGAAATAACTCCGCCCGGGAAATATTTTGCAACACCTTTCATCTCCAATGCATCAGTAAATGTGAGGCCGGTGAATCCAATATCATCCCGTAGAACACCTGTGACAGTGTTTTTAGAAATAGAAGATGCACGATGTTCGCCTGCATCAATAGAAGGCACGGAAAGATGCGCCACCATTACGCTTCCGATGCCTGCATTTATTAATTCACGAAAAGGTTTTAGCTCATTTGAATCAAGTTCAGCTCTCGTTTTATTTATCACTGGCAGATCAAGATGCGAGTCCACATCGACATCGCCATGCCCCGGGAAATGCTTGGCACAAGCCATGATACCAGCATCCTGCATTCCTTTCATATACGCAATACCAAACTTTATTACTTTATCCCTGTCTTCACCAAAAGAACGATAACCGATCACGGGATTGTTTGGATTATTATTGATATCAACGACGGGTGCATAGTTAACATGAATACCAAGCCGCTTGCATTGTGCACCAACTGCTAATCCCATTTCGTATACCAGGCGCTGATCATCCATGGCGCCAAGTGTAAGCTGGTAAGGAAATTTTGTAACACTATCGAGACGCATCCCAACACCCCATTCTCCATCGATCGTGATCATCAAGGGAGTTTTTGTCATGTGTTGATAGAAATTCGTGAGATTTGCCTGGCGTATCGGTCCACCCTGGAAAAAACATAATGCCCCAACATTGTATTGCTGAATATCGCTGGTCACTTTTGCAATATGATCCGGGCCAAGGTTTGAATGAGCTCTTATCACCATCAGTTGTGCTATTCTTTGTTCTTTGGATAAAGAATTAAAAACACTGTCCACCCACTGATCAACAGAAAGCCTGCTGCTGTATTGAGAAAAAACAACAGAAGAAGCCAGGAGCGACACAATAAACAATATTTTTTTCATGCAAGTTGCTTGAGATAATCAACGTATTTTAGCAGCCCAAATTACGAAGAATTGCCCGACAAGATTTCATTATTACCCGATAACATTGCCAATCAGATTGCAGCCGGTGAAGTGATCCAACGACCTGCAAGTGCTGTTAAAGAATTACTTGAAAACGCAGTTGATGCCGGGGCTACAGAAATTAAACTTATTATTAACGATGCAGGAAAATCATTGGTGCAAGTTATCGATAATGGTGCTGGCATGAGCGAAACCGATGCGAGGATGAGCTTTGAACGGCACGCAACTTCGAAAATCACAACGATCGAAGATCTCTTTCATATAAAAACGATGGGCTTTCGCGGAGAGGCGCTGGCCTCGATTGCTGCGGTGGCACAGGTAGAATTAAAAACAAGAAGGCTTCATGATGAAACAGGAATTTATATTGAAATTGAAAACAGTGTTGTAAAAAAACAGGAACCTGTTGCCGCTTCTGAAGGAACCAGCATTGCGATGAAGAATTTATTCTTCAATGTTCCAGCCCGAAGAAATTTTTTAAAAAGCAATACTGCAGAGATGCGGCATATAGTCGATGAGTTTACACGGGTGGCACTAGCGTTCCCCCACGTATTTTTTTCCCTCACTGCAAATAACCAACAGATCTTCCACCTGGAGCCCGGCAATTTAAAACAACGTATTCTTCAACTGCTCGGCAATTATTATAATACAAAACTTGTAACAGTTAAAGAAGATACTGATTATATGAACATTTACGGGTTTGTGGGTAAGCCCGAGACCGCCAAAAAGACAAGGGGAGATCAATACTTTTTTGTTAATAATCGTTTTATCAAAAGTGCCTACCTGAACCACGCCGTAATGAATGCATACCAGGAAATGGTAACCAAAGACAGTTTTCCAATGTATGTGCTTTTTATTGACCTTGATCCGACCCAGGTAGATGTAAACGTGCACCCCACCAAACAGGAAATAAAATTTGAAGATGAAAAAATAGTTTATGCTTTTGTCCAGGCAGCGGTCAAGCATGCCTTGGCGCAGTTCAGCATTACTCCTACTTTGGATTTTGACCTCGATGTCTCTATTCAGCAATTATCTTCGGTACAACAACCCTTCACTGAAGAACAAAAATCAGCAGCAGCTTCTACTTCGATCTTCAAAGGTTTTACTGAAAAAAATAAAGCCCATTTTATTGAACCAACAAATAGAAGTGAGCTGAGAAATTGGAGAGATTTTTATGAAAGCCGGGAGTCGGGAGTCAGGAGTCAGGAGTCAGGAGTTCGGAATTCGGAGTTCGGAAAAGAGAATGCTCAGTCGCCAGGTGAAGCTCCTTTTCCAATTCACCATTCACCTCCTGATAGCTATCGGGACACCACTCATGATTCACGATTAACGCAACTTCATAATGAATACATTCTTTTCCAAACTGCGAAGGGTTTTATCCTGATCAACCAACAAGCAGCACACGAAAGAATAATCTTTGAACGATTGCAGGAAGCGGCGAAAGGAAAAGCTGTAGCTACACAACGAAGCATGTTCCCTGTCACAATTGAATTAGCACCTGCTGATACGGTTTTATTACAGGAAATAATGGGGGATCTGCAACAGCTCGGCTATATGATCGAGCCATTTGGAAAAAACACTTTTGTTGTTCAGGGCACACCCGCGGATGTGACACAGGGCAATGAAAAACAGGTCATTGATTCTTTATTGGAACAATTCAAACACTTCAGTAATGATCTGAAATTTTCAAAACGAGAAAAGCTGATTCGTTCACTTGCATGGCAACAATCGATCAAAGCGGGAAGACAACTTTCCGAAAAGGAAATGGAAGCGTTGATTGAGGACCTCTTCAACTGCAAGCAACCTAACTCCGCGCCTAACGGCAACCCCACCTATTTAGAATTTAAGAAAGAACAGTTGGAGAAAATGTTTGGAGGCTAAGAGAGTAAAAGAGAGAAAGAGACAAAGAGTTGGCTCGGGATCTCTCTCGTACTCATTTTCTCCTTTCGCCTCTTAGTATTTATTTCTGATTCCCTGGATAAATTGTTCCACCGATCTTCTTACAGCAGTTGATGAAGCCTGGTGGTTGTTGACCAATATAGAAAAGATGAGAAGCTTACCCTTTTTAGTATATAAAAACCCACTCAAAGCAACGACACCAGAGAGCGTTCCTGTTTTGACAAAAATAAAACTGCTGTCGGCTCTGTAATAGCTGGTGATCGTGCCTTCGCCGCCGGTTGGAAAAATGACTTTTATTCTTTCCATTCCAAATTCATTTTTCATTTTATTCAGAATAGAAACAAAATCCAGTGGAGTGAATAAATTGTAGCGGCTGAGACCGGAACCATCAGCCCATCTCGGTCGTTGAGGCAGATCTTTAAAATCTGTTTTTAACAATGTATCAATGATCTTTGTATCATTCATCACACCAAGCTTTTCATTACTCACCATTAATAAACTTTGTTCTGCAAAAAAATTATCGCTGCGGTGCATCATGGGTTTAAGGAGTGAATCGGTGAGTTGAGAGTGAAAAGTATTAAAATCGTTTTTTTCAACCTTGCTGACCAATCCTACTGTAAAAGGGATTTCTAAAGTATCTGAAAGAAGTTCGGCCTGAATCGAAGGAATCCAGTTAATAAAAGATTTACCCGTACTGAAGGGGATTACCTGGTTTTTATTATTGCCGTTATTTATTCTGAAATCGTTTGAATCTATTGCACGGGTAACGCTAAAACCAATGGCATTTGGGGTAGAGGAAACTCTTATTTGTTTATTAAAAAAGACAGGAACAACTATTACCCTATTATCCTGTAAATAAAAAGTTGCCGTATTCCCGTATATCGGGAAGGGACTCCTCTCGGCCATATAGGCTGCAGTGTAGTCATTCCACGACCAGCCGCTTCCCCATTTATCCCAAACAATATTGTTGGCAAGTAAAGAGCCGCTTTTGAATTTTTTTATGAGTTCCATCGCTCTCGAAGAATTATAATCCGCGTGTAAAAAACTGGGATCACCTGTGGGCAAAATAATAATCTCACTATCATGAACCATATACCTGAACCCCACCAAACTATCTCCCAAATATTTCATCGCAGCATAGCAAGTAGGGATCTTTGTATTGCTGGCCGGTACAAAATATTTATCGCCCTGGTAATTGTACCAGTACTTTCCAGATTCAGTATCATAAATGCTGATGCCTACATGTGCGGTAAGTAATGAACCGTCTTTAATAACCTTCTGTGCTGACTTTGAAATTTTTTGCTGGATAGAACAAGAAGAAAGCAAGAGACAACAGGCAATTGACAATAAGCAAAACCTGATTCTGTAGCTGAATTGAAAATTGAGCATTGAATATTTATTGATGAATAGCGAACAGAATGTTGAAGAGTGCGACGCAACGGAAGTTTAATAGCAGCACTTCAGCTGGCAACACAGATTAAAAATAGCAACAAAAGAACTATAGATAAAAATAGTGAATCTTTAAATCTAAGTCTCTCCGCCTTAGGCGGCGGACAGGGGGTTTGGTTTTTAACTTCTCTCCTGCGCTCTCAACCATCTTTCCGGGATCTCATTGCTGCTTGCCAGCAGGTAATCTTTATAACTACAGGCGATAAAACGTTTATCCGGCAGCTGCATCCACCAGCGACCCGTTTTCTTACTTTGGATAAAAGTTGTTTCCACTTCCGCAAATGCCATGTGGTATTCATTGAAAGATTCACGTTCATCGATCTTGGCTTCTTTTCTGCCACGGCTCCGACCATCTAATAAATACCAAAGCATCTGGCTGATCTGTTTAGCTGTAAGATCATGCTGGTCCTTATCCGGATCATAACCATAAATACCGATTGTACTTACATTCGGACTCATACCGGCATAACGCATCAGCACGCAGCTTTCTTCCCCATTAAAACCATTAGGCGAACCGGTAGTATTGGCCGGGGCATATGCGTAAGCCAGCGCAGAAATATCAAAACTGAATAACTGTGAATTGCGCAGCACAGGTTCCATTTCATCAATATTCTCTTTTACATGACCAACACGGAAACAATCAAAGCGCAGTTTATCCATTGTTTCCAGCATTCGGGGATGAACAAAATAACTTTGGAAACCGATATGATTATAATGACGAACATAATTCGGTTCGCCGGTCAGCATTTCCATTAGAAAATTATCACATCGAAAATCAGAATCAAGATTGAGATCGATCAGCGCATCTACATTAGTTACTTCAATAATGGATTTGTTTTGCTCGTATGCATAATACTGGGCAAGTGTAAGATCATGTGATCCGCCAAGAATAATCACAGTCTTTTTCTCATTGATCAATTCATTGATAACAGTTCGTAACGCAGCATAAGTATCCACCAGACCCGCACCCTTGCGAAGATTGCCAAGATCAGCCAACCGAAGATCCTGGTGCCAAAAAAATAATTGATAAAACTGGCGGCGGATCGCATCAGGTCCCGCACTGTAAGCCAGGTGATGACCATTCCCTCTTTGCTCACCACAACCGATAAAGACAAGATCGGCATCGTCAACATCCGGAAAATTTTCTTCGTCATGTACTTTTATATTGGAACCAATTGTGCCTTCCTTGTAACCCTGGTCAAAACTCAGTTCAGCCTTGCTTATTGGCGAAAGAAAGTCTGCAATATTTAGAAAATCTGACATAAGTGCAAGTTAAGCTAAGAGAATAAAAGAGAGAAGGAGAAAAAGAGCTAATGCGCTGCTGTTGAAAAGTTGTAAATGGCCGGGAACTACTCTCCTTACCTCTTTTTTCCTTTGCCTCTTAGCTTATCTTTTTATCCTTCTCTCTTCCTTTCTTCTCTTTTTCTCCTTAGTGTCTTAGCTTATCTTTGCCGGCTATGGAAGAATTGCTGCAACAAATAGAAAATTACAAATCAGAGATCGAGACTTACGCCGCAGCTGATGAAAAAGCAGTGGAGGAATTTCGCATCAAATGGCTTGGCACAAAAGGATTGGTGAAACACCTGATGGGCGAAATGAAGAATGTGCCAAACGAAAGGAAGAAAGAATTCGGACAGATATTAAATGAGTTCAAGCAATTCACTGAAGCAAAATATGAAGAGCTCAAAACAGCACTGAACTCTGAACTCAGAACGAAGAGCTCCGAACTTGACCTGACTCTTCCTGGAGATGATATACCTGTCGGCACCCGTCACCCGATCAGTTTAATGACGAATCGTATCATTTCCATTTTTCAGCGTCTCGGTTTTGCAGTTGCTGAAGGGCCCGAGATCGAGGACGATTGGCACAACTTTACCGCATTGAATCTTCCCGAGCATCACCCGGCCAGAGATATGCAGGATACGTTTTATGTACAGCAAAACCCTGACTGGCTACTTCGTACGCATACCAGTAATATCCAGATCCGTGAAATGCAGAAAGGCAAATTGCCAATCCGCATCATTTGCCCCGGTCGTGTGTATAGAAATGAAACAGTGAGTGCAAGAAGTCATTGCTTTTTTCACCAGGTGGAAGCTTTATATATTGATGAAAATGTTTCTTTTGCCGATTTGAAACAAACGCTTTATTTTTTTGCTAAAGAAATGTATGGAACCGATGTAAAGATCTGTTTCCGTCCTTCTTATTTTCCCTTCACTGAGCCAAGTGCCGAAATGGACATCAGCTGTATGCTTTGCAAAGGTGTCGGTTGCAATGTGTGTAAGAAAACCGGATGGCTTGAAATTCTTGGCAGCGGTATGGTGCATCCGAATGTTTTATCCAACTGCGGCATCGATCCTAACAAATACACTGGCTTTGCATTCGGGATGGGTATCGAAAGGCCCGCATTACTAAAATACGGCATCAATGATATTCGACTCTTCAGCGATAATGATGTAAGGTTTTTGAAACAGTTTACGAGTGCAGTTTAGAGTTTATTGTTCATGGTTTTTGGTTTTTGTTTATCAGCTTCTGAATTACTATTAAGCTTCTCTTGCAACGCTCCGTTCATCGTTCAGTTCAACATTGAAGAAATGCGTCGTCCCGATTTAATGGGGAAGCTTGTCGAAGGGTCGTACTCTTGTGCACCTGTAATTCTGCTGACCTTGCCGAAGTATCTGCTACCTTTATCCTTATAATCCCTCTTAATCGCATGAATCCGGGTTCTATAATTTGTATTTGTGGCGCAGGCACTATGGGCAGCGGTATTGCGCAAACTGCTGCCTCATCTGGTTTTTCAACAATTCTATATGAATTAAATGACGCAATTCTTGAAAAAGCCAGCACATCCATTGAAAAGAATCTACAATCACTGGTTGAAAAACGTAAGATCACGGGAACCGCAAAAGAAGAAACGCTGAATAATCTTCGTTTCACCAACAACCTGCATGATTGCGTCGGTGATGTAATTATCGAAGCGATCGTTGAAAAAACGGACGCTAAAATTGCGTTGTTCAATCAGCTGGCGGAGATCAATCACAGCAAAACTGTTTTTGCCAGCAATACATCCTCACTTTCTATCACCAAAATTGCAAAAGGAGTAAAAAATCCTGAAAGGGTTATCGGCATGCATTTTTTTAATCCTGCTACAATCATGAAACTGGTTGAAGTGGTGAAAACAGATCTTACAAATGAGCAGACAGCTAATGCGATCATAGAACTCTCCCAACTGTTAGGTAAAACACCCGTGCTCTGCAAAGATTCGCCCGGCTTTATCGTAAACCGTGTCGCAAGACCTTATTATATTGAATCATTGCGATTGGCAGAAGAAAATACAGGCGATTTCACAACGATTGATTCACTTATGGAATCCACGGGTTTTAAAATGGGACCATTTAAGCTAATGGATCTGATTGGGAACGATATTAACTACGCGGTCAGCTGCTCCATTTATGAGCAACTTGACAAACCAGAGCGATTAAAACCCTCTTCTATTCAAAAAGAAAAAGTAGAGACTGGTCAACTGGGAAAGAAAACTAATAAAGGCTATTATAGTTATTAATGCCTAATCATTTCACTCACTTCACATAAGTTTGCAGGTAACTACAATTTAAATGAATCGTCAAAACTCCCCTTTAGGGGTTGGGGGTAAAGTACTTGTAACAGGCGGCACTGGTTTTATTGGCGCTTACATCATCAAAGCACTTGTTGAAAAAGGGTATCCTGTTCGTGCTATCCGCCGTAGTAGTAAGCTTCCATTTTTTATTTCCCCCGAGATTTTAAATAAGGTTGAATGGGTTATCAGTGATGTGCTGGATGTTATCTCCCTTAATGAAGCGATGGATGGTATTGATGCCGTTATTCATTCAGCAGCATTGGTTTCATTCGTAAAAAGTGAAAGAAGACAGATGTACAATACAAATGTGGATGGTACCGCAAACATTGTGAACCTTGCACTTGAAAACGGAATAAAGAAGCTGGTGCATATCAGTTCTATTTCTGCATTGGGGCGAACCTTTGCCGGCGAACATGTTACTGAAGAAAAGAAATGGACCACCAGCAAATTGAATTCACATTATGGCATTAGTAAGTATAAAGCTGAAATGGAAGTATGGCGTGGAATGGCTGAAGGATTGGATGCAGTGATCATAAATCCGAGCACCGTACTTGGGTTTGGAAACTGGCATGACAGCAGTTGCGCAATTTTTAAAAACATGTACAAAGGATTTCCATGGTACACAACCGGCGTCAATGGCTTTGTTGATGTCGAAGATGTAGCTAAGCTCGCGGTGCTGTTAATGGAAAGCGATATCACTGAAGAGCGCTTTATAATCAACCATGAAAACTGGGAGTTCAAAAAATTATTTGATCTCCTGGCCGATGGCTTTGGACAAAAGCATCCCTCATGGCATGCTACTCCTTTTTTAAGCAGCATTGCCTGGCGGATTGAAAAACTGAAATCCGTTTTAAAAGGCGCAAAGCCGCTCCTTACGAAAGAAACGACATTGATCGCTTTAAGTAAAACCTATTGGGAAAACGATAAAATACTCAGGGCCATACCGGGTTTTTCCTTTACTTCTTTAGAACACTGTATCATAAAAGCCTGCAAAAACTACGTTGATGCCGTAAACAATATGCAACTAAAACCATAAGTGCATTATCTTTATCGGGCAATAGTTATTCTATGAAAAATTTATTCCTGCTCACCCTTTGGATTTTTTCTTTTGGTTCTGCGTTCAGCCAGTCAAATTTTACAGTTTCCGGTAAAGTAATTGATTCCGCGTCAAGAGACCCCCTGGCGTTTGCCTCTGTTTTTTGTCAAAACACGACACAGGGTACCGCAACCAATAAGGAAGGTTCATTTTCCCTCAGCCTGAAAGAAGGTGGTTATGATTTGGTGATCACTTACACCGGTTATAAATCACAACTGATACGCATTAGTCCTGAAATGAAAACAACGGAGCTGGAAATTGTCATGACAAAGGAAGAAAAAAGCATTGAAGAAGTGGTGATCCGCAGCAGCAATGAAGTAAAAGATGGTTGGAAAAAATATGGCAAGTTCTTTATTGAAAATTTTATCGGCAGCACTCCCTTTTCGTCTCAGTGTGTCTTAACAAATCCCGAGGTGTTGAAGTTTTATTATTTCAGAAAGTCTGAAAAGCTGAAAGTAATGGCTGATTCGCCATTGGTCATTTCCAACAATGCACTTGGATATGACCTTAGGTATAATCTTGATTCCTTTCTTTTTATGTACAAAACGGACCTGTGCAGTTACAGGGGTTTAGGTTTTTATGAAGAAAAGACCGGTACTGCAGATAGTGTCAAAATCTGGAAAAAGAACAGGCAAAAGGCATATTTGGGAAGCCGCCTCCATTTCATGCATAGTTATTATGACAGCTCTTTAACTGAAGCCGGTTTTATAATTGCCACGCTTGACAAAGAAGATGATAAAAAATTTAATAAGATAACGGAGCCTTATGATACCACGTGGTACGCTCCTGCAGATTCGGTAAGTGAAATTGACATTTATTTTCCATCGAGAATAAGTATCACCTATACGAAACGAACTCCTGAAAATGAGTATTTAAAAAAGTATAAGCTGCCTATGAATGTTGGTGTGCAAGTTTCTTATATCGATCTTCTTGATGTTATAACTATTAAGCAAAACGGCTACTATTACGATCAGAAAGACTGGATAAATTTTGGTTACTGGAGTTGGAAAAATATTGCGGACCAGGTGCCAAATGATTACACACCAGATTAAATATTTTTTAGCCTTCAGCCTTTTTCCCCATTACTTTTTCCCAGAGCTGGGGAATTCGTTTGATCCAAACAAACTCTTTCATTTTTTCCCTTGCATCTACAGCAGGTGAACCAAAATAGGTTTTACCACCTTCAAGCGATGCCGGTGCACCACTTTGTGCGTAAAGAACGGCTCCTTTCCCAATGGTAAGCGTTTTACTAACTCCCACCTGCCCCCAAAGAATTACGTTGTCTTCAATTTTTGTTGAGCCTGCGATGCCTACCTGCCCCGCAAATAAACAATTTTTACCAATTTCTGTATCATGCCCGATGTGTACGAGGTTATCGATCTTTGTTCCTGCACCAATTACAGTATCTCCGCTGACACCGCGGTCAATAGTGCAGTTAGCGCCAATTTCAACATGGTCTTCGATCACTACGCGTCCACAGCTATTCATTTTCTTATAATGGATGTCCCGGTTCGTTTTTTTATTGTAATAAAATGCGTCGCTGCCAATTACAGTACCCGCCTGTATAATAACATTGTTTCCTATTACACAATGGTCAAGAATGGTAACATTGGGGTGGATGATGCAATCATTACCTATCACGACATGATTACCGATAAAACCATTCGGCATGATCACGCTATCCCTGCCGATCGAAGAAGAATCACTCCTGCTTTTCGAAGATGGACTAAAAGGCCTGAAATGATTTACTAATTTCAGATATGCTTCAAATGGATCATCCACGATCAGCAAAGTTTTTTCATCCGGACAATCTGCATCTTTATTAATAATGATTACGGTAGCAGCAGAATTAATACAGGTGTCATAATATTTGGGATGATCGACAAAAGCAATATCCCCCTGTTCCACTTTATGAATTTCATTAATGCCTGTTGCCCGTCCATTGGCATTACCTTCTATTTCTGCCCCGATGAACTCTGCAATCCATTGTACCGGTACTGGTTTATCCAATCGCATAGTAAAAGTATTTCTTCAAAGGTATAGGCTTTACGATGCATTTTTATACGAAGAAATCAAATGCATTAGGTGATCTCCTGTCAAGCGCTGCAAGCGATTGTAACTACACTTTTATTAAGAATCTTTAAAGGGTCATTAATGAATGATCAACATTCATTTGATTTGAATCCATTGATTATCGATTCTATTATCCACAAGTAAAATTGAAATGTTAATAAAATTTCTTTAAAAAATTTTTTAGTTAGAAAAAAATGTTACTAATATTGTGAAGGGAAATTTATTTCCCGGTACTTACTAACCCATCCACATAGTTCTCCCCCGAATCTTCGGGGGAGATTTTTTATTATAGATCACTCGTTTTACAAAAGTCACATCGCTATTTTCATTGGAGAATTACTATCACATGCCGACTTTTATTAACTAATCAACCGTCAATTTTTTCCAATACCTTTACTTCATCCAAAAAAAATTACATGCTGAAATCGATGACTGGCTTTGGAAGAGCTGAAAAATCTGTTGGTGGTAAAACTTTCCTCGTTGACATAAAATCTCTTAATGGTAAACAATTCGAGCTCCAATTAAAGCTTCCTGCTTTTCTGAAACCCTTTGAATTTGATATCCGTCGTATCCTTTCCACTAAACTTGGCCGTGGCAGTGTAGACTGCACCATCAGCTTGAAAGAAACAGGTAACGCAAAACCTGTTACGATTAATATTGAGTTGGCAAAGGCCTATTTCAAACCCCTGGCGGACCTTTCAAAGGAATTGAACCTTGATCCGTCACATATTTTAAGTACCCTCGTAAAATTACCTGAAGTAATCACACCCACCAGTGAGACCTTAACAGATGATGAATGGAAAGCATTTGAAAAAGTGATAATGGCTGCCATAGACGATCTCAATATTCATCGTGATGATGAAGGTAAATCGCTGGAAAAGGACCTCCTCCACCGGATCGATAATGTTCTCGTTCAATTAGCAGAAGTACAAAAGCTGGAACCACAGCGCAAACAGGTTATTCGTGACGACATAACCAAATTAATGGAAGAATTTGCAGGGAAAGAAAACTATGATAAAAACAGACTTGAGCAGGAACTGATCTATTATATTGAAAAAATTGACATTAGCGAAGAAATGGTGCGACTAAGGAATCATTGTGATTATTTTAAAGTGGTCCTTGCTGAAGCGGAAGAATCAAAAGGAAAGAAGCTTTCTTTTATTTTACAGGAAATCGGCAGGGAAATAAATACTACTGGCGCCAAAGCCTATGACTCAACCATACAAAAATGCGTGGTAATGATGAAAGACGAACTGGAAAAAGCAAAAGAGCAAATATTGAATGTGCTGTAATTCTACTTTTGCATAAAGAAAGATTTTTCAAACATTATTCAATGTTCAATTTTAAAAAAGAGCATAATCATAAGATTTATCGATCGTTTAGTGCCTTTTGTTTTTTGCCAACCGCCTTTTGCCTTTTGCTTATTTCCTGTACTACTTCTGATCTATACGAAAAGCATGTCTCTCTTCCAAACCACGAGTGGAAAAATGAGTACAAACCTGCGTTCGATTTTACCATACAAGATACCACATCGCTTTACAAAGTTTTCTTTGTTATAAGACACACTGAAAAATACAGGTATAAGAATATCTGGATCAACCTTTACTCCCAGCCCGCTGGTGATACATTACACAAAGCTCAATATGAATTGCAACTGGCTACAAACGAAAAAGGATGGCTGGCTACTGGTATGGGAGATATTTACGAACATAGAAAAGAACTTACCCGACCAGTAAGACTTAGATCAGGAACATACAAATTAATACTTGAAAATATCATGCGGGAAGATCCACTTCAGCATGTATTAAACGTTGGAATCAGGATTGAAAAAATCAAATAACGTTTCGGTATGGCAAGATCTGCCAGTAGAAAATTCAGAATCGTTACTATAATTTACTGGTTGTTACTTTTATATATAGTTGCAGCACTGGTATGGTGGTTTATTACCCTCGAAAAGCAAAACCGGCATTTAACAGATCTCCGCGTCAGCGAACTCAACTCTAAGAAATATACACTTGAACCAGGAAATTTCGCCGAACAGTATTTGAAAATTAAAAGTGACTCAGCACGGAACACAAATAAATATATTGCTGAAGGAGTAACATTTCTGATATTAATATTCATTGGAGCTTTTTTTGTTTTTCGGTCTGTGCGCAGGCAGTTCTTGATGCAATACCAGCAGCAAAATTTTATGATGGCCATTACGCATGAATTAAAAACTCCTATTTCCGTTGCTACATTAAATCTTGAAACACTTCAGAAATATCAGCTTGATGCGGAAAAACAAAAAAAACTGATTAGAATGACGTTGCAGGAAACATCCCGGCTGGACACCTTGATCAATAATATTCTTGTTTCATCGCAATTGGAAGGTGGTGGTTATGTTTTTTCAAAGGAAGAGCTTGACTTCTCCTCTTTATTTAAAGATTGCATTCGGGACGCAAGGAGCCGTTACCCGGATAGAATTTTTCTGGAAGAAATAGCACCGGAGATAGAAATAGCAGGCGATCCGCTTTTACTGCAGCTAATGATCAGCAATCTTATTGAGAATGCGATCAAATATTCATCCAAAGAAAAGACGATTACCTGCCAACTCAGTAAATCTGGTGATAATGTAATACTAAATATAATAGATGAAGGCATTGGCATTTCGGACAGTGAAAAGACCAGAATATTTCAAAAGTTTTATCGTACAGGCAATGAAGCCACGCGCAAAACGCAGGGCACGGGATTAGGTCTTTATCTTTGCAGCAAGATTGCCGAAGATCATAATGCCGACATTTCGGTGACAAACAATGTACCTTCCGGTAGTAATTTCGCAATCCATTTTCATAAATAGTAGTATGACTAAGGAGAATGCAAAAGCTTCTATATTGTTAGTAGAGGACGAAGAGAATCTTCACGATGCCTTAAAGCTGAATCTTGAATTGGAGGGGTATGAAGTTTCCTCAGCCTTTGATGGCGGCGCGGCCATCAAAGCGGTACAGGCAGAATACTTTGATCTTATCATACTTGATGTGATGCTACCTGAAATGGATGGCATTAATGTAACAGAAACCATCCGCCTGAGCAATAATGAAGTGCCAATACTCATTCTGAGCGCCAAGAACAGCAGTGCTGATAAGGTGATTGGCCTTAAAAAAGGCGCTGACGATTACATGACCAAGCCTTTCAACCTTGAAGAGCTTTTGTTACGTGTTCAGAAGCTAATTGAAAAGAATAAAAAAATCCAGGACAAGGAAACGATTGGCAACACCTACTCTTTTGGAAACAATGTTATTGATTTTAAAGCACAGGAAGCCACGACAGTTCGTGGCGAAAAAATACAGCTAAGCAAAAAAGAGGGAATGCTACTAAAATTGCTCATCGAAAATAAAAATGAGGTAGTGCCAAGAGAAAAGATACTACAGGTTGTCTGGGGTTATAATGTGTATCCTACCACAAGAACCATTGATAACTTCATACTCAACTTTCGTAAATATTTTGAGGAAGACAGCCGTAATCCCAAATACTTTCATTCAGTTCGTGGAGTCGGTTATAAATATTCTGAGTAAAATCACAAAAGACAAGTTCCAGGTTCCAACTAAACTTCAAAACAAAAATCAGAAGCCATAGTTGAGGATTTTATTTTTCTAATTTATTTGGAGCTTGTTATTTGAAGCTTGGAATTTCTTCGTCAAAGATCCCCCAACTGAGGTCTTATCAAAATATCCTCCACACAAGCAGCAGCCGAAAGTTGTGAGCAGGCAAAGATCATTTTAGCAATATCTGCTGCTTCCATAATTCTTTTGGAAGAGTTGTCATAATCCCGCCATGAATCAGTAAGAACAGCGCCAGGATGAACTGATGTGACTTTTATATTGTAAGGCTTCATTTCTTCCCTCAGGTTTTTGCTGAAACCATACATGGCAAATTTGCTGATACTATATGCACCTCCATTTTCATAGGCATTTAGCGAAGCAATTGAACAAAGGTTAAAAATATGACCTGATCTACGCTCCATCATTTTGGGTAATAAGGTTCTTGTTACATGATAAGCACTATTAAGATTGATACCAAGTTGCTTTTCCAACAATCCTTCTGGTTCATTGTGCACACTTCCAGGTTCAAACAAACCGGCATTATTTACGATAATATCGGGAACAACGTACTTCAAACACCAGTTTCCCAGGTCTTTTGCCTGTTGCTTATCGGTTAGATCAAAGGCTTTTGCTTTTATGGAAATAGCAGGGTATTTAGTTTGTAATTCTTCCATCGATTTGTACAAAGCAATTTCGTTCCGGCTGCTTAGAAACAGATTGTGACCATTCGCCGCAAATATGTCAGCCACTGCCTTTCCAATCCCTCTTGATGCACCGGTTATAATAACATACCTACCCCTATCCCCTAAAGGGGGATTTTTGTCTACCATGTTTGAAGATTAGTTAAGTAATTTGCAATCATAAGTATCAAAAATAAATGATGTTGGAGAAAGTAAAGAATATTCAGAACACCCCTTTAGTGGATGGGGGTAAATACCGCCACTTATTCTTTGATCTTGATCATACCCTTTGGGATTTCGAGGCTAATGCAAGGGTTACACTGCTTGAGCTTTATCAAAACATGCAATTAGAGAAAAGAGGTGTAAATGATTTTGATCTTTTTCATAAAAACTACCTGGCCCATAATGAAAAATTATGGGAACGCTATAGAAATGGTTATATAAAACAGGAAGAGTTAAGGATTAAAAGAATGTGGCTTGCATTGCTTGATTTTAAAATTGCAGACGAATTGCTGGCAAAAGAGATGAGTATACGATTTCTCGATCTCTTACCAACTCGGACAATTCTCTTTCCCTATACAATGGAAATACTGCAATATTTAACGAATAAAAAGTATGAGCTTCATTTGATCACCAATGGTTTTGAAAAAACACAACACAGCAAATTAAAATACTCCGGGCTTGATAAATATTTTAAAGAAGTCATAACTTCTGAAGGAAGCAGTAGTTTGAAACCAAACAAAGCGATCTTTGATTTTGCTTTTAGCCGCACCGGCGCAACGCCCGCTGAAAGCATTATGCTTGGCGATAGTATTGATGTAGACATTCTGGGGGCAATGAAGGCCGGTATTGACCAGGTGTTTATTAATCACCTAAACATTTCCATTGATATTAAACCAACTTATGTCGTTAGTTCGCTAAAAGAGTTGGAAAAGATATTTTAATGTGCCGGTCATTCTTAACCGGTACATTGTCAAGATGCAAATCGCCCACTGATTACCATAATGCCACGACAGTTACGCCGCCTTTTACCATTTCCCCGATCTTCACTTGTATTTTCGCATTTAATGGCAGTAAAATGTCAACCCTGGACCCGAATTTGATAAAACCCATCTCCTCGCCTTGCTTTACCTGTTGACCGGCTTGTAAATAATTCACGATCCGTTTGGCCAAAGCGCCGGCAATTTGTTTGATAAGTAATTCTTTTCCGTTTGCTTTAAAAACGACAGTATGACGTTCATTTTCAGTAGACGATTTGGGATGCCATGCAACCAAATATTTCCCTTTGTGGTACTCGCTGTAAAGGACGTCGCCACTTATCGGGTTCCTGTTTGCATGCACATTCAGTGGACTCATAAAAATAGAAACCTGTAAACGTCGATCAGCAAAATATTCGTCGGCTTCTACTTCTTCAATTGCAACAACTTTTCCATCAGCAGGTGCAACCACTGCATTATCCTGAACAGTTAATTGCCTTTTGGGGATGCGAAAAAAGGAAATAAGAAAAACAAGTAACCCTAATGTGGCTATAAAAATGATCCAGCTTAATGCCGGAGAAGAATAACTGATAAAATAAAATGAGAGTATATTGATTACGCCAAACAAAATGGTTGCCCAGGCAATGCTACTATAACCTTCCTTGTGAATTGTCATAAAGCAAATATAGGAAAATGGCAAATGGAGAATTGAAAATGGAATGCGGAGAATTGCGATTTAGGACTGTTTCATAAAAAGAAAAACATAGAGCCAAACGGCAGGAATTGCTAGCAACAATGAATCAAACCGATCTAAGAAACCACCGTGCCCGGGCATGATGTTGCCACTATCTTTTACGTCCGCCATTCGTTTTAGTTTGGATTCAAGAAGATCGCCGAGGGTCCCAATTGCCGAAGATATAGCAGCAATAATTATCACAGTTAGTACATCATAGCGTGTTGACCATGCAATCACACCCATAATTATTATTGCCAGGATCATACCTCCAATTGTTCCTTCCCATGTTTTCTTCGGTGAAATTTTAGATAATGGTGTTTTCCCTATTAATGATCCAACTACATAAGCCATCGTATCATTTACCCATATGGAAAAAATTATAGCAAGAGGCGGGAGTATTCCAAAATCGACCATTGAAAAATTATCGTTGAATACGATACCATATTGCCTCAAACTCATCATCAATCCCCAACTCAATGAAATATAAAGGAAGCCTAAAGCTGCGATGCCAAATGTCTTTAAACTGATCTTTCTGGTTTGAAAAATCCCTAGTCCGAGCATAACAAAACCGGCAAGAGAAACAGGCAAAGAGAAATTTTGATTTAATTGATAGTCATTGACCTGAAAAACCCGGTCACAAAACATAAGCATAATACCATAACCAATCAGCATAAAACCGATACGTGTATAACGATGATAAGTTGTATTATAGATTTTTTCCAAAAGATTAAAATACTCCCACCAGCATCCAAAATGAATAATGGAAAACAAAACAAGAAAACTCCATTGATTCCACAACAAACCAACCAGCATTACTGCCGCGAAAATAATCGCGGTAAGAGTTCTTGTTCGAAATGTTTGCCAGTTAAACGCCATGAATTGAATACGAGTGAATAGAATGATAGCTTGTGGTTATCCAAAAGGGTTTGACTCGTCAATAGTATCTCTTGCATAGACTGTTGCATAACTATTCGTTGACCTTTTCTTCATCGCAACTATAATGGCGATGACCAATGCTGCGCTAATGGCTGCCAGCACCGTTTGATTTCCCAGTGATATGCTGACACTGTCCTGCTCGGCCAATGCCGGATTAAAATAGATCATGATAATTGCAAAAGCATCATAAGCAAAATGTGCGATGATCGCCGGCCATAGACTACCACTATACCAATAAATCAATCCGAGTAAAATACCGAGTATAAATCTTGGTATAAATCCATAAAACTGGAAATGAAAAGCGGAAAAGATAAATGCTGTAACAAGAATACCGGCCCATGCATTCTTAAAGATTTTGATAAATAACCGCTGCAATACGCCCCGAAAAAATAATTCTTCACCCACGCCGGCAAAGACAGCAACAAACAGGAGATTAAGCAGTAGATCCTGTATGTTTTGTCGCTTTAGCAGAAACTCGATTTGCTTTGCTGCAGATTCCTCGCTTGCCTTCATCCATTTGCCGATCGATGTTGTTTCGGGTATTAATTGCTGGTTAATTGTGCCTGACCAATCAACGAAAGGCAGCGCTACTATCAAAACAGTAATTCCTAAGATAAAATACACGGGCTTCGCGGGCCTCAAACCCAACCACTCGCGGGGTTTTGAATCAGAAAGTCTTGCAAAGAGAAAAACGGGAATTATAAATAATCCGAGGAATTGAATGACCAGCATACCTCTTATAAAAGTGAGAAGTGCCGGGTTGGAATAATCCCATTTATCGGGATCGCTTAGCTCCATAAGGTCTAAGCCGGTGACCTTTGCCAGCATTAAGGTGCCAATAAACCCAAAGATCATAAAACAACCTACTGCTATGCCCGCAAATATGAGTAATTGGAGAAATGGATGGGTCTTTTTAAAATATGACATAATAATAAAACTCCTCGCTTTTGAATTGTAAATTTGCCGCTTCAAATGTAGGTACCAATTAATAATTATTGATTAATAATTATTAATTCAATTTCAGGAATTTATGATAAAGATTGGAAACATACAACTTCCCGATTTCCCATTGCTTCTTGCTCCTATGGAGGATGTAAGCGATCCGCCTTTCCGTGCTGTGTGCAAAGACAATGGTGCTGACCTGATGTTTAGTGAATTTATTTCAAGCGAAGGCTTGATTCGTGATGCGATGAAAAGTAAGATGAAACTTGATTTCAGTGAAGAAGAACGTCCTTTTGGCATTCAGATCTTTGGCGGTGATGAAGAAGCCATGGCAATGAGTGCAAAGATTTGTGAAACAGTAAGTCCTGACCTGGTTGATATAAATTTTGGTTGCCCGGTAAAAAAAGTTGTAAGCAAAGGAGCTGGTGCCGGCGTACTAAGAGATGTCGATTTGATGGTGAGGCTTACGGGAGCTGTGGTAAGATCCACGGCATTGCCGGTAACGATCAAAACAAGATTGGGTTGGGATGATAATAGCAAAAACATTGAAGAAGTCGCCGAACGCTTGCAGGATGTCGGTATCAAAGCAATTTCAATTCACGGCAGAACAAGAGCACAACTTTATAAAGGCGAGGCTGACTGGACGCTTATCGCTAAAGTGAAAGAGAATCCCCGCATCCAAATCCCTGTGTTTGGCAATGGCGATATCGATTCTCCTGAAAAAGCCCTGGAATACAAAAATCGATACGGTGTTGATGGGATTATGATCGGTCGTGCTGCTATTGGCTATCCCTGGATTTTTAATGAGATAAAACATTTCATTAAAAGGGGTGAACATCTACCAGCTCCGACGATTGAACAAAGAATTGAAGTTATCCGCAAACATTTATATCGTTCTGTGGAATGGAAAAATGCAGTAGTAGGTGTAAATGAGATGCGCCGTCATTATGCAAACTATTTAAAAGGCATGCCCAACATAAAAGAATACCGGAATAAATTGGTGACGTTAAAAACTGTGGAAGAAATTGATGAGGTGCTGGATGAAATAATAAAGACCTATTCAGATTTTGAATTTGAAAGAATGGTTATCGAATTGCCGAACTACCACGAGAAGTGTTCTGCCTAGGACCGGGTCAGGCCGCTTTCAGCGCCCCGACCGTTCAAACAATACTTTAGCATTCCGGTTTTTGAATAATCCATATACAGATACTAGTGTCCAGATCGCCTCTAATATAACAAATGGCATAAAATTAATCAGTACCGCGGCATAACAACTCAATGCCCCACCAATTACATTTAATATAAAAAAGAACTTGCCGTTTTCCGGCACCCATTTCATGGTATGCAGAAAGTAGGCAATTAATATAAGTCCAACGCCGATGGTACCGATCCAGTCGTTATATGTCATAATAGAAATTTATGGGGAAAGAATCTGCGATAAAATTATTTGTTGACTGCCTCCCTTACTTCTTTGCCTGTAGGAGAAATAGTAGGGTCGAAATAGTTAACAAGCATTCCTTCTTCATTTATCAAATACTTTGAAAAATTCCAGCTAGGTTTTTTGCTTGTCCAGCCATTTTTATTTTTGTCTGTTAGCCATTGGAACACGGGATTTTGATCAGGCCCCGGTATTACGGTACTTTTTTTTGCTAACGGAAACGTAACGCCATAATTCAATTTGCAAAATTGTGCTATCTCTTCATCTGTGCCTTTTTCCTGTTCTTTAAAATCATTGGCAGGAAACCCTATTATCACCAGTTTATCTTTATTTTCCTGATACAACTTCTGCAGATCATCATACTGATCGGTATAGCCGCAATCTGAAGCTGTATTTACTAACAATAACTTTTTGCCTTTATAGGTTGACAAGGGAACTGAATCCCCACTGTTTAATGCAACAGAAAGATCATATAAAGATTGCGGGGGAACAGTTGGGGATTCATTGGTAAATACTTTACTATTCTTTCCGGAAATTCTTCCCCACCAGGTGAATGCAGGGTAAACTGCTTTCAATACTCTTTGCCTTATCGTCATTTCTTTTATGTTTCGCGTTACCATCGTTACATAGCCGCTGAATGCTATGAGAAATAATAGCAAAGCTATGAACAGCTTTTTAAGAAACCTGAGTATTTTACTTTCTCTGCTCATACCGAATAGATTTACTATAGTCCAAGTGAGTGATCCTCGATAACTTCGGGATAAACTGAACCGCGATGATTGTAGTAATGTCGATGACTACATACCCTTATTCACCATTCATTATTGACCATTCACCCCGCACACTCACCTGATCACCCATTTAAACAATTTCAATTTTCCTTTGAATGGCGGATACTTAATTGCCGGGTCAAACCAGGTTGGCGTTTTCATCACGGCTTTTTTATGGCTGAATGTATCGAACGAATATTTGCCATGATAATTTCCCATGCCACTGGAACCGCGACCCCCAAATGGCAGGTGATGATTGGTCAGGTGCCAGCTTGCATTGTTCACACAACCACCACCGAAGGCGACGCTATTCAGCCATTCGTTTTCTTTTGCACCGCTGGATGTAAAAACATAAAATGCCAAAGGGTTTGGATGCTGCTCTATTATTTTTAACGCCTCTTCTTTTGTCTTAAATGAAATGATGGGAAGAACAGGACCGAATATCTCATCTTTCATCACCGCATCATTACTATTTACATCATCGATCAACGTGGGTTCAATAAATAAGTTCTGTTTATCCATGCGACCGCCAAAAATTATTTTACTATTGGATAAATAACCGGCAATCCGATCAAATTGCCTTTCGTTAATGATCTTTCCATAGTTATAGCTTTGCTCGGGCTTATTGCCGAAAAATTTTTGCACTGTTTCTTCTATGGCTCCAATGAATTTTGCTTTTACTGATTCATGTATAAGGACGTAATCGGGCGCTACACACATTTGGCCGGCATTCGAAAATTTTGCGATGGCAATCCGGCGTGCGGCTACTTTCATATTCGCGTCGCTTTCAACAACGCAGGGACTTTTGCCCCCTAATTCCAGTGTAACGGGTACCAATTTTTCGGCCGCCATCTTATAAACTAATTTTCCAACTGCAGTGCTCCCAGTATAAAACACATGATCAAATGCGAAATTGTTCATCATTTCCGGGACAACTGCGGCGCCATCACCCTGCACATATAAAATATATTCCCTGGAAAAAACATCTTCAATAATTTTTTTCATCACCACATCCGTCGCTGACGCGAATTCACTTGGTTTTAAGACAACACAATTACCGGCTGCAATGGCGCCAACCAACGGATTTACCAAAAGCTGGAATGGATAATTCCACGGGCCAATAATTAAAACGACACCAAGCGGCTCTCTTAGGATCTTACTGCTCGATGGAAGATTTAATAAGTTAGTTTCAACATTTTCAGGCTGCATCCATAAATGAAGATTCTTAATGGCAGCATTTAATTCACTTATCACCAGCCCCGTTTCAGTTACCCATGTCTCTTCCGGGCTTTTCTTCAGATCTGTATACAGGGTTTTATACAGGTCCTGCTCATGCTTTAATATGGATGCCTTTAGTTTTTTTAATTGCTCCTTTCTGAAACTGTAGTCTTTAGTAATCCCGGAATTAAAATAATCACGCAAAAGCTGTAAAGAAGATAAGAGCATATAAATAGTTATAAAGTGTAATTTACAATCATTCCTTAATTTACTGTCATGAATGAATCTAAGGTAAGATGGGGCATACTCGGATGCGGACGCATTGCACGAAAGTTTGCAGCCGATCTTCGTTGGGTCGCTGATGCCGAATTAACGGCCATTGCGAGCCGTAACAATGAAACATTGGAACTATTTGCAAAAGATTTTCCATGTAAGCACCTTCATAATAATTACGAAAGCCTCGTAACCAACAAAGAAGTAGATGTAATTTATGTGGCTACTCCTCATTCTCATCATTATGAACATACGATGCTTTGCCTAAACAATAATAAAGCAGTTTTATGTGAAAAGGCATTTGCCATAAACAGCAGGCAGGCTGTAGAAATGGTCAAAACAGCCAGAGCGAATAAAGTTTTTTTAATGGAAGCTCTTTGGACAAAATTTTTACCGCATTATAAAAAATTGCAGGAAATGCTGCAACAAAATACACTTGGTGATATAAAAAGTGTGCTGATAAATTTTGGTTTCAATACAGCTGGAAATCCTGCACAAAGATTGTTTGATCCTTCACTCGGGGGTGGCACATTACTCGACATTGGTATTTATAATGTTTTTATGACGATGTCCGTTTTAGGTAAACCCGATTTTACCGAAGCTACCATGACTCCGGCATCCTCCGGTGTAGATGAACAGATCGCTGTTCTCTTTAAATATAAAAATGGGGCAATAGCACAACTGTTTTCCTCATTTGTTACTAACCTGCCAACGCAGGCTGAAATAAATGGCACGGCTGGATGTATTACACTTACTTCAAGATTTTATGAGCCATCAGCTACAATTCAATTATCAAAAAAAGTACCTTACGAAAGAGAAATTATTCCTGTTGACAAAGAAGGCGGGTTTGGCTATCAATATGAAGCAAGACATGTAAATGAATGTTTGAAAAAAGGATTAATTGAAAGCCCGGTGATGACACATGCCGATACATTAACGCTGATGGAAGTATTAGACATGATAAGGATTAAGGCTGGCATAAAGTATCCCGCCGATCGTTAATGAATAAACATACATGACTGACGAATATTATATGACGCAGGCATTGAAAGAAGCAAAGAAGGCTTTTGATGAAGATGAGGTCCCGATCGGCGCCGTCGTGGTCATAAACGGAAAGATTATTGCCCGTGGTCACAATATGACCGAAAAGCTAAGTGATCCGACTGCTCATGCTGAAATGATCGCACTGACTTCTGCTTTCAATTTATTGGGGAGTAAATACTTGCCTGAAGCTACCTTATACATAACCATAGAACCTTGCCTGATGTGTGCCGGGGCAATGTATTGGAGCAAAGTGGGAAAAATAATCTGGGGCGCTGATGATGAAAAAAATGGACATAGGAGAATTACAGGAACTAACTGGCCTTTCCATCAGAAAACAGAAATAATATATGGCGTAATGAAAGAAGAATGTGGCCAGCTGATGAAGGATTTTTTTAAAAAGAAAAGATAGTTATGGCAAAAGCAACAAAACGTAAAACTGTAACAACTCATCCTGAAACGAAACGACAAATGAAAGTCGATGCTGCTATTTATGAACCGGTGAAAGCAGCTATTCTTCAAAGCCTGAAAGGGAGTAAAGGAAAAACTTTTACTGAACTATCAGATGATGTTGTAAAGATCATCCGCAAAAAAATGCCCGGCTTCAAACGATCAATTCCATGGTACACTATTTCCATCCGACTTGATCTGGAAACAAGAGGTATTGTAGAAACATTTGTTGAAAAAGGAAAGAAACTTAACCGGCTGAAAAAAGATTAGCTCACAGATGTCACGGATTAATACACACTTCTTCCAGTCAGTCAATGGCAAGCAACTAAAGCGGTTTTAGTTTTATGTTCTTAAAAGCAACGCCGCCGCCATGATCCTGCAAGGCAATATGTCCGGATTTTGACATACCATAAGTTTTTACATCTTTCCACTTGCTGTTTGCTTTTGTTTGTTCCCATTCCGGCGACCATAGCTGGTAATCGACCACTTTGGTTCCATTTAGCCAATGCTCTACATGACCTTTGTTGATGATGATCTTAGTATGATTGTATTCTCCTGCAGGTTTCACCGTTTTTGCCGAAGGCGCATTCATATCATAGTTAGCGCCGCTTAATTGTTTGTCTTGTAATTTTGCGGGATAACCGATATCATCGATCAATTGGTATTCCGGCCCGGATTCATAACTGGCGCCGTTCTCTTCTGTCACCATATAAATTATGCCGCTGTTCTTCTTTGGCGAGATCTTCCAATCGATCAGTAATTCATAGTTCTCATACATACTATTTGTGATCAGGTCGGCTCTTTTTGTGACGCCCTCGTCCTTACAATAAAGTTCACCGTTCCTTACATCCCACCCCTGTGACTCCTTGTTTTTGTAGGTACGCCACCCATTCATGCTGGTTCCATCAAATAACAAAACCCAACCTTCTTTTTTTTCCTTTTCGGAAAGTGTGTTTTCTTTTTGTTTATTGTTTGTCATAAATGACATTGTTAATACCACAGTTGAAATAAATAATAACGCTTTTTTCATGTTATATTTTTTAAGCAAGCAATTTTAAATTGAGTGGATCCCATTTGATTGGTTTTCCCTGGAAGTAGCTGTCGTTACATAACAAGGCAGGTGCGGCAGCACGATAACCAAACAAAGCATCTTCGATGGCCGGCTTTCCTTCACGCACCGCTTTTATCCAATTATAAAGATGATCATAATGGGCGCCCTTGTACCCATCCTGAACTTTGAAGACTGTTGTATCAGGTTCTTTTATTTTTTTACGATCATAATCCGCAGCATACTGTTTTGCCTTTAATACCTGGGCATAATTATCTGGAGGATAAGAAAAGTTCTTTGTTAACGTTACATCATTCCAGTCGACAAGCATCGAACCTTCGTTACCTACCATTCGGAAGTAAGATCCGTCCTTAGTGCTGTCTACAAAATTCACTCTTAGTGATAAATTAAATGCCGGATGCTTACCTGTTTGCGGATAATCGAACATGCCCAACATAATATCCGGGACGTCACGACCATCTTTCCAATAACGAAGACCACCGGTTGACATAATTCTTGTCGGTCCCATTGAACTGATAATATAATGTAAACTTGATATCAGGTGAACAAACAGGTCGCCGCAAACACCCGTGCCATAATCTTTGAAACAGCGCCACCGGAAAAATCGTTTTGGATCATAAGGAAGTTGCGGTTTATCCTTTAAAAATCTTTTCCAGTCAACATTTTTTTCTGAAGCATTGTCTGGCAAATTATATTGCCATGCACCACCCGGGGTATTGCGTGCCCAAAATCCTTCTACATAATTTAATTGTCCGATTGCGCCGGATTCAAATAATTCTTTTGCTTTTTCATTGCCAACAGAACTCATTCCCTGGCTTCCTACCTGCAAAACCTTACCACTACGTTTTTGTGCATCCACCACTGCCTGCCCTTCATTTATTTGCTGCACCATAGGTTTTTCAACATAGACATGTTTGCCGCTGTTTAATGCGTCAACCGCAATATCTCTATGCCAGTGGTCAGGTGTACCAATGATAACGGCATCAATATCTTTTCTCACCAATATTTCTTTGTAATCTCTTGTTGTAAAAATATCGGAACCGAAATTCTTTTTGGCCTCATCCAGTCTTGGATCGAACAGATCGCAGGCCGCAACAATTTTTACTCCCGGTATTGTTTTCGCTGTTTGTGCGTCTGCAGTGCCCATACCACCAGCACCAATCAACGCAACCTCGATATCATCATTAGCACCATAATAATCCCGAAGCTTCAACGCCTCATTTTTTTCATTAACTGAGCCCTTTATTATATGCGGTACCGAAGCGGCAAGAGCTGTGCCTGCGATACCCTTGATAAATTTGCGGCGAGAATCGTTTCCCATATTCTTTATGTGGTTAAAACAGCAAAGAAAGTTACATTAAAAATCAAAAGATGGTTGAATTTTATTCCATATCTCGAAAAATCATATTGTTTGGCATCAATATTTCAATCGTAAATTTGTTGTCCGGTAAAACATTAAATCACAAGATTAAATCTTAATCGTATGGCATTTACATTAGCTCCGCTTCCATTTGCACATGACGCATTGGAACCCCATATTGACACGACGACCATGCAAATACATCATGGTAAACACCACCAGGCGTATGTGGATAACCTGAACAAAGCAATCGCTGGTACAGAGCATGAAAACAAAAGCCTGGAAGAATTGATGAAAAGTGCAGGCAAGATTTCCCCGGCTGTTCGCAATAATGGCGGGGGCCATTGGAATCATACTTTCTTTTGGGAAACCCTGGATGAGAACGGTGGCAGCATGCCTGCCGGCGATTTAGCGAAGGCAGTTCATGATACATTTGGAACATTCGAAGTATTTAAAGAGAAATTTGCCAATGCCGCCATGACTAGATTTGGCAGTGGGTGGGCCTGGCTGATTGTGAAAGATGGTAAGCTTGAGATCACTTCAACCCCTAACCAGGATAATCCATTGATGGATGTTGCAGAAGTAAAAGGAACTCCAATCCTTGGTGTGGACGTCTGGGAACACGCTTATTATTTGAAATACCAAAATCGCCGTGCTGAATATCTGGCCGCATTTTGGAATGTGGTGGATTGGAAGAAAGTGGCCGATCGATATGAAAAGGCGATGCCGAAAGTGAAAGCGAACTGATATATGTTTTTATAATTTTTTAACCGTAGGGACGCGTGGGTGATACATTCACTGCGCCTCTACGGTCATTTATTTTAAATTTGGAAGATGTACGACCTCATCCTCAAAAACATTGCTCGGTTTATAACGCTCACCCCGGAAGAAGAACAATATTTTACTTCGCTTCTTAAAGTAAAAAAATTAAGAAAAAAACAATACTTATTGCAGGAAGGCGACATCACCCGTCATGAATATTTTGTAAACAAAGGATGTCTGCGTACTTACACCATTGATGAAAAGGGACAGGAACATATTATCCAGTTTGCTATTGAAGACTGGTGGACAGGGGATATGTACAGTTTTTTGACACAAACTCCGGCACGTTATACAATCGATGCAATTGAGGATTCAGAATTACTTTGCCTTGAAAAAAGTGCATTGGAAGAACTGTATATCAAAGTTCCGAAGTTTGAGAAATTTTTTCGTCATCTCTTACAAAACGCATTTATCTCATTACAGGAACGAGTAATTGGTAATCTTAGCCAGCCAGCCGACGAACGCTACTGTACCTTTATTACAAAATATGCTGATATGGAAAAACGATTACCGCTGAAACAAATAGCCAGCTACCTTGGTATTACTCCAGAATCGCTTAGCCGCATACGAAGCAATTACATAAAGACAAACAAAACCGCTTAACACAGGTCAAGCTGATTTCTTTGCCTGCATCAATGGAAGCAGGCCTTGACTCGTTGCAACTTTACATTCTAAAATAAAAGTTATGCAAACGATCAAAGAAAAAATTAATCATTTGAATCAGCTGATACTTGAAGGCAAAGCCCTTGAAGGATTCGATCTCTACTACGATGATGAAGTTGTAATGCAGGAAAACGAAAACCCGGCTACTATTGGTAAAGAATCAAATCGCCGAAGAGAAATTGATTTCTTTGGCAGCATCACTGAGTTTCGCGGAGCTAAAGCATTAGACGTTGCAGTAGGAGAAAACATAAGCTACGTAAAATGGCATTTCGATTATACGCACAAAGATTGGGGCGTACGAAAATATACACAGGTGTCAGCACAGCATTGGAAAGATGGTAAGATCGTAAAAGAACAATTTTTCTACGGTGGATAATAAATCGTCATTTTAAATAAAAGGGGTTTATGAACAAAGCCCTTTTCCTAACCTATTTTCGGGGATCATTCAGCCTGTTGATTGCCTCCACTTTATTTCTTACATGGAGCTTTGTATAAATATTTTTTAGATGGCTTTTCACCGTATAGTTGCTTAATGACAGCTGATCGGATATTTCCTTAACCAAAAGTCCTTCAGCCACCAGGTTCAGCACCTCGTTTTCTCTTGATGTGAGCTCTGCCAGATGATGAGCTACAAGTTTTTCATGAAATGTAGATAGTACCTTCTTTGCAATATACCGGCTCATTGGCGCCCCGCCCCGCTGCAATTCTTCGAGCGATTCAATAATTTCGGATGGCATAGCATCTTTCAATAAATATCCGCAGGCGCCATTTTTTATGGCGCTGAAAACATAATCGTCGCTATCATAATAGGAGCAGACCATGCAAAGCAGATCGGGTACCGCATTTTTCAATTCTTTGATTAGCTCAACACCACTCTTACCCGGAAGTTTGATATCGACAATAGCAATATCGGGAGGTTGTTTTATTATTAGCGGAAGTGCTTCTTCTGCAGAAGCGCAACTGGACATAACTTCAAAATTCTTCGAGTTGCGTATTAAAACTTCAAGAGCAGACCTGAAATGCGGATCATCTTCTATAATAGAAACGGTAGTCAAAGCCTTAGTTTATAGAATACAAGATAGTTATTTATCAATGAATGTATACCCGGTATAAAAACGGTATTTTATTCATGGTACCGGGTCATAGCCACTGCCTCCCCAGGGATGGCAACGTGAAATTCTTTTGATAGCCAGCCACATTCCTTTGAATACGCCGTGCTTTTTTAATGCTTCTGCAGCATAGTGCGAGCATGAAGGAGTAAACCTGCATTTAGGGCCAAGTATAGGAGAAATGACCCATTGATAAATTTTTATCAATGCAATAAACGGGAGACTAAGAATTCTGAGAAATGCTTTCATCTATTGTATCAACTAACTTTTTCAAAGCTACATTTACTTTATCTTTCACCATTGCAAAATCGGGAAGCTCTTTACCTGTATAAATAAAAAAAACATTTAACTGTTTTACGGATGCTTTTACCTTTTCCTCTAATGCATTTTTCTGCAAACGCCAGGCTTCTTTCGTGAGTCTTTTAATCCGGTTTCGCTCAACTGCTTTCTTAAAATTTTTTGAACTGGCGCCAACTCCAAATTGAAGCAGGCTTCTTTCCTTGCCCGCTGACAACTCACTATTCAAAATAAAATAAACCCTGAACGGCGTAACTACAAAACTCTTTCCTGTATCAAACAACTGCTCGATCAGCTTCCGGCTTTTTAGCCTTTCATCTTTTCCAAGTGTGAATTGTTTTGACATTTCACAAAATAAAATAGCCCTAAAAGGGCTATTCAAAATATTTATGATCTTCAAAAGCCCCCTTTAGGGGGTTTGGGGGTTTATTATTTAGCTTTCCTTTCGTCAGAAACTGTCAGCTTTTTGCGACCCTTCCTGCGGCGAGCTGATAATACTTTGCGGCCATCGGCAGTTTTCATGCGTTTACGAAAACCGTGCACCGACTTCCGGCGGCGTTTATGTGGCTGATAGGTTCTTTTTTTACCTGGCATAATCTTATTTTTTTCCTTTTAAAATGTCTCGCCTTAGGCGAGAAGACACGGGATATTTAGTTCATCCAGCGGGAACACCACTTCCCACTGTTTGTGAAAGGACGGCAAAGGTAGGGGTTGAAATGCAGATTTAGGTTCCACATTCTAGATTTTTATGTGGCGACTATTTAACCCCGTTGATAATTACTGTTAATGCATAGCCTGCGCTGAAGAAGCGAAGAATTCAACCTCCAGTTCCCTGAACGTCAAAGTTTTTGGCCTCGAGATCAACATGAATAGACCTTATTTCTGCACCGTAAAAATTCGCTGCATGCCTGTCAAAATCGTCCGCCGAATCAGTGGTATAGAAATGACGGCTTCCACCAAGGGTTAGCTTTTTTTCCGTTTCAGGATGCCGTTGCAGGTAATCTCCCAAACTGTTGGCTACAATCTGACCCTGCGATAAAATTTTTATATCAGCGGGTGTAAACTCCCTGATCTTATCATGTAGCAATGGATAATGTGTACATGCCAGTAAAATTGTATCGATCACCGGAGATTGGTCAAGTAATTGATTAATGTACTTCTTGATAAAAAAGTCAGCGCCGTGTGTGTCGTATTCTTCATTCTCCACCAGCGGAACCCACATGGGGCATGCCTGCTGAAATACTTTCACGTCAGGAAAAAACTTCTCGATCTCTATTACATAACTTTTAGAACTGACGGTGCCGGTAGTTGCCAGTATCCCAATACTCTTTGAATCTGAATAATTACCGATCACTTCTGTAGTTGGTCTTATTACACCAAGCACTCTTTTCTGCGGGTCAATTCCATTCAAATCATTTTGCTGAATTGTACGCAAGGCCTTTGCAGATGCTGTGTTGCACGCCAGCACTACAAGCGGGCAACCCTGGCTGAAAAACCATTTTACACATTGCAAGGTGTAGCGGTATACAGTTTCAAAAGAACGCGGACCATATGGAGACCTTGCATTATCACCCAGGTAAATATAATCGTAGTGAGGGAGTTTGTTTACAATTTCTCTCATTACCGTTAGGCCGCCATAACCAGAATCAAAAATGCCAATAGGTATTGATGAAGCCATAGTGCAAAAATAAAAGAGGCTGTTGTAAGCAACAGCCTCTCTCGAATATTGTTTAGATATTAATTATTGGTTTTCGCGGCTGGCTTGGTCGTAGACTGCGGATTAGTTGCCGTTGGTAATTTTACCTTCAGCTTTTCTGCAACCAATGGCAGCAAATTATCTACAGGTGGCCCTACCAGCAATGCTTCCCTGTTAAATACATAGTTGTATCCCTTTTCTTTTGCTACGTCATCAATTGCTTTTAACACTTTATCATATACTGGCTGTAAAAGGGCGTTTTGTTTTGCTTCAATAAGCTGTTGAGCGGATGCTTGCCAATTTTGTAACTCACCAAGGTAATCGGCTCTTTGTCTTGCTGCTTGCTGGCGTACTACTGATGTTTGCTTCGCTGAATCAGTCGCAATGCTATCATAATATTGATATTGACTCAAAAGATAATTATACGTTCTTGGTAAAGTATCGTTTTGATAGCTGAGCAGTAAAGTATCAATTTTCTTCAATTCGGGCATCAGGGATACCATTTCATCCACCCGGATAAACGCGAATTTGTTTTGCGCATGTACAGTGCCACTAACCAGGCCGGCAGCCAACACAAAAATTGCAATGATCTTTTTCATTTTGATTTACGTTATTGTTTTTTTATGAGTAATTTCTGAAGGTCAAAGTTGCCTGTTCAGAAATCTTTAACATTTAATGGCTACCGGATTTGCTGTTTATTTTATTCCCAATTCCCGTAGGACATCTTCACTCTTGTCCAATTTTGGGTCGGCAAAGATAACGGTAATTCCCTCACTTTTATCTAAAATAAAATCGTAGCTACGGGCCACTGCCATCTTCTGCACCGCATTGTAAACCTTGTCCTGTACCGGCTTTACAAGCTCCTGTCTCTTCTTAAACAGATCGCCTTCAAAACCAAAGCGTTTACGCTGCAGGTCACGCAGTGTTTTTTCTTTATTAAAAAGTTGATCTTCCCTTTTTTTCTTTAGCTCCTCACTCAGCATTACCTGCTCGGCTTCAAAATCCCGGTACATTTTATCCAATTCGACTTGCTGGCCGTCAATTTCTTTTTGCCAGCCCATAGCAATATCATTGAGTTTCTTTTGCGCCTCCGTATATTCCGGCAATTTGTCCAGAATATATTTGGTATCAATTATGGCGTATTTCTGTGCATTAGCTGCAAAGCCTGCGAGCCATATGCTACACACTACAAGCAATACTTTTTTCATATTAGAAATGTTTTAATGATGAACAAAATTACAGAACCTGCAGCTGAGTGACGCTTTGACAAGCTCAGGCCAAACTGCAAGTGCTGAATATTGGACGATATGTTGAACGGAGCGTCGCAACGGAAGTTAAATAGTAGTAATGAAGTTTGGTTAATAAATTTATTCCGGCTCATACCCCAGCATGAATGTAAACTTAGATGCCGATTTCAACCCTGTGCCTGGCTTAATCCGGTCAATGCCGATACCATAATCAAATCCTAACAATCCGAACATGGGGAGAAAGAACCTCATACCAAGGCCCACACTGCGGCGTAACCGGAAAGGATTGTACTCTTTGAAACTATACCAACCATTGGCCGCCTCGAAAAATCCAAGACCATAAATGGTGCTTTGAGGGTTCGTAGCGAAAGGATAACGCATCTCCAACTGGTATTTATTAAATATGGTAAAGAATCTTTGAGCCTGCGATGGATCGTCGATGGGATTTATGTGTGGATTTGAATTTTGATAAATTGGATACCCGCGATGTGCAATGATGTCGTATCCGAGTAATCCGAAACTGTTTGCCATTCCTGCATCACCAAGCTGGAACCTTTCAAATGGTGACACTTCAAGCTTTGGATTATACTTTCCCATGAATCCATACTTTACTGCCAGCTTAAGAACAAATTGTCTGTTCTTTTCTGCACCCATTGGTCTGCCAAGCGGCACATACCACTCTCCATTGAATCTCCATTTATGATACTCCGGATGCCCGTATGGGTCGTCAGTTACAAGTGTGGGATCAAATACTGAATACGGCGGTGTGGCCTGTACGCTTAAAAGAAAATTAGAACCACTCGTCGGGAAGATAGGATTGGGACCGGCAGAGTTTCGCTGCAAAGCAATTTTCAAACTTATATTGGTAGAATTTCCGCTATCAAGACCAACAAAAATCGGATAATTCAACCATTTGTATCGTGTAAAATTGAGGGTATAAATAAGACTGAAAAAGTCATCCGGCCATTTCAATTGTTTTCCAAGTGAAATACTTGCTCCAAGCGTCTTCAGATAACTTGAATCCGCTCTTTCTTTTAAGAAACGACCGGTAGCGTAATCGTAACCGTTGGTAAACTTACTTTTATAAAGGCTAAATGTGAGTGAGTTTCTTTTTTTACCGCCAAGCCATGGTTCGGTAAATGAAAAATTATAGGAACTGTAGGCTTTTCCATTTGATTGAACCCGCACACTTAATTTTTGTCCATCACCTGTTGGCAAAGGATCCCATGATTTTTTGTTGAAAATATTTTTGATTGAGAAATTATTAAATGAAACTCCGAGTGTCCCCGTCAAACCAATTCCTCCGCCCCAACCTGCAGAAAGCTCCAGCTGGTCTGAAGATTTTTCTTCAAGTTTATAATGGATATCAACTGTACCGTCGTCAGGATTTGGTATAGGATTAATGCCAATAGTCTCCTGGTTAAAGTAATTTAACTGGCCTAATTCCCTTTGTGAACGAATAAGGTCTGAACGGCTGAACAGTTCGCCCGGTATTGTTCTTAATTCACGACGAATTACATGTTCCTTGGTTCTGTCATTCCCAAAAATCTTTATATTCTTGATCCTCGCCTGAGGGCCCTCAATCATTCTTATTTCATGATCGATGGTATCATTATAAACAGCCGTTTCCACTGCTTCCGCACGGAAGAATAGATAGCCGTCATCCATATATAATCCGCTAATGTCTCCGCCTTCGGGCGTAAGTTGTTTACCCAGGCGCTGGTTAAGCGTTTCAATATTATACACATCACCTTTGTGAATCCCTAAGATCACATTCAGCACGGAATCGCTGTATTTCGAATTTCCTTTCCATGTAATATTTCCAAAATAATATTTATGGCCTTCGCTTACTTTGAAATCGATATTGATATTTTTTTCAGAAACCGTATAGGGTTTTACATCCTCAATTATCGCATCACGATAACCAACGGAATTGTAATACTCGATGATCTTCTCTTTATCTTCCTCAAATTTCTTTTCATTGAACTTGGCAGAAGAAAATAATTTAAACCGGAACCAGGGATCAAGGAAATTCTTTGTTTTGCTTATAGAAAGAAAACCTTTATCGTGGATGTATTGCTTGAAAGATATCCGTGGGTTTTCGCCAAAAAGTGTTGAATCTTTTTTAGGAAAAAGTGTAAGACGACTAACCTCTTTTGTGCCTTTCAATTGTTTCTTTAGCTTAAGATCTGATACGGTTTCATTGCCAAAGAAATTAATATTATTCACCTTTACCTTCTCCCCCTTGTCAATATCAAATAAAAGAAAAATAGAATTGACATAGCTTGTATCGGGGCTTTCAATTATCCTGAGCTTTAGATTGAGGTAGCCTTTTTCGCCATAATATTTCTTAATAACCTCATCGGCAGTGCGCCGGGTATTTTCTGTAACGATGGTTTGTTTTGCCAGCCCGATCTTTCCTACCAGTTCCTCTTCTTCCGATTTCTTTATTCCTTTGAATTTATAATTACCCAATCTCGGCCGTTCCATCACGTGGATCTCAATATCTATATTATCGCCGGTGATCTTAGTAACAAATATCTCAACGTTGGAAAATAGTTTTTGTTTCCAAAGATTCTGGATGGCTTTTGGAAATTCATCGCCTCCCGGGTGCAAAATCTTATCGCCGGCCTGCAAACCTGATATGCTTGCAACAATGGCGGAATCAAGGAAAAAAACACCTGAGACTTTTATGCTCGCTATAGTATATTCTTTCGGACGCGTGGCATCACGCCATGCTATAAGATTGGGATCAACTGAGGTTGGTTTTGACGTATCAACGGGTTCTTGAGCGTTTAAACTGAAGAAAGAAGTAAAAACTACAGTAAATAATAAACCAAATCTTTTCAGAATTCTTTGCATTGTTAGGTTGATCAGTTCAGTCAATATTGCGGTCTCAAACTCCGGAGAAATCGGCAACGTCCCCTTTAAAGGCGGCAAATTAACGGTAAAAAATTGAAGTGTTTGTTAAAGAAAAAGCCAAATGACGAAAAAAGTTATACAGCCCTATTGATAGCGGCCAAGGGATCTGTATGGCCCAACCCTTGAAAATACTGTTTGATACATTTTAATGACTAATTTCCTCGGGTTTTACCTGTTCTCCCGTTTTCCCAAACCGGCGTTCTCTGCTCTGGTAATCAATAATGGCTTCGTAGAGATGTTGTTTCCTGAAATCCGGCCATCGGACCTGGGTAAAATACAATTCTGCGTAAGCTAATTGATACAATAAAAAATTGCTGATCCTGTATTCTCCGCTGGTTCTTATCATGAGTTCAGGATCAGGGAAATCACTTGTAACCAGGTGTTGCTGCAAAACATCCTGGTCAATATCTTCTACAGCCAATGTTCCTTTTTTTACTTTGTGGGCAATACTTTTAACGGCATTCAACAACTCCCACCGGCCGCTGTAGCTTAATGCCATAATAAGATTCAGCCCTGAATTATTCTTAGTGTAAACCAGCGCTTCCTCCAGTTCTTTCTTTGCGTAATCAGGCAGCATATTCATGTCACCGATAACATGCAGGCGAATATTGTTTTTATGAAGGCTTTCAACTTCATTATGAATAGTAGAAACCAACAATTCCATTAAACCAACCACTTCATATTCCGGCCTTTCCCAATTTTCAGTTGAAAACGCATAAAGCGTTAAATATTCAACCCCCAACTCAGCGCATCCTTCAACAATGTTTCTTACGCTCTCTACTCCATGGAAGTGGCCAAAAAGTCTATCCTGACCCTGCTCCTTTGCCCAGCGTCCATTGCCATCCATAATGATCGCAATATGACGAGGAAGGCGAGCTTTATCGACCTGGCTTAATAAATCAGACATCTTAGTTTAAAAATTAGCGACCAAAGTTAGGAAAACAAAGCCGATGCATGGCTCGATATTTCAGAAATAAAATTAGCAATAAGGGCAGCGTGTCCTGACGATTCTGCGGGGAAATTTCAATTTTTTAACGCGTCGTAAAACGCCGATACCAAATGTGATTATCTCCTGCAAATCACAATTTCTCGCCACAGTACTTACAGAAAACTGCATTGTCATCATGACCTTCTTTTCCGCAACCCGGACAAGCTTCATGTCCTCTTTTTGTCGATCTCGACATCAATGCAATCTCAGTCGTTAATATTCCGGTCGGAACTGCAATGATACTGTAGCCGATTAACATGATCACGCTGGCAATAAATTTTCCGGCTGGTGTTACCGGGGTCATATCTCCATAACCTACCGTTGTGATCGTTACTATAGCCCAATAAATACTTTCCGGAATGCTCGTGAAGCCATTTTCTTCACTTTCTACCAAATACATAATAGATCCGAGGATTATCACAATTGCAATAACTATCAGCATGAATATGCTTATTTTTTTTGCACTGGACCGTAAGGCAGCGCCCAAAAAACTTATTTCGGACAGGAAATGCGTTAATTTGAAAATCCTGAAAATTCGTAAAAACCGCAAGGCTCTTAAAACAAGGAGGGACTGAGCGCCAACAAGAAATATGCTCAGGTACATCGGAATAATTGCAAGCAAGTCCACCAGACCAAGGAAACTAAAGACATATAGTAAAGGTCGTTTTACTGCGATCAGTCTAAGTAAATACTCGATCGTGAATAAAATTGTAAATGCCCATTCAAGGATAAAAAAAATTCTACCGTAACGTAGATGAAAGGAAGCTATACTGTCAAGCATTACCACCGCCATGCTGGCGAGTATGGAGATAAGTAAACATATATCAAATGCTTTTCCTGCCGAAGTATTCGATTCGAAAATTACCTCATGTAGTCTCGATCTCCATGTGTTAATCTGCAAATTCATATAGCACGTCCGGTTGGCATATGAATATTTATACAATACCTTTTACTAATAAATACTTTAGTGTGTAGTTAACCCTTACTGTCAGGAAGACTCAATACCTGTTAGGTCCGACAAATGCTTTTCGAAGTAAAGCCATAATAAGGGTAAATATAGCTGAACCGATCACTGCCCATACAATTGGAAAGGGCTTGCCTTCGATATTGATGGTAAAAAATTCTGGTAGCCCCATCTTTCCGGCAATCCATAAACCAAGATATGCGCCAACAAAACCAACGATTATTGATACAAGGCATCCGCCCAAACTATACCCTGCCAATGATTGACCAATTGCACCGCATATCGCGGCAATTGCCAGTAGAACCAAAAATCCTATTAGTGTCATGGTTTAAAATTTAACTAAAAGTATCAATATTTATGGTGCCATGCCAATCAATTTAAATCCCATTGCGGCAGAAAATAAAAAAACTACCATAGAGGTAGTTCAGAAAAAAAGACTATTTCGAGTCTGTTATTCAGCGGTAGGGCATTTATAGCTCTGCAAATTGAATGAGATGTAAAACATTGCAGTTGCAAATTGATCTTTCTGTGTACTGACACCACGCTGCCTGCCCGGGAGTCCAATTGGATCGCCTAATTCATAGGAACGATCATGCAGTAAATATGCCGGTGATGGACTTCCGTCAGGTAAAGGTGGAAATAAAGAAGTGTTGACATAAGTTTTACTCACGTCATCCAGATAATCCGTTCCTGTAACACGATGTATAATTTCAAAACCAACATTTATTCTTTCATTGATACAATACTTAACTCCTACACCGAAAGGCACGCAGAATGCCATTGAGCCATAAGGTTTACGATCAGGATACAATGATGACCCCTGGCCTTCGGTATTTAAAGGACGGAGATAGTGTTTCTGACCGGCCAGCATGGCATATGGATCATAATTAAAAACACCTACACCAAAGGTGACATACGGTGTAAAATTGTATTCAGGTTCACCGGGCATAAAACGAAAGAAATTAAAATCGCCCTGCAACGCTAACTCCCACACATTGGAATTAAAACTCAGATTGCGGGTCTGCATGTAAGAATTGTGATCATTATAGATATCCGAATAGCCCAGTTGTGCAAAGCTTGCACCTACTCTAACTGCAATGTAGTTCCCGAAATTTTTACGAAAAAAAGCAGTGGCGGCAATTTTAGGTCTGTTCAGATGCGCTCTGGTATTTAAGTCGCCAAAATAATGCCCGGCACCGATACCAACGCCAAATTCCCCTTCCTGTATTACAGCTTCACGCTGTGCAGAAACAAAAAGAGAAGATAAACCAATAACCGTCAGAAGTAAGAAAGTCCGAAACATCGTGCAAAATAAGAATTCAGTCTCTTAAAACGAAAAAAACTATCCTGCATTGCGCAGAATTAAAATGATTTCACGATTCTTTATACTCTTGTGTGAATTGATCTTATTACGGCCAGGCTACTTACAGGTGGTTCTAATTGCGTTTATCGAGTCCCCAGGTAAGCTTATTATGTAGTGTTTGAAGGAAGTTGTTTTCGGTCAGCCGAACAAGATTAAGTAGAAAAGTCTCTTTTTTTACTGCCAGCTGCACGTTTTTACTTACTATTTCCCTGCGACTATCGAGTGCACAAATTATCTGGTCCGTCCGGCTTTCTACTTCGAAAGAAACAATATTATCGTCAGGCACAAGAATAGATCTAACGTTCAAGTTATGCGGGGCAACCGGCGTAATTAAAAAACTTCCTGAGTCGGGAAAAACAATAGGGCCATTACAACTTAAAGAATACCCGGTAGAGCCCGTTGGCGTAGCAACAATTAATCCATCTGCCCAATATGTATTTAGAAACTCACCATTGAGATAGGTGTGAATTTTGATCATTGGCGCAGTATCTCTTTTATGAATCGAAAATTCGTTGAGTGCAAAAGAAACATTTCCAAACATAGAAATACTTGCATCCAAATGGATCATAGTTCTTTTATCAATAATATAGGTTTGCTTTTTTAATGCCTTCACTGCATCGGCAAGTTGCTCACGACCTATGCTTGCAAGAAATCCAAGGCGGCCAAAGTTGATCCCCATGATCGGAATGCCTTTATCTCTGACTAATCCAACCGTATCAAGCAAAGTGCCATCACCACCCAGGCTAATTATGAATTCGATTTCACTATTAAGATCATCCGATAAGTAGAAAGTGCTTATACCTTCAGGAAGGTTGATCCTGTCTTTTATTTCCTCATAAAAAGGCAAAAAAACTGCAGCTGCAATTTTTTGACGGGCCAGTTCATCAAAAAAAAACTGAACATCGCTTCGCTTATCTTCTTCGAGTAACCTGCTGTAAATAGCAATCTTCATAAATGTGGAGAATCAGAAATAGGACTTCCTGTGTAAATATAAACCGTTTTCTCCTAAGAGGTTGAAACTCCATTCAAACTTTAGAGTAAAATCATAGTGAGTGATAATGTCAATACCAAGACCTGCTGAATACAGCATGCGATTATTAAGTATGTTCGTTCCCGGATCGGGATGATATGCATAACCGGCATTCACAAACGTTTTTGCATAGGCCCGGAAGGGCACGCGGTATGGTATTACATCTTTCTTTCTTTTTACATGGAATCCTAAATTCAGGATCTCCCTGGATAAAACTGCTTTTGCATACCCACCTGCGACTCCATCAACCACATAGTACTCATATCCCTGCATAAAAAAATCGCTGTAGCCAAGAAACCGTTGATTAAAATAAGGTTGGCAAAAAGGCACTTTTATGGCACCCGCTAACCGAGCACCAAAGTATGTTTTCTTTGCTATTTCCCAACTACCGCTCGCTTTTGCACTCAGCAACCACATATTGATTATATTGTTAAGTCCCCGTTTTGCAACATACAGCTCAGCTATATATCCTTTTAAAGGGTAAGGATTATAATCAACATCAATATAATTCATGAGGTAATAGAATTCGGGGAACGCAATTTTATCCCTCCCGTTCGTAAAATAAGAAGGGTTAAGAGCTACGATAGTATCAGTTATAGTTTCTACGGTGTAAGAAATACCAAAGCGATGTCTGGTTTTTATTGCCGGGCGATAAGTTGCCTCACCAAATACCCTGAAAAAAGAACGAACAAAGTTATTAGTATCTTTAAAAAATACCTGCTTATCGTTGATCGTATTGTAATTTACTTCCCTGTTACGGCCAATCGCCAATCCCGTATTGATACCCCATTTCATTTTCTTATCGATGTATGGTCTGTCATAACTTAGTGAAATTTGTTTTGTGTATCCGTTGATCAGGTATAGATTTAATTTATCGTTGTGGCCGCTAACGTTATTGTACAATAGCTTTATACCATAGTTTACCCGGCTAAGCTTCGCATTTTGTTCGACCAACCATTGATTGAGGTTTCTGTCAACGAATTTTATATAGGGGATGGGAAACAAATACCATCTCTCTTTTACAGCCACCATTATGTCTACATTGTTGCCTTCAAAACTCTTTAATGCAACTACTACTTCGTGAAACAAGGCAGTATTCATTAACTGTTTTCGCGCATCTTCAAATTTCTTGACCAGTTCTGATAAAGCGTAAGTATCGCCTGAACCAAAGGGAAGTTCACGAAGAATTACTGATTCTTTTGTTTTCTTGTTCCCGGAAATATCAATTTCCCGTACAGTAAAAATATTTTCTGTTAATTGTTGTTTTATCAAGCTTTGCGTCGAAGAATCCGTTACAGCTAAGCTTTCCGGACCCGATTGTGAAAACATAACGGCTCCGGACGTGAGTGAGATAAATGCTACAATGAAATATTTCGCCATCCGCTTCATAAACTCTGCTATGTAAAAACCAATTTTATCAGGATAATAGATTTTAAGGTTTGAAAATAAGAGAAAGAATTTCATCAGAGTTTAAGATAATTCATGAGGTTATCATAGTTGCTCCGTAGTTCGTTCTCATACAATTCCTCGCCAAAATAATACTTTACAATATACTCATAGCGTTGAAAGGTAGCGACGATATCAGATATTTCAGTTTTATTAATCTTAATAGTAACCTGCATCATGCCCGTTTGCGGATCAGTATGCGTATTCAGTTGAGTGATTTGTGCGTCATTTGTTTCCACAAGCCTGCTAATTTCGCTAAAAGAGTAGTTGGTGTTCTCCATTTCCAATACAATTAGCCCGCCAGGATCTTTAACATTCATAAATTCCGATGCCTTTTTCAGCATTTCACGGTAGCTTACAACACCAAGCAAGCCCTTATCTTCATCAATCACTGGTATAACACTAAGCCTGTTTTCAACAGCCAATTGCATCGCTTTCAAAAAATGATCGTTTTCATTGACACAAAAAGCAGGGAATCCTTCTTTAAGTTCTCTCAGTTCAATAGTATCATCCTGTGCCTGCATCAAACCTTCTTCATTTACTAATCCCACATACTTTCCTTCATCATCAACCGCCAAATGAGATACATGGCAGTCGTTCATCATTTGCAGTGCATTAAAAACTTTGTCATGCAAATGGAGAACAGGCAACGATGGAGATATAAGTTCACGGGTTAACATGAAATAGCGGCTTTTCATTTAGAGACAGCAACTCCTATGCTACTGTTGCAGGCTCGTTGAGTTTTTTTAAAAATTTATGCAATATGATATTGAATTCATCAGGCACCTCCATCATTGGAGCATGCCCGCATTTGTCTATGAAATACAATTCACTGTTGGGTATCAACTTATTGAACTCACGGGCTACAAAAGGCGGGGTGATGTTGTCATTATTCCCCCATATTAATAACGTAGGTTGTTTGATTTGATTGAGTTCTTCGCCAAGATTATTTCTTATAGCGCTTTTAGCGAGGGATATTATTTTGATGGCCTTAATCCGATTATTAACGATGCCGTAAACTTCGTCCACCAATTCCTTGGTTGCTGTTTTCGGATCAAAAAACGTCAACTCGGTTTTGTTTTTTATATACTCATAATCGCCCCTCTTTGGATAGCTATCACCCATGCCATTTTCAAATAAGCCAGAGCTGCCTGTTAATATCAATGATTTTATTCTTTCAGGGTGTTTGAGTACATGAATCAATGCGACATGACCACCCAGTGAATTGCCGAGAATATGTACATTTTTCAGATCCCGCGAATCCAGAAATTTATTTACAAACTTGGCAAGACCTCCGACAGTTGAATGAAGAATATCGAGCTCAAATAAGGGAAGGATCGGTACGATAACTCTATTGTGTTGACGAAAATACTCAATAAGTGATTCGAAATTACTAAGGGCTCCAAAAAGCCCATGTAAAAGCACAAGAGGTTCGCCTTCACCTTCTTCCACAAAGCGGAACTTATCCTTTTGTTTTACCTCGTAGGGCATAATATTCCAAGCAATTAATTTTTGCTAAAATAGTTGATTTACTGCAAAGTTCAGGGTTAATTGAATGCTGTCATTCAAAAATTAGCCGGCCCGCGGTACTTGTTTTGAAACGCCATCAAAAAAATCTTCAAGGTCTTTAAACATCCCTTTAAAAACTGGGATAATTTTCCCTAATCCTTCCATCAATTTTGGCCCCCATGGCTGGACATACGCATAAGTGATAGACTCATTTTTCGTTTCGGGTTTTATAAAACCCAACTGATCCGCATAAAAAATTAAAATACTGAAAATTAAAATGTATAAACCTGCATATAGTAAAATCCCGCCGATCTTGTTCAGCCAGCCAAGCATAGCAAGCTCAACACTTTTTTGAATAAATTTTGCCCCCAATCTCACCAACAAAACGACTATTAAAAACACAACAGCAAAAGAGATTATTGGCAGCCATTTGTCCGAGATCTTAACGGCGTTACCAATATAACCAGCAACAACAACTGAAAGTTTTATGGCGGCAGCAAGACCTACAATGAATGCTACTACTGAAAAAAGCGCAACGATTAATCCTTGTCTGTATCCTTTGATAACGGCAAGTAGCAAAATCACTGCAATAATTATATCAAGAATCATTCGTTGCTGTTAACTCTTAGACAAAAGCTCTTTGACCAGGGCCGAAATTGTTTTACCATCTGCTTTGCCAGCAAATTTTTTTGTTGCTGCGGCCATCACTTTTCCCATATCAGCCGGAGAAGAGGCACCGACTTCGCTAATCACTGCAGCCAATGCTGATCTGAGTTCATCAGCAGACAGTTGCTTTGGTAAAAATTTTTCGATCACTTCAATTTCTTCCCTTTCTTTTTGTGCCAGATCATTCCGGTTCTGCTGCTGGAAAATCTCCAATGAATCTTTACGTTGCTTTACCAGTTTTTGCAACAGTTTAATTTCATCGTCCGCTGTCAGTTCACCCCGACCCGTCGGAGCACCCTCCGAGGTTTTTGCCAATAAGATAGCAGCTTTAATCGCCCTGAGACTGCGCAATGCCTTTTCATCTTTTGCAAGCATGGCTGTTTTTAATTCACCCATTATTTTTTGTTCGAGACTCATGGTAGTTTGAGGTTTGAAGTCCGAAGTTCGAGGTTAGCATTTAAAAAGTTTTGATGTTCTTTTTATTCCAAACATCACCTCAAACTTCAAACAGTTTAGGCTTTGTTTTCCTGCAATTGTTTTTCTTTTGACTTATGATAAAATTCATGAGCAAATTTTTTCATGCTTTCCACCAATTCCTCGTGTTGTGTGGCACGGTTATAAGAATCTGCCATTGTCATGAAGGTCTGGTAGAAAAAATCAGTCATTTCATCTACCATCATATCTTTTGTCCAAAGATCAATTCGTAAGGCCGTTTTTTCTGCGCCATCCCAAAATGCCAACATCATTGCCTTTGCTCTTTGCGCATGTTCGATCGTGGAATCAGATGCATTCCATAGAATGGCTTCAGGCACTTTGTCATCGTTCAGCTGAACATCTACGGTAATTGTTGAAGTTTTCATTTCTATAAAATTATAAGGTGGCGGCAAAAATAACTTAAATCATTGTAAGCCTTTCATAATAGATTGCCATAGGCTTTCAGCCGTTTTCTCCTGCGTAAATGTCGCAGCCAATGACTTTCCTTTGCCGATTAATGAAGAACGAAGATTTTCATCCTTATACAGCAACATCATCTTATCACCAATGTCGTCTATTCCTTTTTCTGCATACAACACTGCGTCACCTGTCATTTCACTTATAACGGAATTTTTTGTTGCAATAACGGGCACACCCGACTGCATAGAATTTAATGCGGCGATCATGCTTTCATTAGTATTAATTGGAAGAACAACGGCATACGCTGCAGCAGTGATCATTGCCGGATCATTTTTTATCCCAATGTATTTAATATCGCTCCTGTATTTGTACGTAGAAAGACTTTTTTCAAATCCTGAATTCGATTCAGTCAACAACAATAACTTGAAACTGCTTTGCTGTCGTCTCTTAAAATGAGAAAAGGATTTTAGCAATTCGATCAGGTCTCCTTTTTTTGAAAACTGGCTGCTGCATAAAAAAAATTCTTTCCCCTCGCTGTGTTCCGCTTTTATACACTCTTTTTCTTTATCGTCAGCCAATCTAAAACGTTTAGACGCAAACGGGTAGATGGTTGCTATTTTTTTGTCTTGCACACCATGGTTGGTTCTTAACTGATTTCTCATTGATTCATTCAGGACAAAAACCAATTGAGCCTTGTTTATAAATGGCGGCCTTATCGTCTCCGTTGGTTGAAGCAAGATGGATTGCGGTATTGACACAGTCAGTGAACACCGGTTTTCAAATGATATAAAAAGATCAGTTTTAATTTTCTTTAAAATAGCTGGCATCCTCAGTTCCCACCAAATCTTCTTCAGTAAAGCATTCTTGGGGATGGGTCTTACGAGTAAGATCTCGGTATTTGTTGGAAACGAATTCTGAGGCGCTGTATCTGTTAATATAAAGAACTTTTTATCTGGATGGTGTAGTATAAAAGCCGAAAGTGTTTCAACAATAAACTCCCGTGAAATAGAATAATCTTCTTTGAATAAAGAAGGAGACCAAACTGCAATAGTCATATTCAACAAAGGTACCAGTCTGTGATTTTGCACTAAAAAATCTCCCATCCGTTTCCGAACGAGTTAGGAGAAATAGCAAAAGAGCTACGTGGTATTAATTCAACTTTTTACACTGGAATGACGAAGGAAAGTTTTCTGCCAAAATTGAGTTTTCAACCGTTAAAACAGCAGGCATATTTACAGTTGCTATTGAGAATAACTGGCTTTACATTTGTCAATATGGTTACCAAAACACTGTTATATGATCTTTCTCTATTTACCGCAGCAATGAACCAAAATAATTGCGGAAAATCAAAATCATAAAACATTATTGGTATCATATTTGTTACTCTAAGCAGCGAAAATTTCTTAAAAAAGGTCTTTTTTTTATACATAATTGCAGCAGATCAGAGTTTGACGCCAGTGCTGACCTATGAACAAACCGCCGTTACAAAGCGAAAATGGAATGCAGTTGGCACGAATGTAACGAGTCCGCTGTCCAGTCGTCAATCAACTTCTGATCATTAAACGACCTCTTAGGTGGAAGAGGATGGTGGCTTGTAAAAGGGGCCTTGGTTCGGGGCCCCTTCTTTTTTTCATTTTTCTCCAAACTTTGGAACTTTTAAACTTCTCGAACTCTTTTTCTACATTTGTTACTTCACTAACAATAATTCATGGAATATAATACGATAAGAAACCAGCTGGTAATGCGTGAATATGGGCGGCATATCCAAAAAATGATTGAACACTTAGTTAGCATTGAAGACCCGGAACGACGCCAGGCTAATGCCCAGGCTGTAATTGAACTAATGGGCTTCTTAAACCCGCACCTTAAAAACGTTGAAGATTTCAGACATAAATTATGGGATCATCTTTTTCTGATATCGGATTTCAAGCTTGAAGTAAAGTCACCTTACCCTATTCCAACGAAGGAAACGCTCAAGGCAAAGCCTAAACCTCTTCATTATCCCAAACGCTACCCAAAGTTTTCTCATCTTGGGAAAAACCTGGAAGTAATTATCAACAAAGCATTAAAAGAAGAAAACCCTGATAAACGACTTGGCTTTGCAAATGCGGTCGCTTATTATATGAAACTGGCTTATAATAACTGGCATAAGGAAATTGTACATGATGATGCGATTCAAAGCGAACTGACAGCCATTACCGACGGTCAGCTGACTTTCACGAATACGCCATTCGTCAAAGCATATCGTCCACAGCAGGATAGCCGGGATAGAGACCGGGGCGGCTACGGAAAACCACGAGGAGGAAAATTTCAGCAGCGAGGTGGCGGGGGAGGCAATGGCGGTGGTAGAAGACATGATAATCGCGGTGGTGGTGGCGGCGGTGGATACAAAAAGAAACGATACTAATCTCCGAAAGCGTAGTTAGCATATAAAGTATAAAAGTTGACCCGAACTGTGGCCAGCTTTTTTAGTTTCAACGGACCTTAAGACTTATATACGATATATACCTGATATACCTTTATACCCATAACTCAATCATTCATCAAATGCATTCTTTCGAAGTTCAGGGCGGTAATAAATTAAAAGGTGAAATAATTCCGCAAGGCGCAAAGAATGAGGCCTTACAAATCATTAGCGCGGTTTTGCTTACAGCTGAAAAAGTAACTGTCAGTAATATTCCCGATATACTTGATGTAAATCTTTTGATTGAGTTGCTGGGAGACATGAACGTAAAAATTGAAAGACCACAAAAAGATACCTGTGTTTTTCAGGCCGACGACGTAAATATTGATCATCTGCACAGCGAAACGTTCAGAAAGAAAAGCGGGAGGCTGCGGGGCTCGGTGATGTTTGCAGGACCTATGTTATCCAGATTCAGAAAGGCCTTTATTCCAAAACCAGGCGGCGACAAAATTGGAAGGCGAAGACTTGACACTCATATTTCAGGTTTTGAAAAACTCGGCGCTGCGGTCACCTATCATGAGGAAGATGGCTTTTTTCATCTTGAAGCGCCCAATCTGAAAGGCGCTAATTTATTACTTGACGAACCCTCAGTGACCGGAACGGCCAACATCGTTATGGCTTCGGTGATGGCAGAGGGGGTGACAACAATTTATAATTCAGCCTGTGAGCCCTATATCCAGCAACTGTGTCATATGCTGAATAGAATGGGTGCAAAGATCAACGGAGTCGGCAGTAATAAACTTATTATTAAAGGTGTCACGGAACTGGGGGGTACAAAGCATAGGATGCTCACAGACATGATCGAAGTAGGTTCATTTATTGGCCTGGCTGCAATGACACAAAGTGATATAGTTATTAAAAATGCCGGGACCGAACATCTTGGTATCATACCCGAGAAATTTCAACAGTTGGGAATACAATTGAATTTTATTGGCGATGATATTCATATACCTGAACAGGAAATTTATGAAGTGCATCGTTACTTCGATGGGGGCGTACTTACTATTTATGACCATCCATGGCCGGGATTTACCCCCGATCTTTTGAGTATTGTATTGGTGACAGCAATACAAGCAAAAGGCAGTGTGCTGATCCATCAGAAAATGTTTGAAAGCCGTTTGTTTTTTGTAGATAAACTCATTGACATGGGTGCACAGATCATTCTTTGTGATCCGCATCGCGCTGTCGTGATTGGTTTGGAACGCAAACAAAAACTTCGCGGGATTAAAATGAGCAGCCCTGATATACGTGCGGGGGTGGCATTGTTAATCGCTGCACTCAGCGCTGAAGGAACAAGTGTGATTCAAAATATTGAACAGATCGACCGCGGTTATCAGCAGATTGATGAACGATTGAGAAGGTTGGGAGCGGATATAAAAAGAATTTGATCTTTAGTAATTACACTCTTCTTAAGCAAAAGCTATTTTCCATATCTTTTCCCAATGCTAAATCGAAGTATCAGTAAATGGGCAATGGTGTTGCTCGTTATCAATGGTGTCATCGGCTCTGGCATTTTTGGGTTGCCGTCAAAAACGTTTAAAGAAATCGGCGTTTATAGTATCGCTGCCTTTCTTGTTTGCGCCGTTGCTGTCTTCGTTATCATCTTATGTTTTGCAGAAGTAAGTAGCCGTTTTGAAAAAACCGGCGGACCTTATCTATATGCACTGTCCTCCTTTGGCCCGTTGCCGGCTTTTCTTACTGGTTGGCTGTTACTGATAACAAGGATTATTACTTACGCGGCGCTGATCAATTTGCTTGTCACTTATCTTTCTGTTTTTTCTGATTGGTTCATACAACCCCGGCCCCGCATCATTACAATCATCACGCTCACTTTGCTTTTAGCATATATCAATCATGTAGGAGTTAAAAACAGTACCAAAGTCAATAATTTTTTAACCGTTGGCAAACTCCTGCCTCTGCTATTATTTATCATCGTTGGATTTTTTTTCGTTGAGCCGGCTTATTATGAAATAAAAAACGTCCCCGGGTTTGCTTCGTTTTCTTCTGCAGTATTACTACTTGTTTTTGCATTTGGCGGTTTTGAATCTGTATTAGTAAATAGTGGTGAAGTAAAAAATCCCGCAAAGAGCTTGCCTTTCGCATTATTGCTGGCAGCATTAATAATTGGAACTGTTTATATGCTAGTACAGATTGTAAGTATCGGGACATTGCCGTCACTTGCTTCCTCGGATAAACCATTGGCAGAGGCAGCAGGTTTATTTATGGGAAAAACCGGTGCAATCATAATTGCTATAGGTGCTATGTTCTCAGTTATTGGCACCCTGAATGCAATCATGCTTGTTGGCTCAAGATTACCTTTTGCTTTTAGTGAAGAAAAACAGTTCCCAGCCATTTTTTCCTTTATACATCCGAGATATAAAACACCAACCTGGTCATTGTTGCTTTTCATGGCTGTAACAACAATTATCTCGCTTAACTATTCATTTCTTTCCGCGGCCTCGATAAGCGCCATAACAAGAGTGATGATCTATGCCATCGTTTGCATTACGCTCATAATACTTCGCAAAAAGAAGCCGGATCAGGCGGGCTTTTTTAAAGTAAAATATGGCGATATAATAGCGGTAATTGGTGTGCTGATTACTATGTGGTTACTAAGCAGCGCAACAATTAAAGAGCTGAAGCATATCGGAATCGCAATCGGGATCGGTTTGGCAATTTATTTGTTGATGGAACTGTCAAAACGAAGTAGGCCGAATAAATAAAAATCTTTCTGCTGCTGTCCAATATCCATTCCTTCATTTGTTATTAATGTATAAACCATTTAATAACATTAAAACTTAAAAAAATGGAAGAGTACGCATTAATTATGAGACATGAAGATGGAGCAAAGATCGCTTCACCTGAACAGATGCAAGTGTGGATGAAACAGACGATGGATTGGATAGGTGGCATTGCGGCACAAAACAAATTTGTTAGCGGCACCGGTTTGCCGTTCGATGGCGCCAGGGTGGTAACAACAAAAAATTCAAAACCTGTTGTTACCAACGGCCCATTTGGTGACATAAAAGAAACCATCGGTGGGCTTATTATTGTGAAAGCCGGTTCATTCGACGAAGCCGTTGAATTTGCAAAAGGTTGCCCGGTGTTACAAGGCGAAGGGAATAGCCTGGAAGTAAGGAAAATTGCAAAAGATGATGGAATACATTAAGAAATAGTAAGCCTGTGCGAAATTGCATCGGCTTTTTTTATGATGGAAAAACAAGAATTAATACCGCATTTATTCAGAACCGAGTTCAGAAAAATAACTGCTGTGCTCTGTAAGCATTTTGGAATAGCGCATATCGAGATTGCAGAAGACATTGCCAGCGATACTTTTTTACTGGCCGTTGAAACCTGGACCTATAAAGGCTTACCTGCTAATCCAACCGCCTGGCTTTATACGGTTGCAAAAAACAAAGCAAAGAACTTTATTCATCGAAGTGATATTTTCGGCGAAAAGATTGCTTTGGAAATAAAAAGAGCTTCTTTGGAAACAGAACAGCCAGAAATTGATTTATCCGAACAAAACATTATAGACAGTCAATTACAGATGCTCTTTGCAATCTGTCATCCTTCTATTCCCCCTGAGGCACAAATTGGTTTGGCCCTTCGCATTCTTTGTGGATTTGGGATCAACGAAATTGCAACTGCTTTTTTGACCAATAACGCTACGATCAACAAGCGACTATTCAGAGCAAAAGAAAAATTGCGGGCCGAAAAAGTAAAGATTCAACCCCATGATAAATCAACTATCAATAGTCGGTTAGGACCTGTACTGACAACTTTATATTTACTTTTCAGTGAAGGATATTATTCTGAAAGTGACGATATAATATTACGGGAAGAGCTCTGCGAAGAAGCAATGCGATTAACATCGATGCTTATTGAAAACGAAGGAACAAATCATCCCAACGTAAATGCACTTTATTCTTTAATGTGTTTTCATTCTTCGCGGTTTGCGGCAAGAAAAAACGCAAAAGGCGAAATGATCTTATATCATGATCAGGATGAATCGCTGTGGAACCAGGAATTGATCATCAAAGGAATTTATTTTCTTCATGAAGCCGCAAAAGGAAATGACGTTTCAAAATATCATATCGAAGCAAGTATTGCTTATTGGCATACTATTAAAACTGACACAAAGGAAAAATGGGAAAATATTTTACAACTCTATAATAAATTGTTGCAAATAGAATATTCACCAATTGCTGCCCTCAACAGGACTTTTGCGCTATCAAAGGCAAATGGAAAACAAGAAGCTATTATTGAAGCGGAGAAGTTGAATTTAGTGACCAATCATTTCTATTTCACGCTTCTTGGAGAACTTTATACAAACATAAATGTTGATAAAGCAAAAGAAAATTTTCAAAGAGCTTTGTCATTAGCAAAAACACAAACAGACAAACACACGATTCAAAAGAAGATCGGACGCCTGGCAATGCATACGTCAACTAGCAGTCTTATTTAATGAACTTGACCCTCATAGGAACAACGCCGGCACCAACCGGGTTGGCATTTCTGCGATAAGATTTCCGTTTGGTATATGCTCTTTGAAGTCCATAGCTTTCGAACGTAAAGTTATTAAACCCCTTCAATTAAAAATTCTTCCTTTCTTTGTGCATGTCTTTATCGCATAAAATCATCATCATTACAGCTCCTTCAGGTGCAGGTAAAACTTCCATCACAAAATATTTACTTAAGACTTTTCCGGATCAATTAACATTTTCTATTTCGGCCGCTACACGGCAAAGACGACAATATGAAGAAGACGGAGTCGATTATCATTTTATGAGTGTGGAAGAGTTCAAAGAAAGAATACGGAACAATTCTTTTGTGGAATGGGAAATGGTGTACGAAGGCAAATACTATGGAACGCTGAAATCGGAGATCCACAGAATTTGGAAAGAAGGAAAAACGCCTTTGCTTGATATTGATGTCCAGGGCGCCGTACATGTGCGGCAACAACATCCCGATCAAACACTTTCCCTTTTTATTGAACCACCATCGGTGGATGAATTAAAGAAAAGACTGAACACCCGCGGTACTGAAACCCTGGAAAGCCTTGACACCCGACTAAATAAAGCCACTTATGAGCTTACATTTAAAGATCATTTTGATAAAGTGATCATAAACGACAACCTTGAAAAGGCGTGTCAGGAGGCGGTTAGGATCGTTTCAGTTTTCCTTTCAAAATAAGCGTTTTACAGCATGTTTTACTTCGTGCTTCTTCTCATGCTGTATCTGCTGCGTTTGTTTATCTTTACTCTCCCATGTTTGAGATTCGCATCATAATTTGGTTTATACTCACAATACTGCTGATGGGATTCTTTGCCGGCATTGAAATGGCGTTTTACAGTGCGAACAAAATGAGCATTGAACTAAAAAAGAAACAGGGAAGAGCCAGTGGCCAGATTCTTGATCAGTTCATAGATCATCCTGTTTATTTTCTTGGCACAACGTTGATCGGCTTCAATGTATTTTTGGTATTCTTCGGGTTGCAGATCAGTAAGGTAATGGAGCCTGTATGGAACAGGTTAGATGTTGGCTCCTATTCTTTGCGCATATTGATCGAAATTCTTTTATCAACGTTTCTTGTTCTTGTTTTTGCCGAATTTCTCCCCCGCGCTATTTTCCGTGCCAGAGCCAATGCACTACTCAGCCGGCTGGCTCAATTGATCGATATGTTTTATCAAATGTTCTACCCGATTGCTGCAGCATGCATTGCATTAGCGAACTGGTTGCTGAAATACGTTTTTAATGTGCGGGTGGATGAGAAGAAAGAGGTATTTGGCCGCACCGATCTTGAACACCTTTTTCGACAGGCAAAAGAGGCAGATGAAGAAAAACAACCGTTGAACACAGAATTCTTTGAAAATGCTCTTGAGTTGCCAAAAATCAGGATTCGCCAAAGCTTAGTGCCCCGTAAAGAAATTGTCGGCATTGATATCAAAGAATCGATCGATGCGTTGCGTAGTCTTTTAATTGAGACCAAACTATCAAGAATAGTTGTTTACGACGGAAACATTGATCACATCATCGGATACGTTCACCAGCTTGATATGTTCAAAAGGCCTACGACTATTCAGTCTGTTTTACTTCCAATACCCGCGGTGCCGGAAAGTATGAGTGCCACTGACCTCATTAATAAATTCACCCGGGAACGAAAAAGCATTGCCTGGGTTGTGGATGAATTTGGTGGTACAGCAGGTATTATAACCATGGAAGATGTGCTTGAAGAGATCTTTGGGGAAATACAGGATGAATATGATGTAGAAGAGTTTGTAGAGAAACAAATTGCCGAAAATGAATACATATTTTCCGGACGGCTGGAGCTGGACTATATCAATGAAAAATATGGTTTTGATTTCCCCGTGGATGAAACAGAAACCCTTTCCGGTTTCATTATAAACTACCATGAAACCATACCAAAGCAGAAGGAACGGATCATTATCGCCGACTACGAATTCGATGTTATGAATGTGAGTGATACCCGTATAGAAATGGTGAAAATCAAGAAGCTTAAATAGCAGGGGACACGAGCGTCCTGCTTATACTCACCTTAACCCGCTTATCCATTTTATTTTTTTCTACTTCCCTCCAGAGATTTATCTTTCGTCCTCCAAAAAAATTAATAAGAAATGATACAAGCGAAAAAATCGCTGCTTTTGCTGGCAGCTGGTATGTTCGTGGGGCTGTGCAGTTTTTCACAAAGCACGCCTGCTAACACCCAGGCAGCAAAACCAGACACTACTAAAAAAACTCCACCGGCGCCTCCCAAGCCTACTGTGACCGAGAAGGTGAAGAGTAGTAAAAAAACCGATGGTCTATTCACTGTTTATCAGGATACAGCTAATGGGAGTGTACAGTTGTATGTAAAGAAAAACCAGTTAGGTAAAGAATATATCTACCAGAGTTTTTCGATGGGTGGACCCACAAGTTTATTCTTACATCAGAACATGATCCGCACAACATGGATCTTTAAGATCAGGAAGAGTTTTGACAAGCTGGAGTTTTCACAAGTGAATACCAATTTCTGGTACGATCCGGAAAATGCAGTAAGTAAATCAGCAAATGTCGATGTGACTGAAGCTGTCTTTTATTCTGTAAAAATTGATGCCGAAGATTCAACCGGATTTATTGTGGGAGGTGATGGCTTGTTCTTAAGTGAGAAACTTGACCCAATAAAACCGCTGATTGCTCCAGGTCCTGCTGCCAGCTTGGTGTTCAATCTTGGCAGCCTCAATGTAGCAAAATCCGGTTATAAGACAGTACGCTCTTATCCAAACAATACTGATGTACTTGTTGAGTTGGCTTATGATAACCCCACTCCCTTCAACCAGGGTAGAAAAGATATTACTGATGCCCGTTATAATCGTATACGTTTCCAGCATAGTTTTCTTGAAATGCCGCCGGAAAATGGTTTTCGTCCGCGGCTTGATGATCCAAGAGTCGGCTATTTTACCCAGGAAATAGATAATCTTACCAGCATAAAAGTGGCAGATTATAAGGATGTGATCAATCGCTGGAACCTGGTCAAGAAAGATCCTTCCGCCGCGATCAGTGAACCAGTTGAACCGATTGTTTGGTGGGTGGAAAACACTACTCCCGTGGAATATCGTCAGACGATTGTTGAAGCCGGTTTGAAATGGAACGAAGCATTTGAAAAAGCTGGTTTCAAGGATGCCGTGGTAATGAAGATTATGCCGGATGATGCCAAATGGGATCCTGCTGATATTCGGTATAATGTTATTCGCTGGGTATCGTCACCCTATCCTCCTTATGGCGCTATCGGGCCGAGTTTTGTAAATCCTAAAACAGGTCAAATACTTGGCGCCGATATTACAGTTGAGTGGTTTTCCGGGAGCGCAAGTCCAATACAAGAAGAGTTGTTTGACGTAAAATCAATTAACACCGACCTGCCTTCCTTACTTTTTAATCCAAATAAAGATGAGGAAACAAATGTTCCGGGAATAAAGAAAGGGTTGGCTTGCAATTTGGCTCAGCATTTAAAGGCCCAGTTTACCGCTGGTCTCACCACATTAGAGGCAACTGATGCGCCGCCTGCTGAAATCAAACTATTGCACAAACAGTTTTTATATTTTCTCATCATGCATGAAATGGGACATACAATGGGTTTGAACCATAACATGAAGTCAAGCCAGATGCTTAGCCCCGCAGAAGTAAACAATAAGGAGCTGACTCATAAAATGGGATTGACAGGATCTGTAATGGATTATCCCGCGGTGAATGTATCAGCAAATCGCAGCAAACAAGGAGATTATTATACGATTAAGGCTGGCCCTTACGACGTGTGGGCAATCGAATTTGGATACACTCCATTTGCCCCGGCAGAAGAGGCAGCGGCACTAAAAAAGATCCTTAGCCGCAGTCATGAGCCAGGTCTTGCTTTTGGAAACGATGCTGATGATATGCGCAGTCCTGGCGGCGGCGGTATCGATCCGCGTGTGATGATTGGTGATATGAGTAATGATATGGTAAGTTATGCTGAAGACAGATTCAATCTTGTGAACACATTGATGGGCAAGCTAAAAGAAAAATACAGCAAGCCAGGCAAATCTTATGCTGAGTTGAGAAGCCGTTACGGCAACCTGATGGGACAGCGTAACCAAATGGCGCAAGGCGTAAGTCGCTATATTGGTGGTGTAATGGTTGACAGAAGTTTTGTCGGCCAGGAATCAACCAGTAAACCATTTACTCCTGTTTCTTCAGCCTACCAAAAGAAGGCGATGGCGCTTTTATCAAAAAATATCTTTGCGCCGGATGCATTTAAAAACGATGCTTCATTATTCCCTTATTTGCAATTGCAACGTCGCGGTTTTAATTTCTTTGGCGCCGGCGAAGATATAAAGCCCCAGTCATCAGTATTGGGTATCCAGGTGGGCCTGCTTGCACATTTGCTTAGTCCAAACACATTGACAAGAATAAACAACAGCACGCTGTATGGAAATACTTATACAGCAGCTGATGTGATGAACGACCTGACGGCCGCAATCTTCAATGCTGATCTGAAAACAAATGTGAACTTATACAGGCTTAATTTACAAACAGAGTATGTAAAGGGACTTTCCGCGATTGTATCCACACCAGTTAGTCCTTATGACAATGCTTCCCGTGCGGCAATGTATAGTACACTAAAAAAGATCAAAGGAATGCTGGCAACAGCGATCTCAACAGATGCACAAACCCGTGCACACAGGGCCAATCTCGCGTTTTTAATTGATAAAGCGTTGGCCGTAAAATAAAAATCTATTTATTAAGAGGCCCCGTCTCACCCATAAGTGAGACGGGTTTTTATTTATAACAAGTATTGGTAATAGCCCGTTTCAGCTACTTATATTTGCGATTCTAACTAATCAAAGATGGCTTTTACATTATTTGGAAGGAAAAAAGATGGCTCGGAAGAAAAGGCAGAAATGTCTTTCATTGATCACCTTGAAGAATTAAGACGACATCTTTTTCGCAGTGTATTGGCTGTTGCGGCAGGGATGATCGTTGCAGGCATTTATAATGACTTTATCGTTGACAGGATTGTATTAGGACCTATACATCATGATTTTGTTACTTTCAGAAAAATATGTGACTGGGGACATGCCGTGGGATTGGGTGATAAAATGTGTATTGGGAAAGTCGGGGTTACCATGCAGAATGTTGATACCACCGGGCAGGTGTCGTTGTTTTTTACCTCGTTATTTGTAAGCGGGTTTATTATGGCGTTTCCTTTTGTTTTTAATGAGTTCTGGAAATTTGTAAAACCAGCGCTGACAAAAAATGAATTAAGAAAAACACGTGGAGTTATTTTCTGGGTATCTTTTTTATTTTTCACAGGGATACTTTTTGGCTATTTCATTTTGATGCCATTTAGCATGAATTTCCTTGCAACATTTTCCATGTCCGATTCGATACAGAACATCTGGACTATCAAAAGTTATATAAATACTATGATGCCGCTCGTACTGGGTTCAGGCCTTGCATTCCAAATGCCCTTAGTAATTTATTTTCTGGCTAAAATTGGAATTGTCACCGGATCATTTTTGCGAAAGAATCGTCGATACGCCGTTGTCGCCATTTTGATCATTGCAGCCATCATCACGCCGCCGGATGTTATCAGTCAGGTTGTTGTGACACTTCCGCTTTGGCTCCTATATGAAATAAGTATTGTTTTAGCTTCAAGGGTGGAAAAAGAGAAAGCCAAAGAAGAAGCCGAAGAATGGAGCTAAATAGTTCTAAGTTCAAAATTCTTAGTTCGTACCTTCGTAGTGCAATTTCTGATCTACAAATTTTAAAATTGCATTTTATGTCTTCACCATTTGATTTAAGCAAACCGGTTGCCATTGGCAGTGATCATGCAGGATATGATTTCAAAGAAGAGTTGATCTCTTTTCTTGAAGCTAAAGATCTCACATTTCATGATTATGGAACCCACTCAAAAGATTCTGTAGATTACGCTGATTTTGCTCATCCGGTAGCGGATGCAGTTGAGAAAGGTGAGGCATCATTCGGAATACTTCTTTGCGGGAGTGCAAATGGTGTTGCTATCACAGCAAATAAACATAAAGGCATTCGGGCAGCTATTTGCTGGGGCGAAGAACTCGCAAAGCTGGCAAGAGAGCATAACAATGCCAATATACTTTGCATTCCCGCCCGTTTCGTTCGTGAGGGAGATGCCGAAAAAATGGTTCAGCTTTTTATAAATACTCCTTTTGAAGGCGGTCGTCATCAACGCCGGGTAGAAAAAATTGCAGAGGGCTGCTGATCCGATAGCTATCGGATACCTTTCATCCATTTATCATTTCTTTAAAAACTATCAGGCTTATATTTGAGTCTTGCCGGCCCATGATATAAATGAGGCTGAAAAAATTAAAATAGTCACATGAAAAAAGCTACGTTGCTACTGGCTGCATTGCTGCCGCTTATTATAGTTGTTGCACAAAAGAAGAATAAAGCCCTTGAAAAGGCAGGAAAGTCCATTACAGTCGCTGATCTTAAAAGACATCTTTATGTCGTTGCCAGTGCCGATAATGAAGGGCGAGATACTCCGTCGCCGGGTTTGGAAAAGGCAGGTGATTATATTGAGTCCAATTTTAAAGCCATCGGATTGAAACCAGGAAACGGCGATAGTTATCGCCAATACTATCCCCTTTATAAAGATTCTGTGATATCTTCCTCACTCAGCGTAAACGGAAGGTCTTTTGAACTGACTAAAGACTATGCAAACAATAATGCAAACTATTCAGCCGATCTCCCTTTTTCTGAAGTCGTATTCGCAGGGTATGGTATCGTGGATGAAAAAATGGATAGTTATAAAGATCTTGATGTACGTGGAAAAGCTGTAATGATTGTGGAAGGAGCACCAGCAGATTATAAATCGCCAACAACAGCCGGAGTAAATCCTACCCAAACTATTGGGAAATTAATAAACGCGTCAAAAAAAGGAGCAGTTGCCGTATTACTGGTCTCAAAATCTTTTAGTACATCAAACAGACCGGGAAATATCCGTGGCGGTGGATGGACTATGAATGGCTATAAACCCAGTTTTAATCCGTTGTTGTTCTATGTTTCGGAAAACGTAGCCGCAGCGATCATGGGTGAAGACGGAAAAAGCATCTTTGATAAAACAGCGGCCAACAATATTAAATACAAAGCATATAAAGCTTCAGTTGATCTATCATTCAAAAAAACATTGTTGATAAGCAAAGTTTCCAATGTGCTTGGATTACTTGAAGGCACAGATAAAAAAGATGAATATGTAATTATCACTGCGCACTATGATCATGTAGGCAAAAGAGATTCCCTTATTTTTTATGGGGCTGATGATGATGGCAGCGGGACAGTAAGTGTACTTGAACTGGCTGAAGCATTTGCAAAAGCAAAAGCCGAAGGAAATGGACCCCGCAGAAGTATCTTATTTATGACCGTAAGCGGCGAAGAACATGGATTATGGGGTTCTGCCTATTATGGTAATCATCCTGTATATCCGCTTGAAAAAACTACTGTTAACCTTAACATTGACATGATCGGTCGCATTGGAAATGATTATTTGAAAGATAAAGATTCTGCTAATTACATTTATATAATTGGTGACAACAAATTAAGCTCAGATCTTACTCCAATAACAGAAAACATAAACAACACTTATACAAAGCTGAAGCTTGATAGAAAATATAATGATCCTAAGGATCCTAACCGTTTTTATTACCGCAGCGATCATTACAATTTTGCCGAAAAAGGAGTTCCGATCATTTTTTATTTTAATGGTGTACATCCTGATTATCACAAGCCTACTGATACGCCCGATAAGATAAAATACGATCTGATGGAAAAGAGGGCAAAACTCGTATTTTATACGGCTATGGAAATAGCTAACCGTGAAGAAATGCTCAAAAGGGACATGCCGCTCGAAACACAAAGAGCTTTTTAAGAATTGGTATTTTTACTTAGAAAAAAAGAAAAAATTTTACTTATTTAGCTCTTCTAAAAACCCTACCCTTATGCAAGTGAGCTCAAATAATCTTGATTATTCCGAAATGTACCGGACGCAGGAAACAATCCAGCTAAATAAACGCCTTCGTAAAACCCGCAATATATTATTGATCTGTTCTGCTGGTCTTGTGGCAGGTGCCGGTGTGTTTTGGACCATGCCCGAAACTTCGTTTACAGTGAACAATTTCTTTGTCTATTCGGGACTTGCTGCGGTTATGATAATGTTATCTATGTATAGTAATAAACAACCCTATTTTTCTATATTGGCAGCACTTATACTTTGCATTGTCTTATGGGGCACGGAAGTGTTTTTTAATAATGTTGAAGACTTCCTGATAGAAGGATCTGTCCATAAATTATTGATAATTTCGTTATTGGTTTCTTGTTTTCACTCTTCAAAGGAAGCTGAATTGATACGAAAAGAACTGCATTTCTCCTGATTATTACTTTTTTATTTTTTCGTCTCGCCTAAAGCGAGACGTTTTTTATTGCCATTAAACCTTGAGGCAACGCACTGGTCTATTTATTCGTTACCGCTTACTGAAATCCTTAAAAAGAAAATATGAAAACTAATCAAGCCCATAAATCCGTACTTTTTATGTTGGTGTTCATGCTGGGACTAACTGTTTTTACAGTCACCACAGCACAAAGAAGCAGAGGATTCGACCGTATTGAAAACAAATTTGATCGCAGGGAAGATATCCGAGACAGAACAGAGGACCGCCATGACAGAAAGGAAAATGTAACAGACAGGAGAAAAGACGGTGGCGTAGGAGATCGTCGTGAAGATATACGTGACAGAAGAGAAGATGTGAGAGATCGGAAAGAAGATATCCGTGATCGCCTTGAAAACAAAAGAGATCGTCGTGAAGATCGCCCAGATCGAAGACGCTAATCCTTACCTTCTTTATAAAAAAACCCCGGATAAATCCGGGGTTTTTTTATTGCTCCACCAGGAAGAATATGACGAATGAAACGCCGCAACGAGTGGTGAATAGAAATTTCAAATGCTGGTCACGTGAAAAGCTATCATACACAAATTCACCATCCCAACAAATAAGCGAATATCAAAGGCGCTACAATTGTTGCATCACTTTCGATAATATATTTCGGCGTGTCAATTCCTAATTTGCCCCAGGTAATTTTTTCATTTGGAACGGCACCGGAATAAGAACCAAATGAAGTTGTTGAATCACTTATCTGGCAGAAATAATTCCAAAATGGAACATCATGCCATTCAAGATCCTGGTACATCATCGGAACAACGCAAATCGGGAAATCACCGGCAATACCCCCACCGATCTGGAAAAAACCAACTCCTTTACCGCTACTGTTATTTCTGTACCAATCGGCCAGCCACACCATGTATTCAATTCCGCTTTTCATGGTAGTTGCCTTCATTTGATTCTTTATAACGTAAGAAGCGAATATGTTTCCCATTGTGCTATCTTCCCAACCGCCAACAACTATCGGAAGGTTCTTTTCTGCAGCGGCCATCATCCAGCTATCCTTTATATCGATTTCATAATGTTGCTTGAGCACACCACTAAGCAACATCTTATACATAAACTCATGCGGAAAATATCTTTCACCTCTGGCATCGGCATCCTTCCAAAGTTTGTGAATGTGTTGCTGTATCCTGCGAAACGCCTCCTCTTCAGGAATACAGGTATCAGTAACACGGTTATAATGATTCTCCAATAGATCCCATTCATCCTGTGGTGTTAAGTCGCGGTAATTAGGAACTCTTTTGTAGTGACTGTGTGCTACAAGATTCATGATGTCTTCTTCAAGATTAGCACCGGTACAGGAAATGATATGCACTTTATCCTGTCTTATCATTTCTGCTAGAGAAATTCCAAGCTCGGCTGTACTCATAGCGCCTGCAAGCGTTACCATCATTTTACCCCCATCCATTAAATGTTGTTCATAGCCTTTCGCGGCATCTACCAGTGCGGCGGCATTAAAATGACGATAGTGATGCTGGATAAATTGTGAAACGGGACCTTTACTCATTTTGATCAAAAGTTTTAGCGCCGCCTTCAGATCACAATACCGTGAGACAATGCGGGAGAGCCTGCCGTTGGCTAACCTATTTTATGATGAACCTGATCGAGGGCTTCGGCAGACAAGCCGCAAAAATAAATTATTTGAAATAATGCGATCAATAAAAAAACCCCGACTAAGCGGTCGGGTACACACCACATGCTCACGAAAGAACTGATTTTTATTTGACCCTTTTAACCATCATTACATTTCCTCCGGGACTTACTTGCAATAAGAGCTTTCTATTTTTTCTCTCAGCCTGAATCTGGTACAATGTTTCATCATCACGTGTGATTTCCACAAACCCATAACAACTAGCATCAGCAAAATCTTTTTCCAATGTTTTAATAACAGATAAGGGGAGTTGCATGTAAAGAATGTTTCGTGCTGTGCTTACCAATTCTGCATCTGCATTGTACCAGGCGATAAAGGCCTGATCATTTACCGAAAAGTTTACCTGTGCAAACTTTCCTTTTATTTGCCATTTTACATTTTGTGCAAACGAGAATTCCTTTTGAAATGCAGATAAAATTTTCGGGTCAACATCGCGTTCTTCGTTTGCAATTGATGCCGCAATACCGATTGTAAGCAACGCAAGCAGCGTTACAACGATCTTTTTCATAATAGAAGGTTTAAAGGTTAAGGCGTTTGAGAATATTATCCGAAGTAGTATGTGCGGGATGAATATCAAATGTACAATAGCAGGTAGCAGGAACCTATGTCTTTATGATCGGCGGAGTGTTGTGTTAAAAATATTAACTATGCGCCGTTGATCGATCCTGGTTATCGCCGAATACAATGTTCAGCAGTAACCAAAATAAGAAGCCCCCGATTTAACCGGGGGATTTTCTTAATTTACCACACACCAAAACTAACTTGTTTATCAGCTCTTTTTGTTTTTGCTATAAGTACTCCAGCTGCCTGCATTGGCTGAATGCAGCATCAATTTTGTATCAGCTGTTTCAAGTGTTACATAGTAATGAATCCCTTCCCCATTGCTTACCTCAAACAGGTCGCTGATCCAATATTTACCGTATTCATTTTTCAGACTGCTAAAAAGATTGATCGGCAATTGGATTGAACTGATATATCTGGCAAGACTTATCAATTCGCCTTCCAGATTATAATATGCAAACACTCTTCGCTCATTCAAAGAAAATATGGCTCTGAAATAATTGCTGCCGGTTTCCCACACTACATTCTGGGCAGTAGAAAATTCAGCTTTAAAAGAAGCCAGCGCTTTAGGGGAAACTCTTTCATCATTTGCAAACACACTGCTAACTCCTACTGTTACTAAAAGTCCGAAGACGAATAATATCTTTTTCATATCTCAAAAGTTTAATGGTTAAGGTGAAAATTTAAGGTTTAATGATTAATCGTTTAGTATTAGTGTGACGAATCAAAGATAGATTTCGTTACATGCGGTGACAAGCCAATTGTGATTGGCGGGGAGTAATGTTAATACAAGTGAAAGAAAAAGAATGAATGTGAAACTGTATCCGCCTTTAATGCCGTCAGCGTATACTAAAGTCCATTCATCATCTATTCAAACATGAGGTTGAAATGTGAAAATTTTTATAACAAATGAAAGATGTTCTAAAACCTGTAACAAACCCAGTTCTGTTTCGTCTATCAAGTATCTTTAGCCTATGAATTACCTGGCGCATGCATACCTTTCTTTCAACAGACCGGGTATACTGGTGGGTAACATGATCAGCGATTTTGTAAAGGGCAGGAAAAAATATGACTATCCGGAGAAAATTCAACACGGCATCAGGCTCCATCGGGAGATCGATAATTTTACCGATACACATTTTGTCACGAAAGAAGCAAAAGAAATATTTCGCCCGGCCTATCGATTGTATGCGGGTTCATTTATTGATGTGGTATATGACCACTTTCTTGCACTTGATGAGAATGAGTTCACAGATAAAAGCCTTAAGGCTTTTACAATAAATACTTATAATTTGCTAGATCAGGATACAGATCATTTCCCTGAAAAATTCAGCATGATGTATCCGTACATGAAAGCACATAACTGGCTTTACAATTATAGATACCGGGAAGGCGTACAAAAAAGTCTGGGGGGCCTTGTCAGAAGATCAAAATATCTGAGTGAAAGCGACACCGCCTATGTTTTATTTACCGATCATTATGATTTATTAAAACAATTGTACCATCTATTTTTCCCTGAAGTAAAGGCAATGGCAGTGAGTTGGCTAAAACAATTGGATGCGTAGCGAACGATTCTGCCTGTAAATTCGTCAAAGACTATGAAACAGTTATTTTTGTCATTTTAAATCCTATTTATGCGTAAAATTTCGGCTTTAATTATTTTTACAATTTTATTTTTATCATCTTTTTCACAATCTGCACCCAAACTCCCTGAAGTTGACAAGTCTCCAATGGATGTTAGCTACTACCCGGGGAATTATCCAATCCTGAAAATCCAGAATAAGGCAACAGAGCCCTTAGTTGCCAGGGTCATTTATAGCCGCCCGCAAAAACAAGGTAGAAAAGTTTTTGGCGAATTGGTAGAATACGGAAAGGTGTGGAGGCTGGGCGCAAATGAGGCAACAGAAATCGAATTCTATAAAGATGTAAAGATTGACGGAAAAAAAATTGGAAAAGGCCGCTACACACTGTATGCCGTGGTCAATGAAAGCGCATGGACTATGATCCTGAATAAAGACACCGATACATGGGGCGCATTTAAATATGATTCAAAAAAGGATGTAATGCGAACTGACGTGCCTGTGCAAAAGACAGGTGAAATGATCGAAAGCATGTCAATGTGGTTTGAAAAATCTGCAAGCGGTTTATCATTGATCATCGCATGGGAACAGGTGAAAATTTCTGTGCCAATCACGTTATAAAAAAGCTATGAGAAAAAATTTAGTGCTATTTCTATCTGTCCTGTGTTTAAGCTGCAATGAAGAGGAAGGACCTTCGGGTAATGACACTCCCGCTAAAATTGACACGCCTGTAAAAGTTCTTCCTCCGATTACTCATTACACTGTGCCCGATAACTCACCCATGGATATGGTTTATTTTCCTGGCGACTATCCACTATTAAAAATGGCCGAAAAAACTTCTTCCCCTCCTTTGATGAGAATTATTTATAGCCGCCCGCAAAAACAAAACAGGAAAATTTTCAATGGCCTGATAAAATACGATGTGCCATGGAGGCTTGGGGCCAATGAGTCAACAGAAATAGAATTTTTTTCTGTCGCAACTATTCAGAACAAGACAATAAAACCCGGGCGATATATTTTATACTGCATACCGCAGGAAACGAAATGGTCCCTTGTTTTCAATTCAAATCTATACAGCTGGGGGCTCCAGCAAAACCAACAAAAAGATTTGCTGAAATTTGAAGTGCCAGTTGAAAAAAATAGTGGGGTTATCGAGTACTTCACTATTGCAATTGAAAAACGATCTGATAAAAACGCTGAAGTTATTTTTCTTTGGGATGATGTAAAAGCAAGGTTGCCTGTAAGTTTTTAAGATAATGTTGTCATCCCCCTTCCGCCCTTGATCACGCTTTACTTAGACGGACATCCTTCCCTGAGAATCCGAATGGTTCGCCTTGCTATTCTGTATTCATCAAATTGCGTCGCCACCGGTAGGCCTCGGAATTATCAGACACTGATACTGCCTTAAGGGACCCGAAGTGGAAGGGTCGCAGCCGATAGCTTTCGGCTCATCTACGTCCTGTTCGCTATTCAGCTATTTATTCACTTACTTTACATTATGTGTGGTATTGCAGGCATTATATCATCCAACCCGCTGTTTGTAACGGCTGATCGGATAAAAAAAATGACCGATTCACTGGTGCACCGGGGGCCCGATGCAGAAGGACATTGGACAAATACTGATAATACAACAGCACTGGGAAATCGTCGTCTTTCCGTCATTGATCTAAGTAATGCAGGGAACCAGCCCATGCATTATCTGAACCGTTATACTATTATTCATAATGGTGAGGTCTATAATTATGTTGAGATCAAAAAGGAGTTACAAGCAAAGGGTTATTCATTCTTTTCAAAAACAGATACGGAAGTAATAGTGGCAGCTTACGATTGTTGGGGAGAAGAATGTGTTGACTATTTTGACGGTATGTTTGCTTTTGCTATCTGGGATGAAAAGCAAAAAGAGTTGTTTGCGGCAAGAGACCGGTTCGGAGAAAAACCATTTTTTTATTTTTTAGACAGTGAACAATTTGTTTTTGCCTCAGAAATGAAAGCCCTGTGGGCAGCAGGCATCAAAAGAACAGTAAATTTAAAGCTGCTTTTTAATTATCTAACGATTGGTTATGTTGATAATCCAAATATCCCGGAAGAAACTTTCTTTGAAGATGTTTCTAAACTGCCCCCGGCTTCATTTCTAAAATTTTCAATCCCTGGCTTCAAATTGTCAATTACTAATTACTGGGATATCGAGATTGAAAATGAAAACAAAAAAATTACAGATGCCGAAGCGATGGAACAGTTTAGCTTCCTTTTTCAGCAATCAGTAAAAAGAAGACTAAGAAGCGATGTGTCAATTGGTACAAGTTTGAGCGGAGGATTAGACAGTTCCTCAATTGTAGCAACCATATTGAATGTTCAAAAAGCCTCCCCCGTTGGGGGAGGTTTGGCGGGGGCTGCTTTCTCATCCGTCTTTCCGGGCTTTGAAAAAGATGAATCCATGTTTGCAAAACTGGTGGCTGATAAATTTAAGTTACAGCATTTCACAACAACACCTGATGCAGCCTCTTTATTTAACGATCTTGAAAAACTTTTCTATTACCAGGAAGAACCTTTTAGCTCTGCCAGTATTTATGCACAGTATAAGGTGTATGAAATGGCAAAGCAACAGGGAATAAAAGTTTTGCTTGATGGTCAGGGTGCCGATGAAACCCTGGCAGGCTATCATAAATACTATAAATGGTATTGGCAGGAGCTCTATAGAAAAAGGAAATTGTTATCAAGCCATGAATTGCAAGCTGCAAAAGAAAAGGGTGTCACCGAAAAATTTGGTTGGAAGAACAGAGTTGCAGCGTTGTTTCCCGAGTTTGCAACAATAGTTTTGGAAAGACAATACTTATTAAATGCCCTGAAACACGAGGACCTCACAAAGGATTTTACTCTTCTTCAAAGTAAGGAAGCCTATTACATTACACCTGAAATATTCAGCCTGAACGGAGTTCTGTATTTTAATACTTGTATGCATGGGTTGGAAGAATTGTTGCGGTATGCAGACAGAAACTCAATGGCACATGGCCGGGAGGTTCGCCTGCCATTCCTAAATCATGAGTTGGTCGAATTTGTTTTCTCATTGCCTGCAAATTTTAAGATTAGAGATGGCTGGACAAAGTGGCTGCTCAGGAAAACTATGGAGAAGCATCTGCCCGCTGAAATAACATGGAGAAGGGATAAAACAGGTTTTGAGCCGCCGCAACAACAATGGATGCAAAACAATAATATCCAGCAACTGATCACGACCGCCAAACAAACACTTATTGAAGAAAAAATTTTAAAGCCTGAAACAAAAAGCGAAAAAATTGAACCAAAGGCGGCACATGAAGCGGCCAATTATGACTGGCGTTATCTCACCTCTTCATTTTTGTTTAAATAAAATAGCCGCTTCATTATTGAAACGGCCATTTACATCGGAATACTAATTGCACTTAATGCCCTGCCAGGCTAAGCTTTTCTATATTTTTTTGATAGCTCGAGAGATCCCAGGCCATCGGCTATAATAATATACCAGTTTTTCTCATCCTGAAGCACTACATGATATTTAACCTCCTCCTCAGTTGCAGATTCGGTTACACCATATATAGATTTTCCAACATACTTCTTCTTAATTTTCGTAAGAACATTGATTGGGAGATTTTCCTCGCCATAATAACGGGTAGTGCGGAGAAGGTTCCCATCCATATCATAAAATGCCCTTGTTGCAATTTCTGATTGTTTGAAATGGGCTTCGTAATAATTTGCCATTTCATGCCATACAACATCCTTGGCTTTAACAAATGTTGATTCAAAGGCTTTAAGTACTTTTTCATTTACTTCAGGAGGGGCAGCGGCCGCAGCGCCAAGTGCGGCAAACAGGCATACAAAAACTATTATCTTTTTCATGGTTATACTTTTTGGGTTAAAGATTTTTGATTGATTTAAAGTTAGGTTACTATAAATCCAGGGACAAGCAGTTATCTGCTACCGGTAAATGAAGATTATTATCCGGGTACCTGTAAAAAAATCATAATAAGGCTGAGGCATTAAAAAGAGGGCTTTAAAAATATGTTCAGTATGCCGAAGCATGATTAAAAAAGCTCTCAATCATAGGTTAAGCGTTTGTTAAGTGAAGATTTGATGATGATGAATGGTAAACACTGATTTGACCGATATTTCACATCTTTGCACTCATTCAAAATTCTAATATGAAATGAGCCATAATCCCGCCTAAGGCGGGACCATGTGACAAATAAAAAAATATAAAATATACACATGAAAGAAGCAACAAAATATATTCATGCCGGCACCGAACCTGATCCTTCCACTGGCGCTATAATGACACCGATCTATCAAACCAGTACCTATGTACAGGCAGCTCCTGGAAAACACAAAGGTTATGAATATGCCCGCAGCCAAAATCCTACACGTACCGCATTGGAAAGAGCTTTCGCAGAAATTGAAAATGCAAATTATGCGTTGGCTTTCAGCAGTGGCGTAGCTGCCACAGATGCAGTAATAAAATTATTAGCACCAGGAGATGAAGTGATCTGTGCTAATGATATGTATGGTGGTACTTATCGCTTGTTTACGAAAGTGTTTGAGAAATTTGGTATCAAATTTATTTATGTTGACACAACGAAGGTTTCCAATATTTCAAAAGCTATAAACAATCAGACAAAACTGGTTTGGTTAGAGACACCGACCAATCCATTGATGAATATTACCGATATTTCAGCAGTCGCAGCAATTACAAAACCGAAAGACATTTTATTGGCAGTGGATAATACGTTTGCTTCGCCCTATTTGCAAAATCCTATTGACCTGGGCGCCGACATCATAATGCATTCGGTCACCAAATATCTTGGGGGGCATAGCGACGTGATACAAGGTTGCCTGATGATGAACAGTCCTGAGCTAAGAGATAAGCTATATTTTATTCAAAAAAGTTGTGGAGCGGTACCTGGTCCCATGGATTGTTTTCTTGTATTACGCGGAATAAAAACCCTCCACGTCAGGATGAAAGCCCATTGTGAGAACGGAGCAAAAATTGCGCAGTGGCTAAGAAGGCATCCAAAAATCGGAAAGGTGTATTGGCCGGGTTTTGAAGATCATCCAGGGTATGCGGTGGCAAAAAAGCAAATGCGTGATTTTGGTGGTATGCTAAGTTTTGTATTAAAAAATGACAGTGTTGAAGAAGCCATGAGAGTGCTTTCCTCAACGAAACTTTTTTCATTGGCTGAAAGTCTTGGAGGTGTTGAAAGTCTAATCAATCACCCGGCAAGTATGACGCACGCATCAATACCAAAAGAAGAAAGAATCAAAAATGGCTTAACTGATTCGTTGATTCGCTTAAGCGTTGGGATTGAAGATGCAGATGACCTGATTGAAGATTTGAATAGGGCAATTGGATAAAATGGTCTTTTTGGAAAGAGTGGGGTAAAAAATACTCATTGTTCAGAACTACAGATAAGTTTCTATCGTTTTTATCTCGAGCGAGGCAAATTTACTTTGGTATGGTCATTGCAAACTTGTAGTAATAAAACTTTAAAACTATGGGTGGCTCACTTTTGTACGTAGTCGCTGTGATTCTTATCATAGGCTGGCTACTTGGATTTTTCGTTTTTAATGCTGGCTCCATCATTCATGTATTACTGGTGATAGCCGTAATTGCGATTATATTACGTCTTATCCGCGGCCAGAATCCTGTCTAAATCATGGCACCGGTGTCGCAGCAGGTATATTTGTTAGTTTCACAAAACTGACTCTTAATTTTGCATGATGCCGGTGCATATAAAAGAATTTCTTGACAGCAAGGTAAAAGAATATAACCGTCCCGCGTTTATTCAGGACGATCCTATAGCGATTCCTCATCTCTTCACACGAAAACAGGATATTGAAATTGCAGCTTTCTTCGCAGCTGTTTTTGCATGGGGAAACAGAACAACTATCATCAACAAGAGTAAGGAGTTGATGCAGCGAATGGATAATGCACCGTATGCATTCATAAAAAGCTATCAGCCCGAACATTTACAAAATTTAAAAGGGTTCAGGCATCGTACGTTCAACACCGATGATCTCTATTATTTTCTTGAATTTCTACATCAGCACTACGTAAAATATGATTCTTTGGAGGCAGCATTCTTCCCTGCCGGGGATCTCAATGCCGAGCAGGGTCTGATACTCTTTAAGAACAATTTCTTTTCATTTGAACATCTAAGAAGAACGGAAAAACATATTTCCTCTCCATTACAAAAATCAACCTGCAAAAGGCTGAATATGTTTTTGCGTTGGATGGTAAGACATGATGCCAATGGTGTCGACTTCGGTTTATGGAGAAATGTTTCACCCTCGCAACTCATTTGCCCGATTGATGTACATGTGGCAAGAGTGGCTAAAAAATTAGGATTGCTTAAAAGAAAGCAGGTCGACTGGCTTGCAGCACTTGAACTTACGGACGCATTACGGCAATTGGATAAAAATGACCCCGTGAAATATGATTTTGCCTTGTTTAATCTCGGAGTAATTGAAAGGTATTAAAATGAAGCTATCGGTCCAGCTCTTTTTGTAGCAAGCATCAGGTCATTTGAGATAATTAGCTCAGGCATATTGGGTAAATTTGATCAATGAAAGATGAAGGCGTCATAAACGAAGTTTCAAAAGAGCTGGGTATTTCTTTGAAAGAAAAGGATTATCCTTTTGCTAAACAGGTACTGGCGGATAAGATAAATGAGTTAGTGAATACCCAATTTCAAAAATTAGTGGCAATTCTTTACAGGATGGATGTAAATGAAACAAAATTGAAACAATTGCTTAGCGATAATCCGGGAACTGACGCAGGGTTAATAATCGCAGATTTGATGATCGAAAGACAGAAAGAAAAAATAAAATCACGTCAGCAATTCAGCAAACGGGATGAAAATATTAGTGATGATGAAAAATGGTGAGATCTGAATTATGAGGTCCGACGTATGAAGTCGGAATGGGTTGGGAATATCATACTTCTGTCCCCAGACTTCTGACTTCAGTTCTTTTTCTCAAACATCAGCTCCTTCACCTTCTCCTTATCCTCTTTTTCATTTTTCAAATCGAACATGGTTCCAAATACATGGTCCCAAATGGTAGAGCTTACGCCATAACCATTATGCTCGTTTTTATAATGATGAAGATGATGATTTCTCCAGAGTGGTTTCATCCATTTAAAGGGAGGATTCCACGCATGAATAGCATAATGCATAGTGCCATACATCAGGTAACCTAATATGAAACCGGGAAAGAACATAAACGTGGTTTGCCTGAGCAACAAATACATTAGTCCGAATATCGCCGATGCAAGAATAATACTCGGCACCGGCGGCATAAACAAACGCTGTCGATCTCTTGGATAATGGTGATGATTGCCATGCAAGGTATACACGAATTTTTTTGCCCTGCCGCTGTTTGCCACCATATGAAAAAGGAAACGGTGAGCTATATATTCAAAGAATGACCAGAAGAACATGCCTCCTAAAAAAGTAAGAATGATACGGGTGGTCGAAAAAGCAAGATTATTGCCACTGTAATAAAGCATGTAAATAATTAATGGCGTATACATGCCCCAGATCACCAGCGGATGTGTTTTGGTGAGCATTTCCAGGTAAGGATTTTTGAATAATTGTGCCTGACCTTTATTGTGAATTTTCTCGAATTGCATACACGAAATCTTATGGCCGCAAAGATAATGAACGTCAATGGTCAATGGTGAATGGGTGAATAGGATTTTGTTAATGATTTTCGTCAGTTTCTAGCAGTTGGTCAACTGTTTGAAACTGATAGCCTTTTTGCTTTAAATATGCAAATAGTTTGGGCAAATAGGCGTAAAATTTATCCGTTCTGCCAGGTCCGGCTCCGATATGCATCAACAAAATAAACCCATTTAACCCGGCGGGTTTTGATCGTTCATAATCGATAATCGAGTTGTAAATGTTTTGACTGTTTCGGTAGTTTTTATCTTTTGATGTTGTGTAGTCGGCATGACTAAGTGTACCGGGTGTATAATTTATTAGGTGGATGCCTAATTGTTTGGTCCATGCCGAAATAGAATCATTATACCATTCGTAAGGCGGCAGAAAATATGCAGCATCTTTTCGTTCAACATTAAACATTGTCATTTGCGCATAATTATTCAACAGATCTGCCTTGAACTCATCTTTTGAAACAAGTAATTTTTTTCTGTCATTCCAATCGCAATACAACAGATGATCATCGCTGTGACCGCCTAGATAATGCTTGTCATTCTTTAATTGCCTGATAAGTGGCCAACATTGGGGGTTACGATAAAATTTACCGGTAAAAAAGAAAGATGCCTTTACTTTTTCTTGTTGCAATGTATTTGAAATAAAATCACCGCCTTCGGCAAATTCGTGGCCAGTAAAGACCAGGGCAATATTTTTCTTTGTAGAATCGCCACGGACAATTCCTCCATGACTATATGTGAAGCCTCCATTTCGGGAGGCTTTTACTTTTTTAGTTTGCTTTGCGCCTCCTTCGCCGCAAGCAAATAGATCAATGATGCGGTGCCATCCATTGTTGGTTCGTTAGTACTGTAATCACCGTAGTCATCATGATAAACAGCAAGACCACTTTGAAATTGTTCGTATTCATCAGGCTGATAAAGTTTGATGCCGATGAGGTTTTTGTAAATGCTTGTATAAACAGGACCATCAACAAGGCCACCATCGATCGGATAATTTTTTATGTGAGTAAATGCAGAATGCGGGTCAACAGGCGAATCACCCCATGATGGCAAACCATACACCATACTTGTGCCCCATGGATTACAGCCGAATAGCCAATCGAAATTGGCTTGTTCTAACTCATCGTATGTTTTATCACCGGTAAGTTGTTTGTACCAGTAACATTGAATGGCAAATGAAGTAGTAAGATTATTGCTGCACCAGATGAAAGGAATGCCGCGGTAGAAAGCGTTTTGTTTGGCTTTGTTCCAAACAAGTTGGATACCTTGCTTGTAAAAACCGATGATTGTATCCCTTCTTTTATCTTTCAATTGTTTTGCCAATTCATAATGGCCAACATTAATAAAAGGGTACCATTGATAATGCCTGGCAGTATCAGCGCCAAGCCAGGGTGTGATCTTTTCTTTTTGAGCATAAAAGAAAGCCGAGTCTGCGAACATGTTCTTATCTGGAGCCTCTTCCAATTGTAGTCCCGCTTTTTTAAGTTCTTTATTAAATGTAGATGATACGGATGCTAAAGCAAGCTCAACATCATCTGTCCAGTTATCCTCTGCATATATATAAGGCGATCGCACAGAGGCTGTTTGTGAAACCCCATATTTCTTTACCATAAAATCAAGTGCTGATTGAAAACGCTCCATTAACTCGTTTGCATAATCAGAATCACTTTGTAGAAAAACTTCGGTTCCTAATGCAAAAGCACTGACAAACTTCCCGGCAATAGAAGAAGTTCCCGTTGTATTGTTCATGAACTTACCTCTCTGCTGCGGTTCCCCACTTACGAAATAAACAGGGCGTTCATAACCTCTTCCATAAAAAGTGTCTTGACCCGGAATACGCATACCCATATGATCACGGTCATCCGCAATTTGATTAAACATCCACTCATCCTTAGGATGCATTTTTAATAACCAATCCAATCCCCACTTCGCTTCATCGAGAACATCTGCCATTCCATTTTTACCATCGAGGCCATTTGCGAGTTTTTCATCGGTGAACACATTTGGAAAATCCCTGTACGCCGCAAGCAAATGATACGTTGCATTAGCCGATGTTGTACTGTATTGTAAATAATCACTTGCATCATGCCATCCGCCAACAACATCAATTCGCGTACTGTCTTTTATTCCTGCTTTTTCTCCATACAATACATAACCATCATGTGTATGGCAACTATCTTTTAAAAAAGGATTGAATCCGGTTCGTTGCTGGCGCATATAACGCAGGCAAAAATCCGCAGCACCTTTGTAAACATCGTCTCCGATTTCAAATTCAGGCGATTTAACTCCCCCTGCTTGTAAATAATAGCGGCCCGGTTTTTTAAACGCCGAAAAATCCAACCGGTAAGATTGTTTAAAAGGTCCATAAGCTCCAAATGCTTTTCCGGGTTTTCCATTATAAACAATTTTTTTTAAAGCGGCATCTACCAATTGCCAACTGCTGACTGCCAACTGATCCTTGCTGCACCAAACAGCCACTTTTACTCCACCAGGTCGGTAGCCAAGCTGATTAATGCGGATCCACGACGAAGCATTTTCTCTTTTTCCAGAAAATCCAAAAAGCAAAACGATGAGCAGCCAGCGGTACATGAATTTTTTATTAGTCAAGATACAAATAAGTTTAATTGCTCTTTCTGACTTATCTTAATCTTTCAATCCTGCTCATGGCTGTTATCGCACTTGATCTTGGTGGAACCAAACTGGCTGCCGCTTTATTCAACGAGAATGGTGATGCTCTTTTTAAAGCTACCCGTTCATTGAACAAAAAAAAAGGAACCGAAGTTGGTAAACTCATTTCACAGGAAGCCAATGAGATGTTGAATAAAGCAGAAAAAATGAATGAAAGCGTTTCAGCCATAGGGATTTGTGTTCCCGGTATTGCTCACGCAAAGACAGGAAAGGTTTGGGCGCCAAATATTCCAGGATGGGACGATTATCCCTTACTGGAAGAGCTGAACCAGTCCATTCATGATAAAAAAATAAAAATAAAAATTGACAGCGACCGCGCCTGTTATATCTTAGGTGAAACATGGAAAGGGAATGCCCGTGGTTGCCGTGATGCAATTTTTCTTTCAGTAGGCACAGGAATAGGTGCAGGTATTTTAATTAGTAATGAAGTGCTGCGTGGCTCAAATGATATCGCCGGTGCGATCGGATGGATGGCATTGGATAAACCTTTTAATAAAAAATATATTCCCTGCGGAGATTTCGAATATAATGCTTCAGGAGAAGGTATCCTGAAAGTAGTTAAAGAAATGTTGAGCAATGCTAACTATAGTAAAAGTATTTTGAAACAATTAGGCCCTGATGAACTTTCCACAAAAGCTGTTTTTGACGGATATGAAAGTGGTGATGAACTTTCAATGAAAGTTATTGCAAATGCCATTGAGTACTGGGGTATGGCGGTTGCCAATCTTGTGAGCTTGTTCAATCCCGAAAAAATAATTTTTGGAGGTGGGGTTTTTGGGCCAGCGCTAAAATTTTTGGATCTGATCTATGACGAAGCAAAGAAATGGGCGCAGCCGATCAGCATCCGGCAGGTAAAGCTGCAGGGATCTTCATTAGGAAATGATGCCGGTTTGTATGGAGCAGGCCTGTTGGCGTTGAAAAAATAATTTTATTTCACACATGTATAAAAGAAACCAGATTTTTGCCGCTGCTTGTATCGGGCTTTTGTTATTTGGGATTATGCTTATCACACTGGGTTCTATTTTGCCGTCTCTTACTGTAAAATTCAGGATGAATGAACTAAGTTCTGGAAAATTAGTTTCTCTTCTTCCTATTGGGATAATTGCCGGCTCACTTGTATTTGGTCCTGTTGCTGACAGGTATGGGTATAAAATGATGTTCATCATTACTACATTATTAATGATGGTTGCATTTGAAGGCCTCGCTTTTGCCGATTCATTGTTCTTATTGCAGGTTTCCATATTTGTGCTTGGCTTTGCTGGAGGCATCATCAACGGCGCTACCAATGCGGTTGTTTCGGATATCAGTGAAGAAGATAAAGGGGCTAACCTGAGCCTGCTTGGTGCTTTTTTTGGTATCGGTGCCCTGGGAATGCCGTTACTCTTGAGTATTTTATCAAAAAGGTTTGAGTATCCCTCTATACTTTCTTCAGTTGGACTGTTGATGTCATTAACGGTTATTTATTTTGTTGCAATTAAATTTCCCATAGCTAAGCATGCGCAGGGATTTCCATTAAAACAAGGAATAAAACTATTGAGGGAGCCTGCTTTATTACTCACATCTTTTTTTCTCTTTTTTCAAAGTGGCGCCGAAAGTTTAATTAATAACTGGGCAACTACATTTCTGCAAAATGATCTGAAATTGCCGGCAAAAGATGCATTATTTGCTTTGTCCTGTTATTTGGGAGGGTTAACAATCGCCCGGCTTTTATTGGGAAAATTGCTGAAAAAGATCTCGTCTTTTAGAATTATGATAATCTCATTACTACTGGCCGTAGCCGGTGGGGTTAGTTTACTCTATTCCAGTTCCTATTCTTATGTCTTGGCAGGTTTGATCACTATCGGTGCAGGTTTTGCTGCAGGCTTTCCTGTAATACTCGGATATATCGGTCAGATCTATTCAAGTCTTTCGGGGACCGCATTTAGTATTGCATTTGTAATTGCGTTGACAGGAAACGCATTGATAAATTATTTCTTTGGAATTATTTCTAACGAGTATGGCACGAAGCAACTCCCGGTTTTATTATTGTCGGTTATTGCATGCTTGTTTATTTTGATCTTATGGATCAGGCAAAATATTTCTTCAAAAATTAAAATATAAAGTAAACATATGCTGGCAAAAATATGGTTGCAGAATGCAAGAAGCATTATAGACAAGATAGAAAAAACCCAGTTGAAAAACATTCAACAGGCAGCTACGGTCATGGCTGACACGATACAAGCAAATCGTTGGGTACATACATTTGGTTGCGGTCACGCAACACTTCCTATTGAAGAAATGTACCCACGCATTGGCGGATTTGTTGGTTTTCATCCAATGATCGAGTTACCGCTTAGTTTTTTTACAAACATTGTGGGTGGAATGAGTGTGCAGAATTTTGTCTTTCTTGAAAGGGTGGAAGGTTATGGAACAGAGATCATGAAAGGATACAATTTTGATAAGGAAGATTGTATGTGGGTATTCTCGCATACCGGGATCAATGCGGTGAATATTGATGTGGTGCTTGAAGCAAAAAAACAGGGAATGAAAGTGATCGTTTATGGCTCTGCAAAAGAGGCCGAAGGAAAAAGATCAAGACATAGCAGTGGCAAGAATATTTTTGAGCTGGCTGATCTCGTTGTAGATACCTGTGTACCGATACAGGATGCGTGTGTGCCGTTGAAAAATCATTTTGATAAGGTTGGACCCGTGTCCACACTTGCGTTTGTAACTGCAGTATGGATGACTGTAACAACGGTAGCGGAAATATTAGCCGACAGGGGAGTGAAACTTTATATTCATCCTTCACACAATGTGCCGGGGGATACTACTGCAAAGGATAGATTGGATGAAGCCTTAGCGGAATATAAGAAGAGGATTCAAGGCGTGTGATCGTGAATGGTGAATGGTCAATGGTGAATAAGCTGTTCCATGATTGACCATTCACCATTGAACATTGACAAAAAGGTGATTAGCGAACAGAAAGTTGAACGGAGCGTCGCAACGGAGCCAAATAGAGTTTCAAAACCTGACCACATAATATTTATCTTGCGCCACTAAATAATTGTTGAATGAAATTAGTTTCTTACCTACAGGATGGACATGACAGGCTTGGCGTGTTGATAAACGATCTTGTTTATGATATGGAAGTGTTGCATCCCGATTTGCCAAACAGCATGGGTTTATTCCTGAATTACTGGGAAGAATCTTTTCCAGTAGCGCAGGCCGGGGAATTGATGCTGCGTGAAGGAACAAGGGACAGCAATAGAGGAAGGTTGCTGAATGATGTTGAATTGCTGGCACCGATCCCTTTTCCCACATCATGCCGTGACGGTTATGCATTTCGCCAGCATGTGGCTGCGGCGAGAAGAAACCGTAAAGCGGAAATGATTCCGGAGTTTGATCAGTACCCGGTTTTTTATTTCACCAATCATCATAGCATACAAGGACCAGGTGACGTTCGTTGCATGCCTGATCATTTTGAAAAGTTGGATTTTGAACTGGAAGCCGCGATAGTTGTTTGCAAACAAGGAAGAAATATAAAGGCGGAAGAAGCGGATGAATACATCGGCGGATTAATGATCATGAATGACATTAGCGCAAGAAGACTCCAGATGGAAGAAATGCTGCTAAATCTTGGGCCGGCTAAAGGAAAAGATTTTTCTACCGCGACCGGACCCTGGCTGGTTACAATGGAGGAAATGGAAGAGTTCGTTGTTCCATGTAAAGAAAATCATGTCGGTAAAAGCTGGAACCTTTCCATGAAGTGTTGGGTAAATGGGGTACAGGTAAGTGAAGGGAATCTTTCCGATATGGATTGGACATTCGCGGAAATTATGGAAAGGGCTTCCTATGGTGTTGACCTTTATCCCGGTGACGTGATTGGCAGTGGAACGGTCGGCACCGGATGCTTTTTAGAATTGAATGGAACAGGTAAGCTGAATAATCCCAATTACACCGAACAATGGTTACAGCCAGGGGATATAGTTGAAATGGAGATCAGTGGACTTGGCAAATTGACGAATACTATCCTGGCAGATGAAAGTGACTGGAGTATTTTGAAACAAAAAAAATAAAGCCTGGGATCAGTTGTCCCAGGCTTGAGTTGATGGTTTTTGATTATATAACTACTTTATTTTTCTTTTTTACAGTAGCATTTCCCTTGTTATTCACTTTGCCAAGAAAAGAGTCTGAAACTTTCAATTCTTTTTCAGCATTTACCGTCGCTGAACCAACTCCATTGTTATCGATCTCCATTTTTTGTACAACAAAATCCCCTGCCTGAACACTTCCAACGCTGTTGCTTTTGATCACAGCATTATCCGCACTGCCGGCAAGTTTTAAGGTGCCAACACTTTCATTTTCCAGGTGGAGCGTTTGCAATGTCATATTAAGATTAACTGAACCCACACTTTGGTTCTTTAATTTCAGGTCGGCGAATTTTAATTTGTCATCTGATGAAGTGCCGCCCACCATACTCAGGGACATATTTTTCAAGGATTTGAAAGTTACATATACGGTCATTTTCTTTTTAGTATTGATGCTTACATCTTTTTTCATACGTATCGTAAGGTTTGATCCGTCATTCTCCACAATGAACAGGTCCATCAGGTTATCTTCAGCTTCAATTTTTACCTGCTCTTTATCGCCCTGCGATAGCTGAAGATTAAAAACACCTGAAGCTGTAAGCTCATCAAAAGATTTTACAGTAAAATCCTTTGTGATCATATTACCACTACCTTCAATTCTTTCCCTGTCGTTGTCTTTATGCTTATCACTGTGTTGAGCTATTGTGGAAAGGCCCAGGACTGTTACTGCCATCATTAAAAAAAGGTTCTTTCTCATGACTAATTGGTTTAATAATACAATGCGAAGTCTTTCGTATAACGAAGATGGGGTTATTTATGTTACGTCGGTAGCAAAGAAATTATGAAAGGCAAAGAGGCGGGTTAAAAGGATTCTACTCGTTTCAAGTTTCGGATTCCATCTTTACGGATATTTGTTTTCAATCCCGTTTATGACTTTTGATCTCAAAGACCTTAATACAGCCGAAAAACAGTACTACCTGCAGCATGTCGTGGCGCCCCGGCCTGTTTGCTTCGCTTCCACAATTGATAAAGCTGGTAATGTGAATTTGAGTCCTTTTAGCTTTTTCAATTTGTTCTCATCCAACCCACCTATCGTTATTTTCTCACCGGCAAGAAGAGTTAGAGATAATACAATTAAACATACGTTGGAAAATGTTATGGAAGTACCAGAGGTTGCAATAAACATTGTTACCTATGAAATGGTTCACCAGGTCTCACTTGCCAGTTGTGAATTCCCTAAAGAAATGAGTGAGTTTGCCAAAGCCGGTTTTACCCCGGAGCCTGCGACTATCATTAAACCGCCAATGGTAAAAGAGAGTAAGGCAAAAATGGAATGCAAAGTGACTGAAATAAAACCATTAGGTACTGAAGGCGGAGCCGGAAACCTTGTTATTTGTGAGGTAGTACGACTGCATATCGATGATTCTCTTTTAGATGAAAATAAGAAAATTGATCAGCGAAAAATTCACCATATAGCAAGATTGGGAGGAGATTGGTATTGTAAGGTAGATGAAACAAATTTATTTATGGTTCCAAAACCAAATACGAAGTTGGGAATTGGCGTGGATGCATTGCCTGAAAGTATC